>NZ_JBIUWD010000004.1:0-350597 GCF_044743285.1 Microbacterium sp. NPDC087665 | reverse complement strand
AGTAGTGGCCTCTCGGGCCCCACCCGGCACCGCAGTATTTGTCGCGTCACCTTGGCGCGTGCCCCCCCCCCCCCCCCCCGGCCCCGGGGGGGGGGGGGGGGGGGGGGGGGCCCCCGGCCCCCCCCCCCCCCGACTCGATTCAACGCCCGTGCGGGTCGGTCCGGTTCAAGACCGCGACCACCTGGTCGTAGTCGCCGCGTGCCTCGCCATAGCGCAGGAACTTCACGCGCTCGACCTGGATCTCGGTCGCCTCGGGCTGTGATTCGATCAGGGCGGTGACCTCGTCGATGAACTCGTCGAGCGGCATCGCCGCCTCGTTGACCTCGTGACCGGGCATGAGAGCCGTGCGCACGGCGGGCGGTTCGAGTTCCAGCACCGAGACGGTCGTCTCCGCGAGCTGCAGCCGCAGCGACTCGCTGAGCATGTGGATCGCCGCCTTACTGGCGTTGTAGCTGGGCGTGACGCGCAGGTGAGCGAAAGCGAGGCCAGAGGACACGGTCATGATCGTGGCATCCGGCATCGTCTGCAGGTGCTCGACGAAGGCGGCGATGAGGCGGATCGGACCGAGCACATTCGTGGTGATCGTGTTCTCAGCGCTCTCCAGGAATCCTGCGGGTGCCGTCCAATCCTCGGCGCGCATGACGCCCGCCATCGCGACGAGCACGTTCAGCGTCGGATGCTCCGCGAGCACGGACCGCGCGGCCGAGGCGATGCTCGCGGGATCCGTGGTGTCGATCTGCACGGTGTGGAGACCGGGGTTCTCGGCGGCGATCGTCTGGAGAAGCTCGGCTCGGCGCCCGCCGACGATCACGGTGTTGCCGCGATCGTGCAGGCTCAGGGCGAGCGCCAGACCGATGCCGCTCGTCGCACCCGGAATGAAGATGGTGTTTCCGCTGATGTTCATGCTCTCAGCCTGATCCCACCGTGCCGATGGCTCCAGAGAGCGCCGATCCAGGGACGGGGAATCCCTGGATCGGATTCCGCGAGCGGGAGATACTTCTCGGGTGGATCGTGACGCGCTGGCCGACTTCCTCCTCCGACGCCGGGAGGCCCTGACCTCCGCCGACGTCGGGCTCAGCGAGGGGGCGCGCCGTCGCGCCGTCGGTCTGCGGCGCGAAGAGGTCGCGCAGCTCGCGACCATGTCGACCGACTACTACACGCGCCTCGAACAGCGGCGGGGACCGCAGCCGAGCCTGCAGATCCTGGCGGCGCTCGCCCGGGCCCTGCGTCTCAGCGAGGATGAGCGCGACTATCTGTATCGGCTGTGCGGCTACAGCGCCCCGGACCGTGCACAGGTCACGGACTACGTGCGCCCCGGCATCCTGCGCGTGCTGGATCGTCTGCACGACACCCCGGCGTTCGTCGTCTCGGTTCTCGATGAGGTGCTGGTGCAGAACGATGCGGCGCGCGCGCTGCTCGGCGATTCGAGCGCTCTCACCGGGCTCGACCGCAGCGGCATCTATCGCTGGTTCGCCCACCCCGACACCGAGCGTCGTCGGTACCGCGAGATCGACCACGCCCGTCAGAGTCGTGCGCTGGTCGCTTCCCTGCGCGCCGCGCACGGTGTCATGGGCGCACGGTCACGGGCGGGCGAGATCGTCAAGGAGCTGAGCACGCGCAACCCCGAGTTCCTCACCCTCTGGGACGACCATGAGGTGGGGCGCCGTTTCGAGCAGCACAAGACGATGGTGCACCCCGAACTCGGCGAGATCGAGGTCGACTGCCAGGCACTCTTCACCGAAGACGAGTCTCAGGCGCTCATCGTGCTCACCGCCACCCCGGGCAGCGAGGCCGCGAGCAAGCTCGAATTCTTGCGGGTGCTGGGAACGCAACGGGTCTGAGCGGGGCTCAGGACTCCTCGTGGCGCGAGGGATCAGCATCGAACAGCCGACCGTCCGGGCGTCCGAGCCCGGTGATCGCCAACACCTCGGCCTCATCGAGCGCGACCTCGGCGGAGGCGAGGTTCGCGACCTGGTGCTCGAGCGATGACGCCTTCGGGATCGAGACGACTCCGCGAGCGACGTGCCACGCGAGAACCGTCTGGGCGGGGGAGATGCCGTGCGAAGCGGCGACCTCGCGGATCACGTCTTCGTCGAGCAGTTCCTTCGCACGGCCGAGCGGGCTCCATGCCTCGGTGAGGATGCCGTGCTCGCGGTGGTACGCGATCTGCTCCTCCTGCGGGAAGTAGGGGTGCACCTCGATCTGGTTGACGACCGGACGCACGCCCGTCTCGCGCTCGATGCGCTCGAGGTGCTCGGGAAGGAAGTTCGAGACTCCGATCTGCCGCACGACGCCGCGCTGCTGCGCATCGACCAGCGCCGCCCACGCCTGCACGTATTCGTCCTGGCCGGGGTTCGGCCAGTGGATGAGGTGCAGATCGGTGATGTCGAGGCCGAGTCGCGACCGGCTCTCCTCGATACTCGTGCGGGCCTTCGCCGACGGGTGGTGGCGGCCCGGGAGCTTGGTCGTGACGATGATCTGCGCGCGATCGACGTCGGATGCGGCCACGCCGCGGCCCACCGAACCCTCGTTCTCGTAGTTGAACGCGGTGTCGACCAGTCGGTATCCCGCTCCCAGCGCCCCGGTGACGGCGTCCGCACCCGCATCGCCGTTGAGCGCGTAGGTTCCCAGACCGATCGCCGGCAGGGCGAATCCGTTGTGGGCGGTGAACGTGGGGATGGTGGGGTGGGTGCTCACGGTGCTCCTTCGTGGTCGGTTGTTCGAGCGTACGCTGGGGGCATGACACGAGCGGCCCACATGGCGTCAGATGACATCGATGCGGACGACTCGGATCGCTGTCCCTGCTCGTCGGGTGACGTCTTCGGCGCGTGCTGCGGACCTCTGCTGCGGGGAGTCGCGGCTGCACCGACAGCCGAACGCCTGATGCGATCCCGCTACTCGGCGTTCGTGCTGGAGCGGGCGGATTACCTGCGTGCGACCTGGCATCCGTCGAACCGCCCGGCGGACGTCGACTTCGAAGACGATCTGCGCTGGCGCCGTCTGGTCGTGCTCGGGCATGAGGCGGGCGGACCGTTCGACACCACCGGGATCGTCGAGTTCGAAGCGCACTGGCGGCAGGGTGAGCACCGGGGCTCATTGCACGAGCGCAGCAGGTTCGTGCGCGAGGACCGGACATGGTTCTACGTCGACGGCGACGTGCAGTAACGCCACGTCCGACGCAGACGATAGATTTGAGAGCGTGAACGCCAGCCCCGAACATCAGCGCATCCTGCTCGACATCGCCGACCTGGACCGGCGCATCGCGCAGGCGGATCGCGCCCGAACCCATCCTTCGCAGGCGGCTCGCATCACCGAGCTCGTCGCCATCCGCCAAGAGCAGCTGCGCGAGCTCACCGCCTTCACCGGCACGCGCGACGACGTGCGCACCGAATTGACGCGTCTCGAGTCCGACGTCGCGCTGGTCGAGAAGCGGCGCGCACGCGACGTGGAGCGTCTCGCCGTCGCGACGAACCCGAAAGACGCGCAGGCCCTCGAGCACGAGATCGCCAGCCTCACCCAGCGCCAGAGCAACCTCGAAGACGCGGAGCTCGACGTCATGGGCCGTCTCGAAGAGGCCGATGCCGCCGTCGCGGCGCAGCAGGCGCTGATCGACATCACCACGTCCGAGGGATCGACGCTCAGCGCGCAGGGCAAGGCGGATGTCGCCGCGGCTGCGGAGCTGGGTGTGCAGCTCGCCCGGGACCGGGCGGCCGTCGCCGAGAACGTTCCCGCACCGCTGCTCGCCGAATACACGCAGCGCTCGGCGAACAGCGCCGGTGCCGCGCTGATCAGCCGGGGCACGTGCGAGGGCTGCCGCATGGTCCTGCCCGGCACAGACCTCAATGACATCCGCCGCGCTGCGGACGATACCGTCGTCTTCTGTCCCGAGTGCGGATGCATCCTGGTGCGCACGGAGGAATCCGGGCTGTGACACTCGCGGCGCTCCCTCGACGATGAGCGCGAGCGCTTCCGCGGAACGACGCGTCGCCCTCATCGCCCACGACGATGAGACCTACACGGCGGTCGAGATCGATGCGCTCGGAGAGGAACGCTCGCGCGTTCGACACGACGCGAGCGACCTCCTCGCCTGGGTGTCCCAGGTGGAGCAGGATGCTGCGCCGCGCTGGATCCTCCGCAGTACACGCGACCTCTATCCGATGCTGCTCGCCGCGGGCATCCGGCTCTCTCGCACCCATGACCTCCTCCTGTGCCACGCCATCCTTCGTGACACGGCGAGCGTCCCGCATCCGCTCGCACCCTCGCACACCTGGGTGCGGCGCGAGGCCGTCGAGAGCGCCCCGGCGCTGTTCGACCTGGTCGACGCCGACGCTCCGGGTGATGCGGTCGCCGAGGTGCTCGATCAGTACCGTGACCAGCGTCGTGTGATCGATGCCGCCGCAGACGGCCGGCTCGCGCTGCTGTGCGCCGCGGAATCCGCCGGCGGACTCGTGGCGGAGGAGATGCGAGCCGCCGGGGTGCCGTGGGACGAGTCGGTCCATGATGGGCTCCTGACCGAGACGCTGGGAGCGCGTCCTCTCGGCGGCGGGCTGCCGAGCCGGATGGTCGAGCTCGGAGATCGGGTGCGGAGTCTCCTCGATGCGCCGACCCTGCACCTCGACAGCCAACCGAAGCTCCTCCGGGCACTGCATCGAGCGGGAGTGCACGTCGAGTCGACGAGCCGGCGGGAACTCGCGGAGCACGATCATCCGGTGGTCGAGCCCCTGCTCGCGTACAAGAAGCTCTCCCGTCTGCTCAGCGCCAACGGGTGGGTCTGGTTGGCGGAATGGGTGCAGAACGGACGGTTCCGGCCGGTGTACATCCCCGGTGGGGTGGTGACCGGACGCTGGGCATCGTCCGGCGGTGGCGCCCTGCAACTGCCCCGGAGCCTCCGTCCCGCCGTTCGGGCCGACCCCGGGTGGGTGCTGGTCGTCGCCGACGTGGCGCAGCTCGAGCCCCGGATGCTCGCTGCCATGGCAGCCGACGAGGCCATGGCGCGTGCGGCTCGCGGCACGGATCTGTATGCCGGTGTCGTCGATTCCGGCGCGGTGGCGACCCGCGAAGAGGCGAAGTACGCCGTGCTCGGTGCGATGTACGGGGCGACCACGGGCGACAGCGGTCGACTGGTGCCGCGTTTGAGGAAGGTCTATCCGAAGGCGATGGCTCTCGTCGATGCGGCAGCTCGCACCGGCGAGGACGGAGGGGTCGTCTCGACGTGGCTCGGCCGCTCCTCCCCGCGACCGTCCTCGGAGTGGGCGTCGCTCCAGTCGGCTGCGACGGCCGCGGACACCGATGCAGCGGTCGTCGCTTTGGCGCGTCGCCGGTCACGTGACTGGGGGCGGTTCACGCGGAACTTCATCGTGCAGGGAACCGCCGCGGAATGGTCGCTGATCTGGCTCGCCGAGATCCGGCATCGTCTGCAGCAGCTGGATGCCGCGCAACAGCCCGCGCCCGCATCCGGTCCCTTCGCCTCGGCGGCGCACCTCGCGTTCTTCCTGCACGACGAGGTGATCCTGCACGTCCCCGCAGAACAGGCGGATGCCGCAGCCGACGCCGTGCGCGAAGCGGCGGCCGTCGCCACGACGCGCCTCTTCGGGACCTTCCCGATCGACGTGCCCCTCGACCTGCGCATCACGCAGTCGGCTGAGAAGTAGTCGGCGCGGAAGATACCGGGGCCGAGCGGGCGATGGCGGTCGACACGTAGACTGAGCACGCGAATGGGTCGACTGGACGGTCGCGTGGCGGGCAACCGCACCGAGGAACGTCCGGGCTCCACAGGGCAGGGCGGTGGGTAACACCCACCCGGAGCAATCCGCGAGACAGTGCCACAGAGAGTAGACCGCCCCCGGTCCGCCGGGGGTAAGGGTGAAAGGGTGGTGTAAGAGACCACCGGGGGACATGGTGACATGTCCCGCCAGGTAAACCTCGCCCGGAGCAAGGTCAGACAGAGGATGTTGACGCGGCTCGCCGAGTCCTCGGGTAGACCGCTGGAGCGGCACGGCAACGTGTCGCCGAGAGAGATGGCCGTCGAAGGGGCGAAGAACCCCGGAACAGAACCCGGCGTACAGGTCGGCCCATTCGCCTCGACGTGGAGAAGGCCCGGTGACCATGTGGTCACCGGGCCTTCTTCTCGAATGGTCGCGAAGTGTCAGTCGCCGGCGAGCGAGGCTGCGCCGATGATCCCCGAGTTGTTGCGGTGGATGGCCGGAACGATCGGGGTCTTGAGGTCGAGGAGGGGCAGGAAGTCGCCCGCGTTCTTCGACACTCCGCCGCCGACCACGAACAGGTCGGGGCTGAAGAGGAATTCGATGTGCGAGTAGAAGGCCTGGAGGCGCTCGGCCCACTCGGCCCACGTCAATCCGTCGCGTTCGCGAGCCGATGTCGCCGCCCACTGCTCGACGGACTCGTACTCGCGGAAATTCAGGTGACCGAGTTCGGTGTTGGGGAGCAGGACGCCGTCGTAGAGGAACGCGGATCCGATACCCGTTCCGAGCGTGGTGAGCAGGGTGAAACCGCGCACATCCCGAGCAGCACCGTGGCGTGCCTCGGCGACGCCCGCAGCATCCGCATCGTTGACGAAGACGATGTTGCGACCGAGGCCGTCACGGAAGAAGCGCTCGGCGTCGAAGTCGACCCATTCCTTCGAGACGTTCGCCGCCGACAACGTCTTGCCGCGCTTCACGATGGCGGGGAAGGCGACGCCCAGCGGCATCGTCGACGAGTCGACATCGAGAGTTTTCAGGACCGTCTGCACGGCCGTGAGCACGTCATCGGGGGATGCGCCCTCCGGGGTGGGCACGCGTACCCTGTCGGACGCCATGATCCCGTGCTCGAGGTCGACGATTCCTGCCTTGATGCCCGTGCCGCCGATATCGACACCGATCGCTTTTGCCATGTCGCTTAGCTTAGCCACAGCCGCTCACGCCGATAGGATCGTGACATCAGGCGACGAAGGGACGGCCATGACCGACGGTGATGAGCAGTACTGGTACAACCTCGAGACGAAGCAGGTCGAGTTCGGCATGATCTCGCCGTCCAGCGATCGCGTCGGCCCGTTCGACACGGCGGACGAGGCGGCCCGTGCCCCCGAGAAGATGCGCGAGCGCTCGAACGCGTGGGCAGAGGAAGAAGCGGCCGAGTCCGGCTGGGACGCACGAAAGGGCCAGGGCACCGAATAGTCATGGACAAGCAGAGAGACTTCGTCCTCCGGACGATCGAGGAGCGTGGCGTCAAGTTCGTCCGCCTGTGGTTCACGGATGTCATCGGCACCCTCAAGTCGGTCGCGATCGCGCCGGCCGAGGTCGAAGGGGCATTCGCCGAGGGCATCGGCTTCGACGGCTCCGCGATCGAGGGGCTCACGCGCAGCTACGAGTCCGACCTCCTCGCGCAGCCCGATCCGACGACGTTCCAGACTCTGCCGTGGCGTGGTGAGATCGACCCCACCGCCCGCATGTTCTGTGATCTGACGACCCCCGACGGCCAGCCGGCCGTCGCCGATCCGCGTCACGTGCTCAAGCGCACGCTGGCCAAGGCTGCGGATGCCGGGTTCACGTTCTACACGCACCCCGAGATCGAGTTCTACCTACTCAAGTCCTCGTCGTACGGTCCGGAAGGCCCCGTACCGGTCGACTCCGCCGGATACTTCGACAACGTCCCGGGCGGCACGGCGCACGACTTCCGCCGCCGGTCGGTGCGGATGCTCGAAGATCTCGGCATCTCGGTCGAGTTCAGCCACCACGAGGGCGGCCCCGGTCAGAACGAGATCGATCTGCGATACGCCGACGCCCTGACCACCGCCGACAACGTGATGACCTTCCGCACCGTCATCAAGGAGGTGGCGATCGAACAGGGCGTCTACGCGACGTTCATGCCGAAGCCTCTCAGCGGCCACCCGGGCAGCGGCATGCACACGCACATGTCCCTGTTCGAGGGCGACCAGAACGCATTCTACGAAGAGGGCGCGAAATATCAGCTCTCCAAGACGGGCCGTCACTTCATCGCGGGGCTTCTGCGCCACGCGAACGAGATCTCTGCGGTGACCAATCAGTTCGTCAACTCGTACAAGCGTCTCTGGGGCGGCGACGAGGCTCCGAGCTTCGTGACCTGGGGTCACAACAACCGCTCGGCACTCGTGCGCGTGCCCATGTACAAGCCGAACAAGGGTCAGTCCTCGCGCGTCGAGTACCGTGCGCTGGATTCGGCGGCCAACCCGTACCTCGCGTACGCGCTGATGCTCGCCGCCGGCCTGAAGGGCATCGAAGAGGAGTACGAGCTGCCCCCGGAGGCGGAGGACAACGTGTGGTCGCTCAGCGATGCCGAGCGCCGCGCGCTGGGCTACGCCTCGCTGCCCGCCAGCCTCGACCACGCTCTCGAGTACATGGAGCAGTCCGAGCTCGTCGCCGAGACTCTCGGCGAGCAGGTCTTCAACTACGTCTTGCTCAACAAGCGCAAGGAGTGGGAGGCGTACCGCGGTCAAGTCACGCCCCTCGAGCTGAAGAACAATCTCGAGCTTCTCTGAGGCGCGCGTATGGCCCGTCCGGACGACTCCGTCTCGCTCTCCGCTCTGGCCCGGCTGGGTTTCGACGATCTCGGTGAGGCGGCCGCCTGCCTCACCGAGCTCGCGGATCTCCTCGGTCGTGAACGTTCCGCGGTGCTCACAGGTGCCGACGCCGCCGACCCCGATGCGGCCGTGCGCGGAATGCTGCGGGTCGCCCGTCGCGATCCGGCGCCGCTCGCGGCTCTCCTCGATGGGGGAGAAGCCCAGCGTCGAGCATGGCGCGTGTTCGGGGCATCCGAAGGGCTGGCCGACTTCTTCCTGAGGCATCCGGAGCAGCTCTCCGTGCTCGCGGAGCCGTCGGACACGCTTCCGACGGCCGATGACCTGCGTGCGCGTCTGCTCGATGCGGTGGACGCGGTCGACGGATTCGCCGGCGCCGGCGATGATGCGGCGCTGGTGGCTGTTCGGGTCGCCTATCGCCGCAACCTGGCGGCGATCGTCGCCTTCGATGTGATGCATGACGCTCCCGTCGAGGTTCTCGCCGACGTCGCCGCCGCACTGGCGGATGCCGCCGGCGCCGCCCTCGAGGCGTCGTTGGCCGTCGCACGGAGCCGGCTTCGCGATTCGATACCGGAACGCGAGATCGCGGCGGTGCGCTTCGCGATCATCGGGATGGGAAAAGCGGGAGCGCGCGAACTCAACTACGTGAGCGACGTCGATGTGATCTTCGTCGGCGGCACGGCCGATGAAGAGATGGTGAGCGAGGCGCGGGCTATCGACATCGCGACCAGACTCGCCCGCGAGACGATGCGCGGTCTCGACGGGATCGAGGTGGAACCGCCCCTGTGGGAGGTCGATGCCGCCCTGCGCCCCGAAGGCAAGCAGGGCGCTCTGGTGCGGTCGCTGGCCTCTCATCTCGCGTACTACGACCGCTGGGCGAAGAGCTGGGAGTTCCAGGCTCTGCTGAAGGCGCGGCCACTGGCCGGAGATGCGGAACTCGGCGCCGAGTACATCGCGGCCGTACAGCCGAAGATCTGGTCGAGCGCCGCACGGGAGAACTTCGTCGACAGCGTGCAGCGCATGCGTGAGCGCGTGAAGGAGCACATCGACCCCGAGGATGCGCCGTATCAGCTCAAGCTCGGCGAGGGCGGCCTGCGCGACATCGAGTTCACCGTGCAGCTCCTGCAGCTCGTCCACGGACTCACCGATGCCTCGCTCCGCACGCGGGGAACGCTCGAGAGCCTCGATGCCCTCGTCGAAGGCGGCTACATCGGTCGCACCGAGGCATCCACCTTCGCCGACGACTACCGCGTGCTGCGGTTGATGGAGCACCGCCTGCAGTTGCGCGAGCTCAGCCGCACGCACCTCATGCCCCGCACGCCGGGAGGCCTGCGGGTGCTGGCGAGGAGCACAGGACTCGCGGAGAGTGGCGACGGCATCTGGGCCCGCTGGGAGAGCGTGCGCCGCGAAGTGCGGGAGATCCATACTCGACTGTTCTACCGGCCGCTCCTCAGCGCGGTGGCTGCGCTCCCCGAAGGGGAACGTTCTCTGTCGACGGCGCAGGCGCACGATCGACTCGCCGCGATCGGCTTCCGGGATCCGGCAGGAGCCCTGCGCCATATCGGGGCGTTGACGAGCGGCCTCAGCCGCAAGGCGACCATTCAACGCCACCTCATGCCGGTGATGGTGCGCTGGTTCGCGGACGGCAGCGATCCCGACTACGGGCTGATCGCTTTCCGGCGCATCAGCGAGCGACTCGGCAACACCCACTGGTTCCTCCGCATGCTGCGAGACTCGTCGGGCGCGGCAGAGAGCCTGACGCGTCTTCTGTCGTCGTCGCGGTACATCGGCGAACTCATGGAGTGGATCCCGGAGTCCGTCGCCTGGCTCGACAGCACCGAACTGCTGAGACCGCGTGGCGGTGCCGCCCTCTACGAAGAGGCGCGGGCGATCCAGACCCGCCACGATACGATCGGCGACGCGCTCCGAGCCGTCCGGGCCCTTCGGCGCCGCGAGCTTCTGCGCACGGCTATGGGCGGTGTGCTCGACGTCCTGACGATCGAAGACGTGGCGACGGCGCTCACCGACATCACCGAAGCGACGATCCAGGCGGCGCTGCGTGCCGTGCAGCGCGAGGTCGTTCCCCCGGAGGACGACGCGCTGGACTTCGCCGTGATCGCGATGGGGCGGTTCGGTGGAGCGGAACTCGGATTCGGCTCCGACGCCGACATCCTCTACGTGTACGACGCGAACGGCGTCGATCCCGGGCGGGCCCAGGCACTGGCGACCAAGATCGTCGCCGGACTGCGCGAGCACGTCACCGACCATCGGCTTCCTCTCGACCTCGACGCGGGCCTGCGACCCGAAGGGCGCAACGGACCGGTCGTCCGGTCGATCGAGGCGTATGCGGAGTACTACCGGCGGTGGTCGCTGTCGTGGGAGGCTCAGGCGCTGCTCCGTGCGCGCGGTGTGGCAGGCAGCGCGAAGCTCATCGCCCGATTCACCGAACTCGCCGACACGATCCGCTATCCGTCGGCCGTCGATCTGCAGGGCACCCGCGAGATCAAGCGCATCAAGGCTCGGGTCGAGGGAGAGCGGCTGCCGCAGGGCGCCGACCCGCGGCGCCACCTCAAGCTCGGTCCCGGCACGCTCAGCGACGTGGAGTGGCTCGTCCAGCTCATTCAGCTCCAGCATGCCCACGCGGTGCCCGGTCTGCGCACGACATCGACACTGGGAGCGCTGGCGGCGGCCGTGGAGGCGGGGCTGATCCCGGAGGAGGCCGCCGAGCGTCTGCGCGAGGCATGGCTGCTGGCGAGCCGGCTGCGCTCGGCGATCACGATCCTCACCGGCCGAACGAGTGACGTACTCCCCGCCGACCGCCGTGAGCTCGACGCGATCGCGCGGATTCTGGGCTATCCGGATCGATCCGCGACGGAGCTCGAAGAGGAGTACCTCGGTGTGACCCGCCGTGCGCGCAAGGCGTTCGAGCAGGAGTTCTACGGCTGAAAGGGTGTCGACTTGCCATCCGAGTCTGCGCACCCCAGGCTTGCGTCATGAGCGCATCGAGCATCGGCATCGTCTGGAACCCTTCGAAGATCGACGAGGAGTCGTTGCGGTCTGCTGTCGACGCCGTCTTCGGTGCAGATGCCGCCGTGCAGTGGTGGGAGACCAGCGTCGAAGACCCCGGTCGGGGAATGGCAGCGGATGCGGTCGAGGCCGGGTGCGACATCGTGATCGCGGTCGGCGGCGACGGCACCGTGCGGGCCGTGGCCGAAGCGCTCGCTGCGACGGAGGTCGCGCTCGGAATCGTGCCTCAGGGCACCGGGAACCTGCTCGCGCGCAACCTCGGGGTGCCCCTGGACAGCATCGCGTCGGCGCTGGAGCGGGTGCGTGACTCCACCCCCCAGCACATCGACGTCGGATGGGTCGACTTCGACGGGCAGAGCCGCGCCTTCATGGTCATGGTCGGGTTCGGCATCGACGCGCAGATGCTCGTCGAGACGAATGACGACCTCAAGGACCGCGCCGGCTGGCTCGCCTACGTCGAAGCGATGGGGCGTGCGCTGTCGGGCACCGAGATGACGGACATCATGGTCACGCGCGACGACGAAGAGCCGCAGGAGGTCCGCGGCCACACCATGCTGATCGGGAACTGCGGAATGCTGCAGGGCGGCATCCGACTGCTTCCGGACGCTCAACTCGACGACGGACTCCTCGACGTGCTCCTCCTGAGCTCCGACGGGGTTCTGCAGTGGATGGACACCGTGCGTTCGGTCGTCTGGGACAACGGCATCCGCCGCCTGCTCACACGGGGCGAAGATGCCGTGAGCACGGAATCCACCCAGCACCTCACCGCAGAACGTCTGCAGGTCGAGCTCTCCCAGCCGCTGATCTTCGAGATCGACGGCGAGGAGATGGGCGAGATCACGTCCTTCGCGGTCCGCGTTCAGCCGGGCGCGCTCACGGTGCGCTGAGCACCGGGGGCGTCTTCTTGCGGTCCTGAGCCGGGAAGACGACCTTCTGGACGATGATGATGATGCTCGCCGCGATCGGGATGGCGACGAGAGCGCCGAGGATGCCCCCGAGCGCGCCGCCTGCCACCGCGGCGATCACGACGAGGGCACCCGGTACCGCGACGGCCTTGCTCATGATGCGCGGCGACAGCACGTAGGCCTCGATCTGCATGTAGACCAGGTAGTAGATGATCGCGATCAAAGCGGTCACCGGGCTGATGAAGAGGCAGATCAGCGAGTTGATGATCGATGCGGCCAGCGTTCCGACCAAGGGGATCATCGATCCGATGAAGGCGATGAGAGCGAGCAGCGCCGGGACCGGTGCCCCGATGATGCTCAGGAAGATCAGGCTCAGGATGCCGTTGACGAGCGCCAGGCTCGCCTGGCCCATCACATAGCGTCCGACGGCGCCGGAGACATCCTCGAGGAGCCCGCTGAACGTGTCGCGCTGGTAGGCCGGAACGAAGCGGGTGGCCACGCGCTTCATGCTGCGCAGCGAGCCCATGAAGTAGAGGGTGAGGATCAGGACGACGACGACCCCGGTGAAACCGCCCGCGATGCCCGCTCCGACGGCGAACACGCCACCGCTGATGTTCAGGATGTTGCCGGGGTCCTGCACGAAGCTCAACACGCCGGCCGCGGCATCCTCGAATGTGGAGCCGAACTGGGCGCTCACATCTTCATACCAGGCGCTGGCCATGAAGTCCTCGACCATCTGCGGGCCGTTGTCGATCAGGTTCGTGACCTGCTCGATGAGCAGGGGGACGACGGCGAGGATGATGCCCGCGAAGGCGAGCAGCACGGCGGCGACGACGATGGTCACCGCAGCGGGACGCGGGAGCTTGCGCTCGATGAAGGAGACGATCGGGTCGAGTCCGAGAGCGAGGAAGAGCGCGACCCCGATGTACACGAAAACGGTGGCCAGCTGATCGACCATGCCGCCGATCGCCAATGCCACCAGCACGCCCAGCGCTCCGAGGAGACCGAACATGAACGGGTTCGTGCGGGCGGCGGCCGTCACCGACGCGACCCGACGCGATGAGCGGTCGTTCGCAGGACCGGATTCGATCGTCTCGGTCATCGCGACCGTCTTCTTGCGGCGCATGGGCTCCCCCTCGGTAGTGCAGACCTCTCAGTTGACCACTCGGCCGCGGTCGGGTCAAGCCGACCGCTGGGGCTTGCGCAGTCGTTGAACATGTGATGCGAGTGGAGGAGCATCGTCATATGACCAAGTACCTCATCTCGTTCCCGGCCGATGCCATGGTTCTCGCCGAGGAGGAGTTCCCGTCCGTCGTCGCCGACTCGCACGCCGTCATCGAACAGGCGAAAGCCGCGGGCGTCTATGTCTTCGGCGGCGGTATCGACACCGACATCGAGCCGGTGCTCGTGACAGGGCGCGGCGCGGTGAGCGACGAGACCTATCCGGGTGTAAACATCACCGGGGGATTCCTCGTACTCGAGCTGCCGTCCCGTCAAGATGCCGTCGAGTGGGCGGGCCGGGTAGCCGCTGCATGCCGCTGCCCACAGGAGCTGCGCGAGTTCGGCTACGACCCGGCGAGCTGATCGTTAGCGCCGCCACCGACGCGTGAGAGGCTGGGGCGATGAGCGCCGCAACGGATCCACGCCTCTACGACCTCGACGACCTGCGCGAGCGTGCGGAGCGGGAGAACGGCGGGGTGGTGGACGAGAGCATCCCGCAACTCGCCGATGCCGACCCCGATCTCCTGGGCATCGCGCTCGTGACCGTCGGGGGGCACATCGTCCGCAGCGCGCAGTCCGACGCGCGGTTCAGCATCCAATCGGCCGTCAAGCCGTTCCTGTTCGCTCTTGCGCTGCACGACACCGGGGGAGAGGCCCTCGACCGGGTGGGCATCGAGCCCACCGGCGAGGCCTTCGACGCCATCAAGCTCGAGACGGGCACCGGCCGGCCCCCGAACCCGATGGTCAACGCGGGCGCTCTGCTCACCGCCTCCCTCGTCGACGGCGACGACGCGGATGCGCGCACCGAGCGGATCCTCGCCGGGCTCTCGGCCTTCGCCGGACGCGATCTGCGATTCGATGAAGAGGTCGCCGACGAAGAGCACGTGCTCGGCGACCGGAACCATGCCCTCGCCCATCTGATGCGCGCGGAGGGCACGCTGCGCGTCGGCGCCGACGAGGCAGTGGCCGTCTACGCGCGAGCGTGCGCGGTGATGGTGGATGCCGTCGACCTCGCGACGATGGGCGCGACCCTCGCGAACGGCGGGCGAAACCCGGTGATCGGCGAGCGGGTCGTCTCCGCCGCGATCGCCCGGGACGTGGTGTCGGTGATGGCGACGTGCGGCGTCTACGACGGCTCCGGGCGCTGGATGCGCGAAGTGGGCGTGCCGGCGAAGTCGAGCGTCTCAGGGGCGATCGTGCTTTCCGCTCCCGGCGTGCTCGGTGCCGCGGTCATCAGCCCGCCCCTCGACGAACGGGGCACCAGTGTGCGCGGGCACGCCGTCAGCGACGCCCTGAGCCGCGATCTCGGACTGCACGCGTTCGGCACCCTCCGCTGACATCCATCGACGCAGAAGCGCCCCGCCGGCCGAAGCCAGCGGGGCGCTTTCGTGAGAAGGGTCAGACCCCGAAGTACAGCTCGTACTCGAACGGGTGCGGACGCTGCGCCATCGGGAGGATCTCGTTCTCGTATTTGTACGAGATCCAGGTCTCGATGAGCTCCTTGGTGAACACGCCGCCCTCGAGGAGGAACTGGTGGTCGGCCGCGAGTGCGTCGAGGGAGTCGAGCAGCGAGTTCGGCACCTGGGGGATGTCCTTGGCCTCCTCGGGGGGAAGCTCGTAGAGGTCCTTGTCCACCGGCTCGTGCGGCTCGATGCGGTTCTTGATGCCGTCGAGTCCCGCCATGAGCTGCGCCGCGAAGGCCAGGTACGGGTTGCCCGAAGCATCCGGAGCGCGGAACTCGATGCGCTTCGCCTTCGGGTTGGAGCCCGTGATCGGGATGCGGATCGCCGCGGAGCGGTTGCCGGCCGAGTACACCAGGTTGACCGGAGCCTCGAAGCCCTTGACCAGACGGTGGTAGCTGTTCAGCGTCGGGTTGGTGAAGGCGAGCAGCGCCGGCGCGTGCGCCAGGATGCCACCGATGTACCAGCGAGCCAGGTCGCTGAGCTGGCCGTAGCCGGCCTCGTCGTAGAACAGCGGCTTGCCGTCGTTCCACAGCGACTGGTGCGTGTGCATGCCGGAGCCGTTGTCACCGTAGAGCGGCTTGGGCATGAAGGTCGCGACCTTGCCCCACTCTTCTGCGGTGTTCTTGACGATGTACTTGAACTTCAGGATGTCGTCCGCCGCGTGGACCATCGTGTCGAAGCGATAGTTGATCTCCTGCTGTCCGCCGGTGCCCACCTCGTGGTGCGAGCGCTCGAGGATGAAGCCGGCGTCGATCAGCTTGAGGGTGATGTCATCGCGGAGGTCCGCCGTCTTGTCGACGGGGCTCACCGGGAAGTAGCCGCCCTTGTACGGGGTCTTGTTTCCGAGGTTTCCGCCCTCTTCTTCACGGCCTGTGTTCCAGGCGCCCTCTTCCGAGTCGACGCTGTAGAAGCTGGAGTTGGCGGTGACCGAGTAGCGCACGTCATCGAAGATGTAGAACTCGGCCTCGGGGGCGAAGAACGCGGTGTCGGCGATGCCGGTGGAGGCGAGGTACTTCTCGGCCTTCTTGGCGACCTGACGCGGGTCCTTCGAGTAGATCTCGCCCGTGCGCGGGTTGTAGATGTCGAAGATCATCACGAGGGTGCTCGCCTCGCGGAACGGGTCGACATAGGCGGTGGTGACATCGGGGATGAGCTGCATGTCGGACTCGTGGATGCTCGCGAAGCCGCGGATCGACGAACCGTCGAACAGCTGGCCTTCGGTGAAGAACGCCTCGTCGACCGTCGATGCAGGAATGTTGAAGTGCTGCTGCACACCCGGGAGATCGGTGAAACGGATGTCAAGGAACTTGACGTCGTTCTCCTTGATGTAGCTCAGTACCTCGGACGAATCTTTGAACATGTACGACTCCTGTAATACAGATCGATGGCTTCACGGCCACTTTGCAGAGTACGGTCGGGGGATTTCTCTACGGTATCGACTTTGTTTCGAGCGTGTTACGAGCGACGGGCGACGGAGCCTCCGATCGCGCTCGGTAAACTGGGTTCGTGACGGATGCTGTGAACTCCTACCCCGGTGAACGACTCGGACTGCCTGTCTCCGGAACAGGGAGCATCGGTCGCCCGGGGCGCCGCATCGGTGCTCTGCTGATCGATTACATTGCGGCAACGATCATCGCGACCGCGTTCCTCGGATTCGAGCAGTTCGCCCTTCCGGGCGAGGCCGGGTTGTCGCAGTTCGCCCCGATGGCCGTGTTCGCCGTCCTGCAGATCCTCTTCATCCCGACGGCGGGAGGAAGTCCCGGCCACCGCATCCTTGGCCTGCGTGTCGTGCGCCTCGATGGCGGCTGGGTCGGCCTGTGGCGCCCCGTGGTGCGGACGCTGCTGCTGATCGTCGTCATTCCGGCCGTGATCTGGGATGCCGATCAGCGGGGACTGCACGACAAAGCGGTCGGAACCGTCCTGATCCGCGCCTGACACGGAGGGCTCTCAGACGCGCCCGCGGTTGCGTCGACGGGCCTCACGCGGTGCGCGTCCGCCCAGGAACGAGCGCGCCGGATCGACGATGAACCCGCGTCGGAGCGCTTCCCGGCCGATCAGCATGCGGAAACCCATCTCGTCGCGGTTGCTCAGGGTGACCTCGGCGAGCACCTCGCGGTCGACGAGGCGGATCAGCAGTTCGACCACGATGCGCTGCTGGGCGTGCCCGGACGAGCTGCGCACGGCGCGGCGATCATGGATGGGGGACTCCACGACGACGGCATCCTCTTGGCTGTCCTGCCAGGGTTTGACCCGGAAGCGCACCCACGACTCGCCGTCGCGCTCGAATTCCTCGATGTCGAAAGCATGCAGAGATGAGGTGCGCGCGCCCGTGTCGATCTTGGCTTTGAGCCAGTCGACGCCGAGATCGGGCAGGCTCACCCATTCTCGCCACCCCGTAAGAGTGTTTGAATGAGATGTCGACTTACCCACCCGATACATCCTGGCAGGAAATCTCCGTGAAGATCGCAGTGCTCTCCCGTGCGCCTCAGGCGTACTCCACCCAGCGGCTCCGTGCGGCCGCCCTCCAGCGCGGGCACAACGTCAAGGTGCTGAACACCCTGCGGTTCGCCATCGATCTCACGGCCGACGAACCCGACCTCCACTATCGGGGGCGACAGCTGAGCGACTACGACGCGATCCTGCCGCGCATCGGAAACTCGATCACGTACTTCGGCACCGCCGTCGTGCGGCAGTTCGAGCAGATGGACGTGTACACCCCGAACACCGCCAACGGGATCTCGAGCGCGCGCGACAAGCTCCGCGCCAACCAGATCCTGTCGCGACACAACATCGCGATGCCCCCGACAGCCTTCGTGCGTAACCGGGCGGATGTCCGTCCCGCGATCGAGCGGGTCGGGGGTGCCCCGGTGGTCATCAAGCTGCTGGAGGGCACACAGGGGATCGGTGTGATCCTCGCGCCGCAGGTGAAGGTGGCCGAAGCGATCATCGAGACGCTGCATTCCACCAAGCAGAACGTGCTGATCCAGAAGTTCATCTCCGAGAGCCGCGGACGAGACATCCGCGCACTCGTCGTCGGCGACCGCGTGGTCGCGGCGATGCGACGCTCGGCGGCCGGAGACGAGTTCCGCTCCAACGTGCACCGAGGCGGTTCTGTGGAGGCCGTGGAGCTCGACCCCGTCTACGAGCGCGCCGCGGTGCGCTCGGCGCAGATCATGGGCCTGCGCGTCGCGGGCGTCGACATGCTGGAGGGCGACGACGGGCCACTGGTCATGGAGGTCAACTCCTCGCCGGGCTTGCAGGGCATCGAGACAGCGACCAAGCTCGACGTCGCCGGTGCGATCATCGACTACATCGCGGGCCAGGTGGCTTTCCCGGAGATCGACGTGCGTCAGCGTCTAACGGTCTCCACGGGGTATGGCGTGGCGGAACTCATGGTGCACGGGGCCGTCGACCTCGTCGGCAAGACCCTGGGCGAAGCCGGCCTATGGGAACGCGACATCACCGTCCTCACACTGCACCGCGGCGTCTCGGTCATCCCGAACCCGCGCAAGCACGTCGTGCTCGAGGCCGACGATCGACTGTTCTGCTTCGGCAAGCTCGACGAGATGCGCTCGATGGTGCCCGAGCGCCGCCGCCGCCGGGCCAAGGTGCGTCGGCTCCCGCGTCAACCGCTCTCGGAATGAGAAAAGCGGCCGCTCTCTCGAGGAGAGCGGCCGCTTTTCAGAGTGCGGACGAGAGTGCGCGGCTCAGCGCGGACGCTGGGCGCGGACCTTCGTCGGGTCGATCCCCTTGGGGATCGGCAGCGACGAGAGCGACTGCGACACGGACTCGATGCGACGGATCACGGCCGCCATCGTCGCCTTGTCGATCGCCTTCGGGATCTTCTTGATGGTCTTCGCGAGATCGGCGATGGTGACTTCGTCATCACCGTGGCCGACGTAGAGCACGGTGACCGGCACGCCGTTCGCCACACGCTGCGCTTTGCTGCGCTCTTCGTTGATGAGACGGGTGAGGCGTCCTCGGGTGCCCTCGCCGATGACGACGATGCCGCCGCGGCCGACGGCGCGGTAGACCGCCTCCTGCGTCTTGGGGTTGATTCCGACCGGGGTGTCGGAAGCCTGCCAGCGACGGCCGAGGCTGGTGCTGATCACGTGTCCGGTCGCTCCCGGCATGCCGTCGATCTTCGTGTACATGGCAGACGTGGAAAGCCGCGTCATCAGGAACATCGCACCCAGTACGCCGGCCATCAGACCGGTGATGCCCCAGAGCAGGAGGGTCCACCACTGCAGCGGGGGGATCAGGTAGCCCACGATGAGGCCGATGAGGATGCCGGCGATCAGGATCGCGATCTGAACCCAGGGCAACCACGGGTATGCCTCCCGGGTGAACCGGAAGAGGGACTTGATCTGGGAGAAGAACCCAGGACGCTTTTCGGGTTCGGGAGCACGCTTTGCCATAAGGACCAGCCTACCGAGTCCGGACGGCCCGTGATGTCGTCGTTCGCGCGAAGCGGATCGACGATGCGGACAGGCATCGGCGCGTCTTCCTGACTCCTTCTGCACAATCGGGATCGGTTCCGATTCTCTCCACATCAGCCCACATCCGGGTAACCGTCCACGCCCGATGCGCTGTTGTTGAGGCATGACAGATGTCGCACATGGGGAGAAGCCGCTCCCGCTGCTGCCGGGGGCGCATCGGGTCATCCGCGCGTTGGACGCGTCGGACGGTCCGTTCGTCGGGCTGCTCGTCACCCGTGGGGACGGCGTGGCGGTGCAGCTCGACGAGGCCGAACTCGCAGGCTGGGTGGGCTGGGAGTTCGCCGGCGCAGAGCACGTGGCGGGGCCCGTCGATGTGATTCGAAGGCCCGAGGGGCACGACGTGCTCGTTCCGTGGTGCACGGAGCGGATCGCGAGTCTGCTCGCAAGGCGACACATCGCCGACGAGGCGCTGTCTCCGGGAGAGTGCAGCACGCTGGTCGCCAGCATGCTGCGGGGAATCGATGAGCTGGGAGGAGGGGCGCTCCGCGAGCGGGGGGCCTGGTGGATCACCGGTGAGGGGAGGCCGGTATTCGCCTTCGGGGAGGGAGATGGAGCCTGCTCCGGAGCATCACGTGTCCTGGAGTTGCTCGAGGAGGGATGCCGGGACAAGGCGATGGGGCGCCTTCTCGCATCGGTGCAGGTGGGGCTGCGCGCGGCGGAGATGCGTCCGCGCATCCCTCGTCGTCAGATCGAGCAGTGGGAGAGCGAGCTGTTCGAGCTCGCTGCTCCGCGTCCGCTCCGGTGCGATGTGCACGCTCCGGAGCGGACGCGCGACGTCGCGCGGGCGGTGTCCTCACAGGAATCGGTCATTCCGAGTCGAAGTCGAGCGCGCGGCCGCCGGACGCCGAAGAGCGATGTCGGGCTGTGGTCGGCCCCCGTGGTCTCTCGCATCCTGGGGGCGACGCGTGCGGTGAGACTGGCGTTGGCGAGCCTGCAGAATCGTCCTACTCTCGGAGCCCAGCGCGCAGATGATCGGCCGCGTCACCCGCGGGTGACGACAGCGGCGCCCCGATCTCGACGGCGAAGCCTGGCGATCGCCGGGGCCGCCGCAGCGGTCGTCTTGGCCGGAGGTCTCCTTTGGCCGAGTGGAGACTCCGGTGAGGCGTCGGAAGGCGCTGGGACCGGAGCCGCCCCGCACGCGAAGTCGGTCGAGAACATGCCTACGTCGGAGCCGACTGAGCTGAGCGCGACGGAATCCGTCGTGCCGGGATCAGACACCAACGGGTCGGACACCGCAGATTCGAGCCTGGAAGACGCGTCCGCGGAGGACGGGAGCCTCGGAGCGGACTCGACCGAGGGGGAGAAGGACCCGCTCGTAGCGGTGTTTGCGCTGCTCGCGAAGGTGCGCACATGCACGGAATCGGGTGACCGGGAGTGCGCCGAGGCGATCAGTTCCGGATCGAGCGACGTTCTTACGACCTTGGCCGAGATCGCCGAGACGAGGCCCACGTTCCACCTCGTGGATGAGTACGGAGATGTCGCGGTGGTGCGGGTCGATCGTGGCACCGCCGCACTGGACGCGCCTTCGACAGATGGCCCCAGTGAGTCGACGGGTCACATTCTGGTTCTCGTTCGTGCCCACGAAAAATGGCTGGTCCGCGACGTGCATGACGTCGCGGACCAGCCGGAGTGATTGTGCGTCGGCTCAGGCGCCGAGCTGAGCGGCGAACTGCGCCGCCTCGAGGCGGGCCTTCACCGCTCCGAGGAAGCGAGCGGCATCCGCTCCGTCGATGATGCGGTGGTCGTACGAGAGAGCGAGGTACACGTACGAACGGATGGCGATCGCATCCGAGCCGCCGACCTTGACCAGGCCGGGGCGCTTGACGACCGTTCCCGTGCCGAGGATGGCCGACTGCGGGAGGAACACGACCGGCGTGTCGAACAGCGCGCCGCGCGAGCCCGTGTTCGTCAGCGTGAAGGTTCCACCGGCGAGCTCGTCGGGCTTCAGCTTGTTGTCGCGGGTGCGCGCAGCCAGGTCCGCGATCTCGTGCGCGATCTCCGCGATGTTCTTCGATGCGGCGTCACGCAGCACCGGGGTAAGAAGGCCGCGCTCCGTGTCGACAGCGATCGAGACGTTCTCGGTGGCCGGGTAGACGATCTGCTCGCCATCGACGGTGGAGTTCACGATCGGGAACGCGCGCAGCGCCTCAGCCGTCGCGAGAGCGAAGAACGGGAGGAACGACAGCTTGTCGCCCGTCTTCTGCAGGAACGATGCCTTGACGCTGTCACGGTAGTCGGCGAGAGCGGTGACATCGACCTCGACGACGGTCGTGAGCTGCGCGGTCTGCTGCATGGAAGCGACCGCGCGCTGCGCGAGCACCTTCCGCAGACGCGACATCGGCTGCGTCGTGCCACGAAGCGGCGACACCTCGAGGGGGGCCGGAGCTTCGGCCGCTGCGGCGGCGGGCGCCGAAGCGACCGACTCGGCAGCCTTCAGCACGTCTTCCTTGCGGATGCGTCCACCGACGCCCGTGCCGGTCACCGATGCGAGGTCGACGCCCTGCTGAGCGGCCAGACGACGCACCAGCGGAGTCACGTACAGGTTGTCGCTCTCGGTCGGCAGGTTGAGTGCCGGAGCAGCCGGCTGCGATGCCGGAGCGGGAGCCGCCGCTGCGGGTGCAGCAGCAGCGGGTGCGGGCGCAGCAGCAGCAGGTGCGGGTGCAGCGGCAGGTGCGGGTGCAGCGGCGGGGGCTGCGGGCGCAGGAGCTGCGGCAGGAGCCGCCTCAGGAGCGGGAGTCTCGGCGGGAGCTGCCGGTGCCGCGGCGCCGGAGCCGATGCGTGCGAGCACGGAGCCGACCGAGATCGTCTCGTCTTCTGCGGCGAGGATCTCCTGCAGCACACCGGCCACGGGGGAGGGGATCTCGGTGTCGACCTTGTCGGTCGAGATCTCGAGGAGTGCCTCGTCGACCGCGACATCATCGCCGACCTGCTTGAGCCAGCGGGTGACGGTGCCCTCGGTCACGCTCTCGCCCAGCTCGGGCAGCACGATGTCGGTGGCGTCACCGGACGGTGCGGCCTCTGCGGCGGGTGCCGGCGCGGCTTCGGGTGCCGGTGCGGCCTCCGCAGCCGGAGCCGCTTCTGCGGCAGGAGCTGCTTCCGCAGCCGGAGCAGCCTCAGCGGCGGGAGCTGCGGCCTCGGGAGCGGCATCCGCCGGAGCGGCTGCGCTGCCATCGCCGATGCGAGCGAGCAGGGCGCCGACCTCGACGGTCTCGTCCTCGGCGACGAGGATCTCCTCGATCACACCGCTGACGGGAGAGGGGATCTCGGTGTCGACCTTGTCGGTCGAGATCTCGAGCAGGCCCTCGTCCGCCTGCACAGTGTCGCCCACTTGCTTGAGCCAGCGGGTGACCGTACCCTCTGTAACGCTCTCACCGAGCGGGGGGAGGATGACGGATGTGCTCATGACGAAGTCTCCTTCAGGAAGTTTGTTTAACGCGTATCTAGCTTAGTGACCTGCGCACCGGTTGGTGTTCAGAGGGCGTGCAGTGGTTTTCCGGCGAGGGCGAGGAATGCTTCTCCGAGCGCTTCGCTCTGCGTCGGGTGCGCATGGATGAGCGGCGCGATGTCTTCCGGATGCGCTTCCCACGCGACGGCGAGCTGGCCTTCGGTGATGAGCTCTCCGACGCGATCGCCGAGCAGGTGCACGCCGATCACGGGACCGTCTTTGAGACGGACGACCTTGACGAGGCCGCCCGTACCGATGATCTCGCTCTTGCCGTTGCCGGCCAGGTTGTACTCGTAGGCGACCACGGCATCCGACCCGTGCTCGGCGACCGCGGCGTCTTCGGTGACGCCGACCGACGCCACCTCGGGACTCGAGTAGGTGACCTTCGGGATCTGCAGATCCGGGACGTTCACCGGCGTGAGACCGGCGATGCGCTCGGCGACGGCGATGCCCTGCTGGAATCCACGGTGTGCGAGCTGCAGTCCGGGGACGATGTCGCCCACCGCCCAGACGCCCGGCACACCGGTGCGGAGGTCCTGGTCGACGGTCACGAAGCCGCGGTCCAGGACCACGCCGGCCTCTTCGAAGCCGAGGTCGGCGGTGACAGGTCCGCGCCCGACGGCGACGAGCAGATAGTCAGCGGTGAACTCGGTCCCGTTCTCCAGAGTCACGGTGACGGAGGAGTCGTCCTGGGTCGCGCTCTGGAAGCGGATCCCGAGGGAGTAGGCGATGCCCCGACGGCGGAAGGCCCGTTCGAGCCCCTTGCTCATCGCGACGTCCTCGTTCGGAACGAGATGCGGCAGGGCTTCGATGATCGTGACCTCGGCGCCGAACGAGCGCCATACGCTCGCGAACTCGACACCGATCACTCCGCCTCCGAGGATGAGGACCTTCTCGGGGATCACGTCGAGGGCGAGGGCATGCTCGCTGGTGAGGATGCGTCCCCCGATCTCGAGTCCGGGCAGCGTCCGGCTGTAGGAGCCGGTGGCGAGGATCACATCCGTGCCCGCGTACACGTCGTCGCCGACGGTGACGGTGTGATCGGGGTTCAGGCGTCCGAAGCCGGCGACCGTCGTGATTCCGCGTGCTTTCACGAGACCCTCGAGTCCCTTGAACTTCTTGGCGACGATTCCTTCGCGGTACGCGCGCACGCCGGCCGGGTCGATGCCGTCGAGCGAGGCGGACACACCGAAGGATGCCGCGTCACGGACGTTCTCAGCGACCTCGGCCGCATGCAGCAGCGCCTTCGTCGGGATGCAGCCGCGATGCAGGCACGTTCCGCCGACCTTGTCCTTCTCGATGAGGGCGACGGACTTGCCGAGCTCGCTCGCCCGGAGCGCGGCGGCGTACCCGCCGCTGCCGCCGCCCAGGACCACGATGTCGAAGGTGTGGGTCGTCATGTTCATGCCTCCTGGGTGGATGCTTCAGCGAAAGCGACGATCGAACGGACCATCGCCCCCGTCGGGCCCTTTCCGGTGAACCCGTACGGCGAGCTCCCGTTCTCTCCGGACCCGGCGATGTCGAGGTGCACCCACGGGATGCGCGGAGCGTCTTCTGCTTCGGAGACCCTGCCGACGAAGCGACGCAGGAACAGGCCGGCGAAGGATGCTCCTGCGGCCCGATCGCTCATGTTGGCGTTGATGAGGTCGGCGATCGGCGAGTCGAGAGTGTCTTCCATGTAGTCGGGAAGGGGCATCTTCCACGCCGGTTCATCGACCGAGGCCGCAGCGGACAGGAACTCGGCGAC
Organism: Microbacterium sp. NPDC087665; assembly: GCF_044743285.1. Taxonomy (NCBI): domain Bacteria; kingdom Bacillati; phylum Actinomycetota; class Actinomycetes; order Micrococcales; family Microbacteriaceae; genus Microbacterium; species Microbacterium sp. NPDC087665. The sequence continues at coordinate 325,736 of NZ_JBIUWD010000004.1, read as the reverse complement.
CGCATCATCGTCACCCATCACGCCCGTGTGGCGGTGTCCGAGGGCCATCACGATCGCTCCCGTGAGGGTGGCGACATCGACGATGACATCGGGGTTCTCGCGGCTCGCCGCCACCAGCCCGTCGGCCATGACCAGGCGCCCCTCGGCGTCGGTGTTGAGCACCTCGACCGTCGTGCCGTCGAGCAGGCGCAGCACGTCTCCCGGGCGCGTGGCGCGCCCCGAAGGCATGTTGTCGGCGATGCACAACCATGCGGTCACGCGCACGGGCAGCCCGAGCGTGGCGATCGCCCGTAGCGCGGCGAGGCTCGTGGCCGCGCCCGCCATGTCGAACTTCATGCCGACCATCGAGGCGGCGGGCTTGAGTGAGAGGCCTCCGGTGTCGAAGGTGATCCCCTTGCCGACGAGGGCGATGTGACGCGTCGCGCCGGCGGGGGCGTAATCGAGGCGCACGAGGCGCGGCGGGCGGTCCGAGCCCTGCCCGACGCCCAGAATGCCGCCGTACCCCTGCATCGCGAGGGCTGTCTCGTCGAGGATCTCGACGGTGACGTCGAGGTCGGCGACGCTGTCGGCGGCGCTTTGAGCGAGGTCGGCGGGGCTCTGCCACTCGGCGGGTACGTTGACGAGATCCTTCACCAGTGCCACGGCGTCGCCGACGGCACGGATGCGTGCGGCAGCCGCGTCGTCGAGTGGTGCGTGGAGCACGACAGCGGAGGCGCGCGCGGGGCCCTTCTTCGTGCGGTAGCCCTCGAAGCGGTGGCCCCCGAGAACGGCGCCCTCGGCTGCGGCATCCGCGAAGCCCTCGAGACCGGGGGCGAGAGCGATCGAGACGGTCTCGAACCCGGTGATGGTGCGGATGGCGGTGCCGACGGCACCGCGGACGGCATCGGCTGTCGGTGACGCGCCGGCGCCGACGACGGCGAACGGCAGATCGGTCACCTGCGGCGCATGGACGCGCGCATACGCCGAGGCTGAGCCGGTGAAGCCGATCCCGGCCAGGGCGTCTGCGAGCCCGGGGAAGGAATCGAGCGATTCAGCGGAGTCCGTGAGATCGGGGACGACGAGCACTGCGGCATCTGCAGCGCTTCCGGGAAACTGATCGGGGGTGTGCGAGAGCACGGGAAGCGTCATGCATCCATCCTAGGCAGGCACGGCCCAGCACGGGCGAGGCGACCCGGCTGCGTGTTCGCTCTCAGCATGATGCCCCCCGCGCCTGTGCTGCGCACTGCTCGTAGCATGGAGGAATGCCCTTCTCCGGTGATCTCCACGAACGAGTCGCGAACGCCCCCGCCGTGCCCCCCGGGCTGCCCCTGGTGATGCTCCTGACCGGATTCACCGATGCCGGGAACGCGGTCTCCGGACTGATCGAGCATCTCCGAGAGACGGCCGATCCGCAGCCCATCGCGATCTTCGACAACGACATGCTGCTCGATTACCGTGCGCGTCGTCCCGTGATCTCGTTCGATCAGGACCACCTCACGGAGTTCCGACCCGCGCGTCTCGAGCTCTCGCTGGCGACCGATGCCCTCGGTCAGCCCTTCCTCCTGCTGTCGGGGTACGAGCCCGACTTCGCTTGGAACGCATTCGCGACCACCGTGCTCGATCTGGCGGCCGAGTTCGCGGTGTCGGGGATCAGCTGGGTGCACTCGATCGCCATGCCGGTGCCTCACACGCGTCCGATCGGCACGACGGTCAGCGGCAACCGTCGTGATCTCGCGGGTGTCCACTCGGTGTGGCGTCCTCGCACGCAGGTTCCGGCGACCGCCGGCCACCTGCTCGAGTTCCGTTTCGTCGAGCGCGGCGATCGTGCTGTCGGTTTCGTGCTGCTCGTTCCGCACTATCTCGCGGAGACCGAGAACCCGGATGCCGTCATCGCCGCTGCCGAGAAGCTCATGGCGGCCACCGGGCTCGTGCTGATGCTCGATGACGTGCAGGCGCGCCGCGAGGACTACCTCGCCAAGGTCGACGAGCAGGTGCTCGGCAATGACGAGCTCCAGCAGATGGTGCACAACCTCGAGCGCCGATACGACGCCTACATGGCCGGTCGGAACCCGGAGGACGGCTCGTACGACGAGGGCGGGTTCAACGAACGAGACCTGCCGAGCGCCGACGAACTGGCCGCCGAGCTCGAGCGCTATCTCGCTTCTCGTCCCTCCGGCGACGATGACAAGACGGGGCGTGGGTGACGCCGCGCACCGACATCTTGACGCGAATGCGTCTGCATCCCCTCACGTGTGCGATACTGGGTGTCTGACCCGTTGTCAATCGTTCCTTTCGAGGAGCGGACTTGACAAGGGTCTTACTAGTGTCCGAAATGTCCCGGAGGGGCTCTGCCGCTCCGTGAAAGGCGAAACGTGACTCCTGCCACGACTAACAAATCCCGGACGAAGAAGACTGCCGACGACGCGAACCCCGAGGTGAAGCCCGAGGTCGAAGAGAAGGCTGTTCCCGTGACGGCGGCCAAGCGCGCGGCCGCGAAGCGTGCTCCGGTCAAGAAGAAGAAGGCGGATGACGTCGTCGAAGAAGACGAGGCTCCCACCGCCGCGAACGACGACGCCGCAGGCGACGACGATGACGATGACGACAGCAAGCCGAAGTTCACCGAGCCGTTGCCGACGGGTGCGATCGTCATCACGTCGAGCGACGAGGACGATGTTCCCGTCTACTCGACGCAGATCACCGGCGCGACGGCCGACCCGGTCAAGGACTACCTGAAGCAGATCGGTAAGGTCGCGCTTCTGAACGCGGCCGAAGAGGTCGAGCTCGCGATGCGGATCGAGGCGGGTCTGTTCGCCGAGGAGAAGCTGTCGGCGATGAGCGCCGCCGAGAAGGCCGGCCAGCTCGGACTCGACCTGCAGTGGGTCGCCCGTGACGGACAGCGCGCCAAGAGCCACCTGCTCGGTGCCAACCTGCGACTGGTCGTCTCTCTCGCCAAGCGCTACACGGGCCGCGGAATGCAGTTCCTCGACCTCATCCAGGAGGGAAACCTGGGCCTCATCCGTGCGGTCGAGAAGTTCGACTACACCAAGGGCTTCAAGTTCTCGACGTACGCGACGTGGTGGATCCGCCAGGCGATCACCCGTGCCATGGCCGACCAGGCCCGTACGATCCGCATCCCGGTGCACATGGTCGAGGTCATCAACAAGCTCGCCCGCGTGCAGCGTCAGATGCTGCAGGATCTGGGTCGCGAACCCACGCCGGAAGAGCTCAGCCGCGAGCTGGACATGACGCCGGAGAAGGTCGTCGAGGTCCAGAAGTACGGCCGCGAGCCCATCTCGCTGCACACGCCGCTCGGCGAGGACGGCGACAGCGAGTTCGGTGACCTCATCGAGGACACCGAGGCCGTGGTTCCTGCGGATGCCGTCGGGTTCACGATGCTCCAGCGTCAGCTCGAGCAGCTCCTCGACTCGTTGTCCGAGCGCGAGGCCGGCGTGATCCGGATGCGCTTCGGACTCGGAGACGGTCAGCCCAAGACCCTCGACCAGATCGGTGACACTTTCGGCGTGACGCGCGAGCGCATCCGCCAGATCGAGTCGAAGACGATGGCGAAGCTCCGTCACCCGAGCCGCTCGCAGTCGCTGCGGGACTACCTCGAATGACCCAGGCGAACGAGGGCAAGGCGCTCGAGACCACTGTCGACGGCACGACGGTGGCGCGGATTCCTCTGCGCACCCGCGTCGTGATGCCCGACGACGACCTCGACGCCGTCATCACCGAGTACGCGAAGGCTGCCGTGCAGCCGGGCGACCTGCTGTTCGTCACCGAGAAGATCGTCGCGATCACGCAGGGACGCTCGTACCGTCTCGACGAGATCCAGCCGCGCAAGCTGGCGCTCTTCCTGTCGAAGTACGTCACACGCACTCCGTACGGCATCGGTCTCGGCATGCCCGAGACGATGGAGATGGCGCTGCGGGAGTGCGGTACTCCGCGCATCCTCTTCGCCGCTGCCGTCTCGGCGGTCACCAAGGCGTTCGGTCGCCGCGGGGACTTCTACCGGATCGCCGGCGACAAGGCGCGGGCGATCGACGGCCCCACCAAGCACACGATCCCGCCGTACAACCAGGCGGTCGTGCTCGGTCCGGAGAAGCCCCGTGAGGTCGCTGCGCACCTGAAGGCGCTGCTGGGTGGCATCGCCGAGGTCGCGGTGGTGGACATCAACGACATCGGTGGCAACATCCTCGGATCGACCCTCGACAAGGATGGCGAGCGCCGTCTCGTGAAGATCCTCGGCGACAACCCGCTCGGTCAGGGCCTGGAGTCGACCCCGCTCGGCATCGTTCGCGCGGTCTGAGACCACGGCGAGTCGAGAACCTCGACAGACAACGAAGAAGGCCCGGATGCTCGGTATCCGGGCCTTCTTCGTGTGTCAGAAGCCGATGATTTCGCGATAGCGCGGTTTGTGGCCCGTGCGGATGCCGGTGACGCTGGGCTTGTTCTCGTACACGCCCGCACCCCAGTTGCCCTCCACGAGCACGGGGCCATCGGGGGAGACGACGACGTCCCAGCCCACGTACTGCACCTGCGGGACGACACGTGCGACCTGATCGATGAAGGCGCGCACCTCGTCCATGTACGGCAGCTGGAAGTCCGCGATGGGGAAGCCCGAGTCGGGGTGCGTCTCGTGCACATGACCGTGGGAGTCGTACCCGGCGCCGACCGAGTGCCCGTTCTCGTCGAGCATCGTGTAGAAGCCGCCGAAGGTCATCTGGTCGCTGACCGCCCCGCGGCCGAACTTCTGGGCCATCGCGAGGATGTGCGCCTTCTCGCCGTCGAAGAACGCGGTGATGCGGGTCGTGTTGACGGTGCCGGGGCACACGGCGGCCAGCGCGTCGTGCTGGCGGATGACCTCTTCGATGAGCAGCTCGCCACGGTTGAGGAGGCCGCGGTGGAACTCCTCCCAGTCCTCGATGTCGGCGGCGTGGTAGCGGTGCACACCGGTGCCGGCCTGTCCGACCGGCTCCTTCGTGACGATCGTGCCGAGGCGCTGGGTGAGTTCGCGGACGGCGTCGGCGTTTCCCTCTTCCACCACCAGCCACTCACGGTGCAGATGCTCGGAGAACTTCTTGTCGAATTCGACCTTGTCCTGGAAGATCCAGCGGTAGGCGGGGTCGTCGTACTTCTGCGAGAGCTGGTTCGACACCGGGTGCGTCATGAACGTCTCGCGCTCTGCACGGGTGAGCATGGCGAAGTCGTAGTCGATGTAGTCCTGGAAGCCGACATTGTGCCGGGCGGCCGACCACAGCATGTCGACGACGATTCCGGGGACGGCCTTGTGATGCTGCGCCGATGCCTCTTTGGCGCGCTCGACGACCGAACCGACATCGATGCGGCGAGCGCGTCCCAGCAGGTAGCGGACGCGGGGCGCAAGGGAAAGACGAGACATACAGCTCCGAAGGTAGGGGTTCTCCCCAGTCTACGGGGGACCGCAGGTCTGTCCTGGGAGACAGCATTAGGCTGGAGGCCGTGCGTGAGAAGACTTCCAGTGCTCGACCGAGGGCGATGATCTCGCGGTCTGCGCTGGCGGCTGCGGCCGCTGCGGCGGTGTCTGCCGGTGGCGAGGTGGCCGATCTGCGGCGCGACGCCTGGGGGCACGGAGTGCTGGCCGTGGCCCATGCCGTGACGGCGGTGGGCGCCGTCCGGGTTCTGGTGGACGCCGACGGAGAACGTGAGGCTCTCGCTCTGGAGGGCATCATCGCGACGACCGAGGGCACCGCCGATATCGACCCCTCGCTTCTTTACGGATTGCCCGATGACGACGGTGCGCTCCGCACTCGGCCCGTCATGCGCCTGCACGGGCACGTGCTGTCGACCAAGCGGCTTCGCGCCGGAGACGCGGTCTCGTACGGGTACACCTTCCGGGCGGCGAGCGATACCACGGTGGCGCTCGTCACCGGGGGATACGCACAGGGGATCGTGCGTGCCCTGGGCAACAACGCCGGCGTCGAGATCGATGGCCGGGAGCGCCCCATCATCGGCCGCGTCGCGATGGACGTGTGCGTCGTCGACCTGCAGGGAGCATCCGCCGCGATCGGCGCGGAAGCCACTTACTTCGGGGGCACCGGACCCGCAGCGCCCGGCCTCGCGCGGTGGGCCTCGGTCACGGGGCTCTCGATCGCCGAGCTCGTGACGGTGGCCGGCGGGCACGCCGATCGGGGGTGGGAGGCATGACGCGTCCGCAACTTCGCCTCGATGGTGCCGCGCTGCGGTCGAACATCAGCGCCGTCCGTGCGCGCATCGCACCGTCTGCCCTCATGCTCGTCGTCAAGGACGACGCCTACGGGCACGGTCTGCCGTGGGTCGTCGAGACGGCGATCGACGCCGGCGTCGAGTGGATCGGCAGCTTCGACGTGCGCAGTGCGATCGACGTGCGCCGCGTCATCGGCGATAAGGCGCGGGTGTTCGCGTGGGTGACATCGACCGATGGCGAAATCGATGACGCGCTCCTGCACGACGTCGATCTGGGGGTCGGCACGCGGGAGTACCTCGACCGGGTGATCGCCCGGGCCTCGGTCCTGAGCGTTCGTGCGCGCGTGCATCTCAAGATCGACAGCGGCCTCCACCGCAACGGCGTGCTCCCGGAGGATTGGTCGGATGCCGTGGCCGCCGCGCGATCCGCCGAAGAGGCGGGCGCCATCGACCTGGTCGGCGTCTGGAGTCACATCGCCGAAGCCAGCGATGCAGAAGACGATGACGCTCAGCAGGTGTTCCTCGAAGCGGTCCGCGTGACCGGCGCCTCCGGTGCCGTTCCCGAACTGCGTCACCTCACGGCCTCGGCAGCATCATGGTGGCGGCCCGAGCTGCGAGGAACCGTCTCCCGCATCGGAGCGTTCTGCTACGGCATCCGCTCCGCGGACGGCCCCGAACTGGAGGGCATCCGGGTCATCGCGACGCTCACCGCGACGGTGATCGCGATCGTCGACGAGGACGTGATCGTGGGGATCGGCAGCTTCGACGGAGTGCCGTCGAGCCTCGCCGGCGCTCCTGTCGGCACTCCCGCCGGCCGACGGGAGCTGCGGCGTATCGACCCCACCACGAGCGTCGTGCAGCGCTGGCCCGGCGCGGCCATCGGCGACACCGTGTGCATCTTCGGCCCTGGCGATGCCGGCGAGGTGAGCGCGACGACGCTCGCCGAGCGCATCGACACGGTGGGCGAGGAGATCCTCACGCGCTTGAGCGCCCGCGTGCGCCGCGTCGTCACGGACTGACCGCACGCGGACATGAAGAAGGCCCTCGGCGCGAGTGCGCGGAGGGCCTTGAAACGTCTGATCAGTGGGTCTGAGTCAGACGGTCTGGACCAGACGGGCGGTCTCGTCATGCCAGCTGGTCGCGATCGAGCGGAGCTTCTCTTCGTACTTGCGGCCGTGGTGGGCGCAGAAGAGGAGTTCGGAGCCGTTGACCTCGGCGGCGATGTACGCCTGCGCGCCGCAGGAGTCACAGCGATCTGCGGCGGTCAGGCGGAACTCGATCGCGGAGGTCTCACGTTCGGTCGTTGCGTTCATCTCGGTGCCTCCTCGATTGTCGGGTTCGCTGGGGAGCGTGCTCAATACAACCACGGAGTGGCTGGGGGCATGCCCGGATCACGGCGTGTTTCGCTCAGCGCGTACGGATGGGGCATGGAGTGCCTCCCGCTGGGGAGTGTCGGCGGGCCCTGCGGGCTGGCGCGGAATAGACTCGGAGATTGTGACCGCCGAGTATTCCGCCCATCATCTCCAGGTGCTTGAGGGCCTTGAGGCTGTCCGCAAACGTCCCGGCATGTACATCGGCTCGAACGGCTCGCCGGGGCTCATGCACTGCCTCTGGGAGATCATCGACAACTCCGTCGACGAGGCCGTCGCGGGCAACGGCTCCAAGATCGACATCATCCTGCACACCGACGGCAGCGTCGAGGTGCACGATCACGGTCGAGGCATCCCCGTCGACGTCGAGCCGCGCACCGGGCTGACCGGTGTCGAGGTCGTCTTCACGAAGCTGCATGCCGGCGGCAAGTTCGGCGGCGGCTCGTACGCGGCGTCCGGTGGACTCCACGGCGTCGGAGCATCCGTCGTCAACGCGCTGTCCGAGCGTCTCGATGTCGAGGTCGACCGCGGCGGAAAGACCTACGCCATGTCGTTCCACCGGGGCGAACCCGGGAACTTCGCGGACACCGACGGCAAGCGCCCGGACTCCCCGTTCACTCCCTTCGAGAAGAAGAGCGAGCTGCGGGTGGTCGGCAAGACCGCGCGCGGTGTGACCGGAACGCGCATCCGCTACTGGGCCGACAAGCAGATCTTCACCAAGGATGCCGCCTTCCAACTCGGCGACCTCGAGAACCGCGCGCGCCAGACGGCGTTCCTCGTGCCCGGCCTCGAACTGACGATCCGCGACGAGCGCTCCGAAGAACCCGTGTCGACCGCGTACCGCTACGAGGGCGGCATCTCCGAGTTCGTCGACTACCTGGCCACCGATCCGCCCGTGACCGACACCTGGCGAATCCAGGGCGAGGGCACCTTCACCGAGACGGTGCCGGTGCTGCAGGCCGACGGCCACATGGTCGCGACCGAGGTCGAGCGCGTCTGCGCCGTCGACATCGCGCTGCGCTGGGGAACCGGATACGAGACCACGACTCGATCGTTCGTCAACATCATCGCCACGCCCAAGGGCGGCACGCACCAGCAGGGATTCGAGCAGGAGCTGCTCAAGGTGCTGCGGGCCCAGGTCGAGCAGAACGCGCGACGACTGAAGGTCGGTAACGACAAGCTCGAGAAGGACGACGTCCTCGCTGGGCTTACCGGTGTGCTCACGGTGAACGTGCCCGAGCCGCAGTTCGAGGGGCAGACCAAGGAAGTCCTCGGGACGCCCGCGGTCCGTCAGATCGTCGCCCAGGTCATCCGTAAGGATCTGGCCGCGCGCTTCAGCTCCACCAAGCGCGATGACAAGAGCCAGGCGACCCAGCTTCTCGACAAGATCGTCGCCGAGATGAAGGCGCGGGTCTCGGCTCGTGCGCACAAGGAGACGCAGCGCCGCAAGAACGCGCTCGAGTCCTCGACCCTCCCGACCAAGCTCGTCGACTGCCGCACCAACGAGGTCGAGCGCAGCGAGCTGTTCATCGTGGAGGGCGACTCGGCTCTCGGCACCGCCAAGAACGCGCGCAACAGCGAGTTCCAGGCGCTGCTGCCGATCCGAGGGAAGATCCTCAACGTGCAGAAGGCATCGATCGGCGACATGCTCTCGAACGCCGAGTGCGCGTCGATCATCCAGGTCATCGGCGCGGGTTCCGGTCGCAGCTTCGACATCGATGCCGCGCGCTACGGCAAGGTCATCCTGATGAGCGACGCCGATGTCGACGGCGCGCACATCCGCACCCTGCTGCTCACGCTCTTCTTCCGTTACATGCGCCCGCTGATCGAGCACGGTCGGGTGTTCGCCGCCGTCCCGCCGCTGCACCGCGTGATCGTCATGAATCCCGGCTCCAAGCCCAACGAGACCATCTACACCTACAGCGAGCAGGAGATGCTGACTCTGCTCGCGAAACTGCGCAAGGCCGGCAAGCGCTGGCACGAGCCGATCCAGCGATACAAGGGTCTCGGGGAGATGGACGCCGAGCAGCTCGCGAACACGACGATGGACCGCTCCGGTCGTCTGCTGCGCCGCGTGCGCATGGAGGATGCCGAGGCCGCCGGGCGCGTGTTCGAACTGCTCATGGGCAACGAGGTGGCTCCTCGACGCGAGTTCATCATCGACTCGTCCGACCGGCTCTCCCGCGAGTCGATCGACGCGTAGTCCGCGTACTCACGCCCCGCGGATCGCCGCTCGGTAGACGCCGACGAGCGTGTCGCGATGGCTGCTCTGCGCCACCTCGACCCGGTGACCGATGGCAGCACGGCTCATGGCCTCGATCCGTGACGGGTCGTCGGCCAACGCCGCGAGGACGGTGGCGAGGCCGGCGGCGTCGGCTGTGGGGGTGACGATACCGCCGCCCGGTGGCAGGGTCTCGGCCAGATCCGGGTCGGTGACGACGACCGGCAATCCTGAGGCGATCGCCTCCAGGATCACCATCGGCTGATTGTCGAAGTCGAGCGAACTGGACACGAGCACATGCGCGTCGCGCATCGCGGCCAGCACCTCGGACTGCGGGACGCTGCCGTGCACCACGGCGCGCCCTGGAGGGAGGGCGGCGGCGCGACGGGCGACCGTCGAGCGCGCCACGCCATCGCCGTACAGGTGCGCTTCGATCCCGGGCGTTCGAGCGACGGCATCCATGAAGACCTCGGGGCGCTTCTCGGGCGACAGCCGTCCGCACCACATGACGCGCATCGCGACACCAGGGGCGAGTACGCGGGGCAGGGGAGTGCCGACGGCGTCGAGCACGGAGTCCTCGAGGCCGTTGGACAGCACCGTCAGCTGAGTGCGGACGCCCTGCGCCTGCAGCTTCTGCGCGAAGTGCGCCGACGGCACGATGACCTGCGCCGCCGCGTTCGCCTGCGAGACCATCAGTCGCCACATCCGTCGTGCGGTGCGTGTGCGCGCGTAGGTGCCCCCGGCGCCACCCACGAGGGGTTCGTGGGGCAGCTGCCGATGGTGCAGGCGCGCGAGCAGGATGGTGGTGATCGAGGGGAGCGGCAGCACCGAGCGCGTGTAGACGTCGATGCGACCGTGCATCGTCTGGACGACGGGGATGCCGAGTTCGCGAGCTGCTCGGAAGGCGCCGAGTGCGGCGAACATCTCGGTGTGCACGTGCACGACCTCGACGCGGTGCTCCCGCAGACCATCACGCAACGCGTCGGCGGCGGCCTGCGGGGTCCAGGTGAAGGGGTAGCCGTCGGGCGCGAAGCCCCGCGCCGTGGGGAGCCGCACCACCATCGGATCGCTGCTCGCGGACGAGAGCGGCGCGAAGACGATCACCTCGTGACCGTCCTGCTCGAGCGCTTCCTTGTGCGCTTTGACGACGGTCTGCACGCCGCCCAGTGTCGGGAGGTAGTAGTCGGTGACCATTGCGATGCGCATCACTCACACCCTACGGGTACGGGGATTCCACATACCCGTCGCGCGTCGGGGTGGTGCCGTTCCGGTGCCCTAGCATCGTGGGTATGTCTCTGCCCGGATCGCGTGTGCTGGTGACGGGCGCCAGCGGGTTCCTCGGCGGATACGTCGTGCGCGATCTGCAGTCGCACGGTCATGAGGTCTTCGCGACCGGACGCAACGCGACGGCGCTGGGAAAGGTCGCCGACGACGCGCACGTGCTCGTGGGCGATCTGTCGGCGCTGGCGACGGCGACGCTGCCGGTGGATGCCGTCATCCATTGCGCGGCCCTGTCGACGCCGTGGGGCCCCTGGCGGGCATTTCGCGAGGCAAACGTCGACGGCACGGCGCACGTCGTCGAGTTCGCACGTCGAAACGGTGTGCGCCGGATCGTCCATGTATCCTCTCCGAGTGTGTACGCGGCCCCGCGGGACCGGATCGATATCCGCGAGGACGACGTCGATACGGGAAATCGGCTGAACGGCTACATCCGTTCGAAGATCGTGGCCGAACAGCTCCTGCAGGACGCCCGGCGGGATGGCGTCATTCCCGAGCTGGTGATCCTGCGCCCGCGCGGCCTCATCGGCGTAGGAGACCCCAGCCTGGTCCCGCGCCTGCTCGACGTGCACCGGCGCATCGGAGTGCCGCTGTTCGACGGTGGCGACAACCTCATCGACGTCACAGCCGTCGAGAACGTCGCGACGGCGGCACGGCTCGCTCTTGACGCAGGAGACGCGGCCGGAGGGGTGTACAACATCACGAACGACGATCCACGCCGGTTCCGCGAACTGCTTCACACGCTCCTCACTCTGATCGGCGAGGTACCGCGCATGAGGACGATGAACCGCCGCGCGGCCTGGGTGCTCGCTGCAGCTCTGGAGGGACTGTGCAAGGCCGTTCCGGGTCAGCCCGAGCCCCCGCTCACGCGCTACACGCTGAGCACGATCGCGTACTCGCAGACGCTCGCTCTGCGCCGCGCGAAAGAAGATCTCGGGTACCGGCCGATCGTGTCTCTCGACGATGCCCTCGCGCGTGTGGCCGACGACGTGCGGTCGCGCGCATGAGCGGCCGGCTCCGCCACTACGTGTGCGGCAGCACCGTTCACGACCCGGCGGCGATGTTCCGGGGAGGCGAGCGCGGCATCCGCACGTTCCCTTCCGGGGTCTTCCTGTACGACGACCCCGACAACGGGCGCCGGGTGCTCTTCGACACGGGGTACGCGACGGGTGAGTGGAACACCGGATGGCGAGGCTCCGTCTATCGTCGCCTCCTTCCACCCACCGTCGACGCCAGCGACGATGTGGCGGAGCGGTTGCGGAGCGACGGCATCGATCCGGCATCCGTCACGCACGTCGTGCTCTCGCACCTGCACCCGGACCACGGGGGAGGAGTGCGGCGCTTCCCGGATGCGACCTTCGTGCTGAGCATGGGTCTGCTGCGTTCGCTCGATGCCCCGCGTCTGCGCGACGGGATCCTCACCGGCCTGATGCCGGCCTGGTTCCCGGCGGCGAAGAAGATCGTGCTCGGCGAGGATGCGTTCGCGCCGCACGAGCGTGCGGGGCACGAGCTGCGCGTCGCCGATCTTTTCGGTGACGGCTCCTACCTGGTGGTGGACCTGCCGGGGCACGCTGCCGGTCACATCGGCGCCCTGGTCGAGAATCGGGTGCTGCTCGCCGGCGATGCGGCCTGGGGGAGCGATCTGCTCGACGTCGCCGACCGCCTTCGGCCCGTCCCGCGCGCTGTGCAGCACGACTACCCCGCCTACCGACAGACGGCTGCCACGCTGCGCGCGCTCGCGGATTCCGGCATCCGTATCGTGTGCAGTCACGATGCGCGCGGAGAGATGGAGCTGCTCGGCTGATGTCGGCCCTGACGATCCTGACCGAGTTCGCCGCTGTGCGCTGGTTCCGTCCGTTGCGCACGCGCGCCGCCGTGCGCCGTCGCCAATCACGACTGCTGCGCCGGCATCTGCGATTCCTGCGGCGTCGGTCTCCATACTTCGGAGCGCTGCTGGAGCGATACGATTTCGCGCAGCTGCCGATGATGGACAAGAGCGTGATGATGGGGAGCTTCGACGAGATCAACACCGTTGGCGCGCACCGGGACAGTGCGTTGGCGATCGCGATCGCCAACGAACGCTCGCGCGAGTTCGACACCGATCTCGGCACCAATTCGGTCGGACTCTCGAGCGGGACCAGCGGACACCGTGGCCTCTTCGTCGTCAGCAAGCGGGAGCGCGAGGCGTGGGTGGGCACCGTGCTGGCGCGCACCTTGCCCCGCGGACGCGTCCTCGGACATCGCATCGCCCTGTTCCTCCGCGCCGACAACAGCCTGTACGAATCCGTGGGTTCGCGGGCGGTGTCGTTCTCGTACTTCGACGTCTATGCCGACATGGCGGAGAACATCCGCCGTCTGCAGTCGTACCGACCGACGATCCTGGTGGCGCCGCCGTCGGTGCTTCGACTGATCGCTCGTGCAGCCGACGCGGGGCAGTACGACGTCGTCTCGCAGAAGGTCTACGCCGTCGCCGAGGTGCTCGAGCTGGCCGATGCCGAGCGGATCTCAGCATCGCTGCAGCAGCCGCTTCTGCACCAGCTCTATCAATGCACGGAGGGGTTTCTCGCGCACACCTGCGAGCGCGGAGTGATCCACCTCAACGAGGACAGTGTGCTGTTCGAGCGCGAAGACCTCGGAGACGGCCGTTTCACGCCGATCGTCACCGACCTTCGACGGCGAGCGCAGCCGATCGTGCGGTACCGCATGGGAGACGTGCTCCGCAGCCGCGACGAACCCTGCCCGTGCGGCAGCGCGCTCGCGCCGATCGAGCGGATCGAGGGGCGGGAGGGCGACACGTTGGTGTTCCGTGGGCTGGACGGCCGCCCCGTGCCCGTCTTCGCCGATCTCATCACCCGTGCGTTGCTCTACGCCGAGGGATTCGATGAGTACCGGATCGTGCAGACGTCGGCACGGCGACTCGAGATCGGTCTCGACATCGTCGATGATCAGACCCGCCGCAGCGTCGAGACCGAGGTGTACGGCCTCGCGGATCGACTCGGCTGCGAACGACCGGAGATCGTGTTCACCGCATATCGGCGGGACGCGTCAGTGAAGCTGCGCCGGGTGGCGCGCACATGGAGGGGGGGAGTCCGATGAGGAGTTGTGAGATCGTCGGCTGGGGAACGGTGCTGCCCGAGCGCAGCGTGCGCTTCGGGGATGAGGTGCGCTATCGGATCACCGAGGACATGTCGCACCTCGACATGTTGGCAGGCGCCTGCGAGCGCGCGCTCGCGCACGCCGGCATCACGGCGAACGAGGTCGACCTGGTGCTGGGGGCGTCGGCGGCCGGGGTGCAGCCGATCCCGTGCACGGCAGCGCTGGTGCTCGAACGGTTGACCCTCGACGGTCATGCCGCCGCGTTCGACGTGAACTCGACATGCACGAGCTTCATCACCGCGCTCGATGTCGCTTCGCGCTACCTCGACGCCGGAGACCACGACACCGTGCTCGTCTTCGCCGGCGACGTGGGGACGCGCTTCCTGAACCCGGCGCAGAAGGAGAGCTACGAGCTCTTCAGCGACGCCGGAGCGGCCGTGGTGCTGCGGCGGTCGGAATCCGGTGAGAGCGGAGTGATCGCGAGCGCACAGCAGACTTGGCCGGCATACGCGCACGACACCGAGATCCGAGGAGGGCTGTCACGTTCTCCCGCGCAGGCCTACGCCGATGCGGATCCGGGGGACTACCTCTTCGACATGGACGGACGCCGTGCCCTGCTCGGCATGATGCGGGTGCTGCCCGACTTCTTCGCCCGCTTCCACGAGCGCTCCGGAATCGGCTACGACGACGTCGCATTGTGGGTGCCGCACCAGGCCTCCGCCGCGCTCGGTCCCATGCTCGACCGGCTCGGCATCCCCGCCGACCGTCGGATCGACGAGGTCGCGGCCTTCGGCAACATGGTCTCCGCCTCCGTGCCCTTCATGCTGGCGCGCGCGCTCGATCAGGGTCGCGTCGCCCGGGGCGACACGGTGGTGCTCTGCGGCACGGCCGCCGGCCTGACTGCCAACATCCTCGCCCTCCGCCTCTGAGCCGGAGGGCGAGTGGCGGGTCAGACGAGCGTGCGACCGATGCTGCCGATCACCGCGTCGACCGGCTGGCCGGACGCATCGCGGCGTGCCACCGCTTCGGGGAGCTTCCGCACGGCGCCCGTCGGGTCGACGGCCTGTGCGGGGCTCGCACCGACCCAGGCGACCGTCAGTCGATCTTCACCCTTGAGGAAGGCATGGGCGCGCACACCGCCGGTGGCGCGACCCTTGGCGGGATACTCCTCGAACGGTGACACCTTCGCGCGTCCTGCATCGGTGCCGGGCAGGATGCCCTCCGAACCGGAGACGGTCGCGACGACGGCATCCGTCCCCGCGTCGATCGCACCGAAGAACAGCACCGTCGCGCCCGCACCCAGCTTGATGCCGGCCATGCCGCTCGCGGGTGCTCCCTGGGGGCGCACCGCCGATGCGGAGAACCGCAGCAGCTGAGCATCGGTGGTGACGAAGACGAGCTCTGCGTCGTCGGGGGCTTCCGCCGCTCCGACCACCGTGTCGCCGGGCTTCATGCCGATGACCTCGAGATCGGGGCGCACGGGCAAGGTCGACGGGACGATGCGCTTCACCGTGCCCTGCGCGGTTCCCAGGGCGATGGGCGTGTCGCTGTCGAAGCGGATGAAGCCGACCACCTTCTCGCCACGGGTCGTGATGCTGAGGTAGTCCCGCAGGGGGGTTCCTGCGGCCAACTGCACGGAGGTCGAGGGAACCGAGGGCAGATCGACGGGGGAGAAGCGCACGACCCGGCCGGTGCTCGTCAGCGCGCCGAGTTCGGCCCGCACGGTCGTCTCGACGGTCGTGAGGATCGCATCGTGCTTGCTGCGGCGTGCGGGAACAGTGAGCTCCTGGCCCTCTCCGAGGTCCACCCGTACGGCACGACCCGTGGTCGACAACACCAGCACGGTGGGCGCATCGGCGATCTGCAGGTCGACGGCACCCTTGGCGGCCCGCGGCTTCGGAGCCGCGGCATTCATGAGCAGCGTGCGACGCGGGGTGCCGTAGGCGTCGGCCGCAGCATCGAGTTCGGAGGCGACGGCGCCCCGCAGCAGCACGTCGCTGGCGAGCAGCTCCCGCAGGGCATCGATCTCGGCCTGCAGGGCGTCGCGCTCGGCCTCGAGCTCGATGCGCGAGAACTTCGTCAGACGGCGCAGTCGCAGCTCGAGGATGTACTCGGCCTGGAGTTCGCTGAGCTCGAAGACCTCGCGCAGACGCGTGCGCGCCTGTTCCGAATCATCGGACGACCGGATGACCTGGATGACCTCGTCGATGTCGAGGATCGCGATGAGCAATCCCTCGACGAGGTGCAGACGCTCTTCACGGCGGGCGAGACGGTAGCGGCTGCGTCGCGTGATCACCTCGAGACGGTGGGCGACGTAGACCCGGAGCATCTCCTTGAGGCCGAGCGTGCGGGGCTGACCGTCGACCAGCGCGACGTTGTTGATGTTGAACGAGTCCTCGAGGGGAGTGAGCCGGTAGAGCTGCTCGAGCACGGCGTTCGGGTCGAATCCGGTCTTGATCCCGATCGCTACGCGCAACCCATGGTTGCGGTCGGTGAGATCGGTCACGTCGCTGATGCCCTGGAGCTTCTTCGACTGCACCGCGTCACGGATCTTCTCGATCAGACGTTCGGGGCCGACCATGTACGGCAGCTCGGACACGATGATGCCCATGCGCCGAGGTCCGAGCGGCTCGATCGAGACCTTGCCGCGCACCTTGAGCGCGCCGCGCCCGGTGAGGTAGGCGTCCTTGACGCCGTCGAGGCCCATGAGCACCGCACCGGAGGGGAAGTCCGGGCCCGGCACGAACTCCATCAGGTCTTCGGTGGTCGCATCGGGGTTCTCGAGGAGATGGATCGCGGCGGCGACGACCTCGATGAGGTTGTGCGGTGCCATGTTCGTCGCCATGCCGACCGCGATACCGCTCGCGCCGTTGACGAGGAGATTCGGGAAGGCCGCCGGCAGCACAGCCGGCTGCTGGAACTGCCCGTCGTAGTTGGGGATGAAGTCGACGACGTCCTCGTCGAGATTCTCGGTGAGGGCGAGGGCGGATGCTGCCAGGCGGGCCTCGGTGTATCGAGCGGCCGCGGGACCGTCGTCGAGCGAGCCGAAGTTTCCGTGACCGTCGACCAGGGGGACGCGCAGGGCGAAGTCCTGCGAGAGGCGCACGAGCGCGTCGTAGATCGCCGAGTCGCCGTGGGGGTGGAGCTTTCCCATCACCTCGCCGACGACGCGGGCGCTCTTGACGTGGCCGCGATCGGGTCGGAGGCCCATCTCGGCCATCTGGTAGAGGATGCGTCGCTGCACGGGCTTGAGCCCGTCGCGCGCGTCGGGAAGGGCGCGCGAGTAGATCACGGAGTAGGCGTACTCGAGGAAAGATCCCTGCATCTCGGCGGAGAGATCGATGTCCTGGATGCGCTCTTCGACGGGCTCGGGCGGCGGCGTTTTCGGCATGGACTTCCTGAAGGCGTGCGGGAGCCTGTGTCAGACTGGCTCGGGTGTCCCTCATGCTACCGTCCGAGTCCCCCACAGCCCGGAGCATCGTCGGGGTGGCGGACGACCTCCTCGCCGCGGTGCGCGGCGAATCGGAGCTTCTTCCTCGTGCCACCTCGGTCGTCCTCGTCGTCATCGACGGTCTCGGCGCGATCAGTCTGCGTGCGCACGCGGGCCATGCCCGGAGCCTCACGTCGGCGATGACGAAGCGCGATGTGGGCTACTCCGTGTTCCCGTCGACGACCGCAGCGGCGCTGACGAGCATCTTGACGGGGGTCTGGCCGGGCGAGCACGGCCTGGTCGGTTACCGCGTTCTCGACTCCGGCCGCGATCTGCTCGTCAACCAGCTCACCGGTTGGGAGAGCGAGGGACTGGATCCCGCGACCTGGCAGATGGCGCCCACGGTCTTCGAGCGTGCGGCATCCGCGGGCCACGGCGCTTTCGCGGTCGGCCTGCCCGCCTACGCGCACAGCGGGTTCACGAGAGCGACCCTGCGCGGTGCCGAGTTCAGCTCTGCACCGAGTGCGGCGGATCGCGTGCGGCGGGCATACGAGATCGCGGAGCAGAACCCGGGATCGTTCGTGTACTGCTACCTGCCGGAGGTCGACAAGGCCGGGCACAAACACGGCATCGCCTCGTCGGAATGGGTGTCGGCGTTGGAAGACGTGGATGCCGCGTTCTCGGCCTCGGTCCCCCCGGGCGTCGGTGTCGTCGTCACGTCGGATCACGGCATGGTCGATGTTCCCTCACGGCGCCAGGTGATCCTCGACGAGAGTCATCTCGGAGGGGTTCGCCACCTCGGCGGTGAGCCTCGGATGCTGCACGCCTATGCGCAGTCCGACGCGGATGCCGGCGAGATCGTCGCCCGATGGAGCCGCGACCTGGAGGGGATCGCCGACGTGATCGGTCGCGCCAACGCCGTGGCTGCGGGTCTCTTCGGGCCCGTGGTCACGGAAGAAGCGTCGTCGAGGATCGGCGATGTGCTGGTGATCGCCCGCGGAAACGGCGCCGTCTACGACGGGACCGCGAGCGACCAGCGCGGGCGAGGAATGGTCGGGCAACACGGCGGCGTGACGCCGGAAGAACGCCAGGTGCCCCTGATCAGGCTCGGTGCCTTCGCACGCTGAGCCGGGGGCTCACTCGTCGGTGCGGGCTCCGAAGACGATCTCGTCCCACGAGGGCATCGCGTTGCGTCGGCGACGACGGCCGGCGCTGTCATTGGCTTCGGCGGGGCCGGGCTGCGGCTCGGCGGGTGGCTCCGGTTCCGATGTCTCCTGCTCGAACGCATCGAACAGGGCGATCGGGCTCGGCTCCGGCGTCTCCTCATCGTCGCGATCGTCGATCAGCGGGGAGGACTCGCGCTGGCCGCGGCGACGACGCAGCGCTTCGAGGAGGTCCGCCGTCTCCGGGCTGGTCGACGCGGTCTCGGGTGCACGCTTGATGGCGGCATCCTGAACCGCGGCATTCGCCCGCTCCGGGAGAGCAGGGTCTTCGACGTCGGCCTCGGGAGCGGGAACCAGTCGCGGACCGAATGCGCCCGAGTCGAACCGGCTGTCGTCCTTGTACGGCGAACTCTGCTTCTCGGAGTCGACCGCGCGAAGCCGGGGGATGAGTCCCTCCGGCAGCGAACCCTGACGGGAGAGCTGGGTCGCGTCGGCGTTGAGTGGGGCGAGCGAGCTGCGGCGCGGATCGAAGCTCCACCGCGCATCGTGCTCGACCTCGTTGGCCGTGAACTCGAGCTTGATGATCCAGCCCGAGTCGTCCTTCCAGCTCGCCCACCGCTCTGACGAGGCGGCGATCTCGGAGAGCTTCGCACGGATCGCGGTGCCGAACGTGGGCTGCGCGTCGGGTTCGACCTCGCTTCCGATCAGCACGGGTACGGCCAGAGCCTGCCCGATGACGTGCTCGCGCTCGGCGAGCACGGGGCCCTCGAATCGGATGACATCGTCGACGCTGATTCCCAGAAGCTCCGAGACCTCGGTGGCGGTGAGGCCGGCACGGATCTGGGCCTGGATGTCGCGCGGGCTTGCGGCGAGGCGCTGAGCGGCCGGTTCGGCCTGACGCGTGGCCCGTCGCAGCTCTCGCTGCAGCACGTCGTCGATTGCCAGCGCGAACCGCGCGCCGGACTCGGTCGCGAGCACGAGGACTCCTGCCTCTGTGCCGACGATGGTGACGTTTTCCATGCGAATGCCCCTCTGATGGGTGTGCATTCATGGTGTCACGCGGGGCTGGTTCTGGTCGGGAATACCCTGGGCGCGCCGCGAGTTTGCTCTGTCGACCAGTCGGGCATTTGCTTATTGTCGTCTGGTCATGCAAACTATGGCCGCCGAATACCCGACGGCGCACCACCACTCGCACCATGATTGTGGAGATCTACCGCATGGCAACCGACTACGACGCCCCCCGTAAGAGCGAAGACGACTCCGAGTCGATCGAAGCCCTTAAGGAGCGCGTGCCAGATAAGCTCTCCGGCTCGACCGGGGACGAGGACTCGGACAACCCGTCCAGCTTCGACCTTCCCGGCGCCGACCTTTCCGACCTCGAGCTCGACGTCGTCGTGCTGCCAGCGCAGCAGGACGAGTTCACGTGTATGAGCTGCTTCCTCGTGAAGCACCGCTCACAGCTCGACCACGAAGAGGCCGCGGGCCCGATCTGCAAGGAATGCGCAGCCTGACAGGCGACGCGCGACGAATCACGCGCCCCGACCATTTCGGTCAGGGGCGCGTTGTCGTTTCCGGGGCCGCGCGGAGCGGCGACGGATGAGGATCAGGTGCGCGCGGCGCGGATGGCGGCGGCGAGACGGTCGGGCGTGCGGCTCGAGACCGTCCACGCGCTGACCGGGTCATCCGGGTCGATGTTCGGGACGACGACGATGCCGTCGATACCCCCGCGGATCAGATGCCATCCCCGGGCCGGAAGGCCGGGACCGCGTGCCTCTTTGGCGTCGGCGTCGGTGAGCACGATCGGCTCGCCGAGGAACTCGACCCCGATGTGGGCGCGCCCGGCTCGCAGCACACCGTCTTCGACGGATACGACGGGTGTGCTCGCGATGGACAGTGCGACGAGCAGGGCCGAGACGCTCGCGCCGGCGATCAGAGCGATCGTCGCACCCACGGGCACGAAGATCAGCGACACCATGGGTCCCGCGAGGGCGACCGTGACCAGGAGCCGGAGGCTCGGTGACAGTCGTTCGCGATACCGCGACCGTGCGCGGGTGGTGGGGTTCTGCATTAGCCTCATGGGGTGACCGATTCCGTTGATATCCCCATTATCGCCGCTGAGGTGCCGGTGTACTCCCATCCCGGCGACGCCGGCGCGGATCTCACCGCCGCCGAGTCGGTCCGACTCGAGCCGGGCGAACGTGCTCTGGTGTCGACCGGAGTGCGGATCGCGCTGCCGGAGGGTTTCGCCGCTTTCGTCGTCCCGCGCAGCGGTCTCGCCGCGAAGCACGGCATCTCGATCGTGAATTCCCCGGGAACGGTGGATGCCGGATACCGGGGCGAAATCAAAGTGAGTCTGATCAACACCGATATCCGGAGCGCGTACGATGTGGCGGTCGGCGATCGCATCGCGCAACTGATCATCATGCCGGTGACGCGTGCCGTGTTCCATCCGGTCGATGAGCTGCCGGAGAGCGTGCGCGGCGAAGGCGGATTCGGGTCGACCGGCTATCAGGCAGGGAAGAGCAATGACTGAAATCACCCCCACTTCTGACGACTTCACGCCGCTGAACCGTGCGGCGGACGGTCCCTTCGACGATTCCGAAGCGAACCCGGTGCGCCCGTACATCGATCTCGGAGGCATCAAGATCCTGCCCCGCGAAGGGCTCAACCTTCGTCTCGAGGTCGAGGAGCAGACCAAGCGCATCGTGGCCGTCGGCCTCGACTACGCCGACTCGTCGCTGCAGGTGCAGCCGTTCGCCGCCCCCCGCTCCGGTGGGCTGTGGGACGAGACGCGCGTGCAGCTGCGCGATCAGGTCAAGGCGCAGGGCGGCCGGGTCGAGGAGCGCGAGGGCGCACTCGGCAAGGAACTGCTGGCCGAGGTGCCTGCGACGGCCGCCGAGGGCTCCGGACTCCGTCTGGCGCGATTCATCGGCATCGACGGCCCGCGGTGGTTCCTGCGTGGTGTGATCGGCGGGGCCGCGGCATCCGATCCCGAAGCAGCGGCCAAGGTCGAAGACCTGTTCCGTTCGATCGTCGTCGTGCGCGGGGGAACCCCGATGCCGCCGCGCGATCTCATCCCGCTGAAGATGCCGGCCACGCCGGGTTCCGCGTGAGCGGGGACCAGCCGAACGGCGAGCGCGAACAGTCCGCATCGGAGATCTTCGGTGCAGCGCTCGGCGGCGTCGCACGTCGAGTCGGCGTGGATCCTGCCGAGGGCGCGAGCACTCCCACCGTCGTCTGGTCCGCGATCGGCGGGTGGCGGGGCATCCTCGAGTCTGTCCTGCCGAGCCTCGCCTTCGTCGTGCTCTTCACGATCCGTCCCGAGCCGCTGATCCTCGCGCTCGGCGTGTCGGTCGGACTCGCCGCGGTCTTCACGATCGTGCGGCTGGTGCAGAAGTCGCCGCCGTCCGCCGCGATCGGCGGTCTGGTGGCGGCGGCCGCGGCGGCCGGGTTGGCGCTGTGGACAGGTCGCGGTCAGGACAACTTCGTTCCCGGTCTCATCACGAACGCGGCCTACGGGACCGTGCTCCTCGTGACCGCGCTCATCGGATGGTCGCTCATCGGCGTCGCCGCGGGGTTCCTCATGGGGGAGGGCACCGCCTGGCGCAACGACCGCCGCAAGCGACGCGCGTTCCGCTGGCTCGGCATCGCCTGGGCCGCGCTCTTCTTCGCGCGCCTCGCGGTGCAACTGCCGTTGTATCTCGCCGAAGAGGTCACAGCACTCGGCACCCTGAAGCTGATCATGGGCCTGCCCCTGTTCGCACCGATGGTCGCGGTGACCTGGTTGGTGGTGCGCGCGCTCTATCCCCGCGTGCCGGAGCGGGGTCCCGTCTCCGAGGCGTGATAGATTTATCTTGACATCAAGATAAATTTTCTTGCTCCTGCACGGAGGCTCGAAGGCGCAGACTGGTTAGGTCCGCCTTGCTAGCCCCGACACCTCCGAGGCGAGCAAGATGGGAATGCCTGTCGCTCCCCTCAGAACAGAAGGAGACGGAATCGTGTCCACGGTGAACAGCTTCGGTGCCCAGAGCACCCTGACGGTCGGCAGCACCGACTACGAGATCTTCCGCATCGACACGGTGCCCGGTTTCGACAAGCTGCCCTTCAGTCTCAAGGTGCTCCTCGAGAACCTGCTCCGCACCGAAGACGGTGCGAACGTGACGAAGGCCCAGATCGAGGCGCTCGGGTCGTGGGATGCCGCGGCCGAGCCGAACACCGAGATCCAGTTCACGCCGGCGCGCGTGGTCATGCAGGACTTCACCGGTGTGCCCTGCATCGTCGACCTCGCCACCATGCGCGAGGCCGTCACCGCGCTCGGCGGCGACGCGAACAAGATCAACCCGCTCTCTCCGGCCGAGATGGTCATCGACCACTCGGTCATCGCCGATCTCTTCGGCTCCGAGAACGCTCTCGAGCGCAACGTCGAGATCGAGTACGAGCGCAACGGCGAGCGCTACCAGTTCCTGCGCTGGGGCCAGACGGCTTTCAGCGACTTCAAGGTCGTTCCGCCCGGAACCGGCATCGTGCACCAGGTGAACATCGAGCACCTGGCGAAGGTCATCTACGACCGCGAGGTCGGCGGCGTGCTCCGCGCCTACCCCGACACCTGCGTCGGTACCGACTCGCACACGACGATGGTCAACGGCCTGGGCGTGCTCGGCTGGGGCGTCGGCGGCATCGAGGCCGAGGCTGCGATGCTGGGCCAGCCCGTGTCGATGCTCATCCCGCGCGTCGTCGGCTTCAAGCTCACCGGTGAGATCCCCGCCGGCGTGACGGCGACCGATGTCGTCCTCACGATCACCGAGCAGCTGCGCAAGCACGGCGTCGTGGGCAAGTTCGTCGAGTTCTACGGCGCCGGCGTGGCATCCGTCCCGCTCGCCAACCGCGCGACCATCGGCAACATGAGCCCCGAGTTCGGCTCGACCGCCGCGATGTTCCCCATCGATGACGTCACCCTCGACTACCTGCGCCTCACCGGCCGCAGCGAAGAGGCCGTCGCGCTCGTCGAGGCTTACGCCAAGACGCAGAAGCTCTGGCACGATGCCTCTCACGAGCCCGTGTTCAGCGAGTACCTCGAGCTCGACCTCGGCACGGTCGTGCCGTCGATCGCCGGCCCGAAGCGCCCGCAGGACCGCATCCTGCTATCCGAGGCCAAGTCTCAGTTCGAGCAGGACATCCTCAACTACGCCACAGCTTTGACGTCGGATGACCTGGTCGATCTCGAATCGAAGCACTCGTTCCCGGCATCCGACCCGGGTTCCGTTCCCGGCGAGGAAGAGCCGACGACGCGTCCCGTGCACATCAACAGCGGTGCACCGGCGAACGCGTCCCGTCCGGTTCCGGTGACCACCCCGTCCGGCGAGAAGTACATCCTCGACCACGGTGCGGTCACGCTCGCTGCCATCACCTCGTGCACCAACACGTCGAACCCGTCGGTGATGATCGCCGCGGGTCTCGTGGCACGCAAGGCGCTCGAGAAGGGTCTGAAGCAGAAGCCGTGGGTCAAGACCACGCTCGGCCCGGGCTCGAGGGTCGTCACCGACTACTACGAGAAGTCCGGCCTCGACAAAGACCTCGAGGGTCTCGGCTTCTTCACCGTCGGCTATGGCTGCACGGTCTGCATCGGAAACTCCGGGCCGCTGATCGAAGAGGTGTCGGAAGCGATCAATTCGCATGACCTCGCGGTCACCTCAGTCCTGTCGGGGAACCGCAACTTCGAGGGCCGCATCAGCCCCGACGTGAAGATGAACTACCTCGCCAGTCCGCCGCTGGTCATCGCCTACGCGCTGGCCGGGTCGATGCACTTCGACTTCGAGAACGACGCGCTCGGCAAGGGAACCGACGGCAACGACGTGTTCCTCAAGGACATCTGGCCGTCGCCCGACGAGGTGCAGGAGATCGTCGACTCGTCGATCTCGCGCGAGCAGTTCATCAAGCAGTACGCCACCGTGTTCGAGGGCGACGAGCGCTGGAAGAGCCTTCCGACGCCCGATGACGCGACCTTCCAGTGGGACGCCGACTCGACCTACGTGCGCAAGGCGCCCTACTTCGACGGCATGACGATGGAGCTCACCCCGGTGAGCGACATCCAGGGTGCACGCGTCATGGCGACGCTCGGTGACTCGGTCACGACCGACCACATCTCGCCCGCCGGGAACATCAAGCCCGGCACTCCCGCGGCCCAGTACCTCACCGAGCACGGCATCGACCGCAAGGACTTCAACTCCTTCGGATCCCGCCGCGGCAACCACGAGGTTATGATCCGTGGAACGTTCGCGAACATCCGCCTGAAGAACGTCATGGTCTCGGCCGTGAACGACGGCCAGGTCGTCGAGGGTGGCTTCACCCGCGACTTCACCCAGCCGGGCGGACCGCAGTCGTACATCTACGACGCGAGCATGAACTACCAGGAGCAGGGCACGCCCCTCGTCATCTTCGGTGGCAAGGAGTACGGTTCCGGTTCCTCGCGCGACTGGGCGGCCAAGGGCACGAGCCTGCTGGGCGTCAAGGCCGTCATCACCGAGAGCTTCGAGCGCATCCACCGCTCGAACCTCATCGGCATGGGCGTCGTCCCGCTGCAGTTCCCCGCCGGCGAGAGCTGGGAGTCGCTGGGTCTCGACGGCACCGAGGTCGTCTCGATCACGGGTCTCGAAGAGCTGAACAACGGCGTCACGCCGAAGACGGTCCACGTCACCGCCACCCCGAGCGAGAACTCGCCCGAGGGCAAGCAGGTCGTCGAGTTCGACGCGGTCGTCCGCATCGACACCCCCGGTGAGGCGGACTACTACCGCAACGGCGGCATCCTGCAGTACGTGCTGCGTTCGCTCGTCTGATCGCACAGTCGAAGGGGGCCCGGGCATCTTAACCGGGCCCCCTTCGTCGCGCCAGGGGGTGCGCCTCCCGGAGCTTTCACCGGTGACCACGGTACGATCGATGTGACGTTCGCGCCAGAAGCGGACGCCGCTTACGGAGCAGGTGAGGAGGTGCTGATGCCCATTCTTCCGAGCATCTCAGGACCCAGGGACCTCGATGGTCTCAGTGCAGAGCAGCTGACGGAACTCGCTGCAGAGATTCGCGAGTTCCTCGTCGAGAACGTCTCCCGCACGGGTGGGCACCTTGGCCCGAACCTCGGCGTCGTCGAACTCACCATCGCGCTGCACCGCGTCTTCTCCTCACCGGACGATCCGTTCATCTTCGACACGGGACACCAGTCCTACGTGCACAAGTTGCTCACCGGTCGCCAGGACTTCTCCGGGCTTCGCGTGCGCGGCGGCCTCGCCGGTTACCCGCAGCGGTCCGAGAGCGCCCACGACGTCGTCGAGTCGTCGCACGCCTCCAGCTCGTTGAGCTGGGCGGACGGGGTGTCGCGTGCGCTCACGGCGACCGGACGCGCCGATCGTCACGTGGTGGCGGTCGTCGGCGATGGCGCTCTGACCGGCGGCATGACGTGGGAGGCGCTCAACAACATCTCCGATGACAACGACCGCAACCTCGTCATCGTCGTCAACGACAACGGGCGCTCCTACGCTCCGACGATCGGTGGGATGTCGCGCTATCTCAACCGCGTCCGCACGGCGGCGGCCTACAAAGAGCTCCACCACAAGTCCGATCGACTCTTCCGCGCGTTCGGTCCCGTGGGGCGCGCCCTCTTCCGCGGCGTACGCGGCGGCACGCACGGATTCCTCTCGCGCTTCACCAACAATGAGGCGCTCTACTCCAATCTCGACATCAAGTACCTCGGACCGGTCGACGGACACGATTTGCCGGCGCTCCTCGAGACGCTCGAACTCGCGAAGTCCTTCGGTGCTCCCGTCATCGTGCACGCGATCACCGAGAAGGGCCGCGGCTATCAGCCGGCCCGCGACGATGATGCCGATCAGTTCCACGCCGTCGGCAAGATCGATCCGACGACGGGGGAGACCCTCTCGTCGGGCGGTCGGGGATGGACCGACGTCTTCTCCGACTCGTTGGTCGCCGTGGGTGAGCGTAAGTCCGACGTGATCGCGATGACCGCAGCCATGCTGCGCCCGACCGGCCTCGCCCCGTTCGCCGAACGCTTCCCCGACCGTGTCTACGACGTGGGTATCGCCGAGCAGCACGCCGTCGCCTCGGCGGCCGGGCTCGCCTACGGCGGTCTGCACCCCGTCGTCGCGCTGTATGCGACCTTCATGGGGCGCGCCTTCGATCAGGTGCTCATGGACGTGGCCCTCCACCGTGCGGGGGTGACCTTCGTGCTCGACAGGGCAGGCGTGACCGGTCCGGACGGGCCGAGCCACCACGGCATGTGGGATCTCGCCATGCTGCAGATCGTTCCGCACATCCGCATCGCGGCACCGCGAGACGGTGCGCGACTGACGGAAGCGCTCGACGAAGCCGTCGAGGTCGACGACGCCCCCACGGTCATCCGCTTCCCGAAGGGCGAGGTATCGGCCGACCTCCCCGCGATCGAGCGCCTGGAAGACGGCGTCGACGTGCTGGACCGGGGCGAGTCCGAAGACGTGCTCATCGTCGCGATCGGACCGTTCGCGTCGATGGCGATGGATGTCGCGGCGCGCCTCCGCGCCCAGGGCATCGGCGCCACTGTCATCGACCCGCGCTGGGCGATTCCCGTGCAGCCCTCGATTCTGACCCTCGCCGCCCGTCACCGTCTCGTCATCACGCTCGAGGACGGCATCCGCGTCGGCGGTATCGGCACGCGCGTGCGACAGGTGCTGCGCGAGGCGGGGATCGACACCGCCGTCGACGAGCTCGGACTTCCCGACGAGTTCATCGACCACGCGTCGCGCGAGCAGATCCTCACGGATGCCGGGCTGACCGCCTCGAAGATCGCGCAGGACGTCGTGGCACAGGTGCTCGGCACCCGCATCCCGGTGGCGCGCAGCGTCGATGGGACGGGCGCGATCGAGTTGCCGCTGCACGAGCGTCGCTGGGCGGACTAGCCCGTCGTGTGATCTTCGTGAGCCGCGTCGAGATCGGTGCGGCGACGTCGGCGCGGCACCCAGAGCCCCGCGTCCTCGCGGAGCGCTCGACGGGCGGTCCACCACCATCCGAGCGGCACGGCGACCGCTGCGGCGATGCCGGGGAACAGGATGGAGATCGTTCCCGAGCTGATGCCGTACGTCAGGACGGCGAGCGGATGGCCGCCGCTGATCACCGTGAGGTAGAGCGCGGCGACCACGAGACCGAGCCCGGTGTACACCAGAAGGTGGAGCGGGATCGGCCGGATGCGTCGCATGGCGTGGCCGATGGGGCGAGCGAGAAGAACGCCGAAGACCATCACGATCGCCGCGATGATCCCCCCGAAGATCCCGACGATCAGCGGGAAGACCAGCGCGAGCGGCACGGTCGATGCGATGTCGTTCCCCGGGGACAGGCTCATCTGCGACGCATCGATCGCTGAGCCGATGCTGCTGACGGCGCTGGCGCCGACCAGCATCATCATGAAGATCACCCAGGTGGCGCATCCGCCGCGGAGCAACTCGTCGGAAGTGAACGCCATCGGCTGAGTGGCGCTGCGCTGGGTTCGCGGCTCTTGATCTGTCGTCATGACCGCACCTCCGCGACGAGGGTGAGGAGTTCTCGAGCGGTCGCGTGCACACCGGGAACGCGCACGAAGGGGAGTGCGACGGAGAGCAGTCGCAGCCCCGCATCCAGCATCCGCGCGGTCCCTGCATGGTGAGCGGACTCATCGTAGGTCCACCGGAGAACGAGCGCGAGGTAGACGACGAAGAGCGCGTCGGGGAGTCGCTCGGCGATGTCGGAGGGGAGCCGATGCTGTGCACCGTCGACCGCCTCCCGGAACAGGCCGACCGTGATCTCACGAGCGGGCGCGGAATCGGCGGACAGAGGATTGATCGGAGAATCCGGAGCGATCATCGCGGCGAGGAACCCGGGCGCGCTGCGCTCGTAGGGCGCCAGGGTCGACAGCCCCGTCTCGAACACCGCCCGAAGCCGGTCGACCAGTGCGCGTTCGGCGTCGAGGAGCGGGCGCACGGCGAGCGCGTGCTCGCGCTGCACGCGCTCGTAGAGGTCTTGCACGAGATGGTTCTTCGACGGGAAGTAGTAGTAGGCGTTCCCGACGGATACCCCCGCGGTCTCGGCGATCATGCGCATGGTCGTGTCGGCGTACCCGCGTTCGATGAAGGAGGCGGTCGCCGCTTCGCTGATCCGTGCGCGGGTGCGCTCGCTCTTCGAGAGGGCCGGCTCTGTTTCGAACATGTTCAAAATACTACACCCGCAGGGAGCGGATGTCAGTTGAGTGCGTGCAGCGCGGCGATCGTCCGAGGCGCGTCGCCGCTCTCGCGCAGGGCCTGCGACAGGAGATAGCCGTCGGTGAGGGCGTCTCCGGTGAGGAGCACATTCACCACTTCCACGCCGCATGCCGCGAGGACCTTGTCTGCACAGGCTTCGCGCACCTGAAGACTCAGGACGTCGTTGTGCGGAAGTTCCGCGCCCTCGAGCGAGCGGATGACGTCGCGGAGGGCCGCGGAGATGATGTTCGCCGCCCGCTCCGTGACGTTCACGACGTCGAGCTCGAAGACGCGCAGATCACGGCCCGAGGCGACCGGGCGCCACTCGAAGGAGGCATGCACGAGGTGCTGGTGCCCGGTCGCCCCCGTGAGCTGACGCGCAGGCAGGTCGGTCGCCCGACAGCGGACGTCGATGAGTTTGTACCAGTAGAAGAGAGGGAAAGCTCCGTGGGATCCCGGCCGGAGCACGACGACCTCGCCGACACCGTCGCCCTGCGCCTTGCCGGCGCGCCCGCGGCGGATGATCGGTCGGCCGTTGCGCGTGCGGATCGCCGCCCACCCCTCGTCGACGGTCACGATGAGGAGTTTCAGGAGAGCGGGGATCACGAGCAGGATCGTGAGGACCGCTGTGCCGGTCTTGACCAAGCCGCCCATCGCACCGCCGCCGAGTGCACTGAAGATCATGTCCACGTGCTCACTCTGCCTGTGATCACCTCGGGGAGGAGCATCCGGAGGGCCCTCCGCGCTCGACGTTCACGCACAGTTCCACGTCGGTTCCCCGGCGCGTTGCCGCTCAGTCGAGGTCGGCGAGGATTTCGGCGACCAGGCGTTCGGCCATCGGCAGGTTGCGCGCTCGGTCGTCGGCGACGAGCCCGATGCGGGTGCGCCGATCGAGCACGTCGTCGGCGGTCATCGCGCCCTCCACCCGTACCGCGAAATCGACATCCTGACGCGTGAGGTCGATGGGTTCCGCGTCGGGCGAGCCCCCGTGGGAGGCACCCGACGGGCGGACGTCGACGAGCCGCAGACGCGCCGTTGCGCTCGGTGCATCCGGAAGTCGTCGCGCACGGATCGCGACGTCGACGGCGTCCTCGGCCATGCGTCGGTAGGTGGTGAGCTTGCCGCCGAGAACGGAGACGAAGCCCGCCTCCGACACGGTCACGAGGTGCCGCCGGGAGACGTCGGCGGTCGAGGCCGTACCGCTGTCGACGAGCGGGCGCAGGCCGGCGAACGACCCGCGCACCTGATCACGGTGGATCGGCGTCGCGACGACCCGGTTCAGCGTGGCGAGCAGGAAGTCGATCTCGCCGTCGGTGGGTCGTGCCACCGATGGCACCGGCCCCGTCGTCGCTTCGTCGGTGAGCCCGACGATCACGCGGCCGTGCTGCTGGGGGAGTGCGAAGACGAAGCGGCTGACGGACCCCACGTGCGGAATGGTCACTGCAGCGGTCGGGTCGCCCAGGTCGGCGGCATCCAGCACGATATGCGTGCCCCGGCTCGGTCTGATCGAAAGGCTGTCATCGAGCGTTCCCGCCCAGACTCCGGTCGCGTTGATCACACTGCGCGCGCGGATGTCGAAGCGTTCGCCGGTCAGGGCGTCCTCGACGCTGGCGCCGTCGGCCCGCAGCTCACCCGCCCGCACGCGCGTCAGTACGCGTGCGCCGAGAGACGCGGCGGTGCGCGCGACCGTCACCACGAGGCGCGCATCGTCGACGAGCTGCCCGTCGTGCGAGAGCACTCCGCCACGCAGCCCTCGCGCCTCCAACGCGGGGAAGAGCCGCAGAGCCGTTCGCGCCGAGACGAACCGCGGGGGCGGCAGCACGGTGCGCGGGGTTCCTGCGCGGATTCTCAGCAGATCGCCCAGGCCCATGCCGATCGAACCGGTGGTGCGCTGGCGCATCGTGATGCCGGGGGAGAACGGGAGGAGCTGCGGCAGCGCCCGTATGAGATGCGGAGCGATGGACGTCATCAGCAGGTGCCGCTCGACCGCGCTCTCCCGTGCGGTCGCGACATCGCCGGTCGCGAGATACCGCAGGCCGCCATGGATCAGTTTGGAGCTGAAGCGGCTGGTACCGAACGCGAGATCTTCTGCGTCGATCAGCGTGACGGTGAGGCCCCGCGAGGCGGCATCGAGTGCCACGCCGACGCCGGTGATGCCGCCTCCGACCACGAGGACGTCGGTGGTGTCCTGCGAGGCGAGCGCGAGCTCGCTGCGCCGCCGCGCGGCGTTGAGGGCGGCGGAGGCGGGCGTCATGGTCGAAGGTGTCCGTCGAGGGCCGCGATGAGCTCGCTCGTCCAGGCGGCGTCGTCGATCAGCTCGGCCACGGTGCCGTGGGAGAGCACGGCCGATTGCGCGATGAGCAGCAGCATCACCGCGATCTGCTGCGGTTCTCCAGCGCGCACCGTGCCCCCGCGCTGGGCTGCGGCGATCGAGGCGGCGAGCCAGCTCAGGATCAGCCGCTGGCTCGATCCCACGCGTTGCAGGGTGTAGCGGGTGAATGCTTCGGGCTCGTCCGCGAGGAGATGCGAGTAGACGTCGTCGCGCTGGAACCGCTCGGAGAAGCGCAGCACATCGTCGACGAGGGCGGTTCTGCTCGTCGCGGGCGCAGGGAACTCGGCAAGGATGCTGGTGACACGGCGCAGGAGGGCTGATCGCACCACATCGTCGGCGTCGTTCCAGTGGCGGTAGATCGTCGGCCGGCTCAGGTCGGATCTGCGCGCGAGTTCGGCGATCGTGACGCCGTGCACTCCGCGACGAAGCAGGAGCGTGTCCGCGGCGTCGAGGATACGGTTCTGCGTCGCATCCCATTCGACAGTCTCTGGTTGACGTTCTTTCATGATGTGTCACACTGTAACCCATGAGCCCAGAGGATGGCAGTGTCGATGACGACCCGCCGATGCGATGGAACGGTTGGGGTGATCCGCGGCGCGAGAGCGCGCTGCCACTCGCCGTTCGTACACTTCTGCCGCTGCTGCTGGGTCGGGTGCGACGCCCGGCGAAGGCGGCCGAGCTCGGCGACGTCGACATCCCCGCGACGCGACTGACCGAGAGCGACATCGCGGGCCTCGCCGCCGCCGTCGGTGCGCAGCATGTCGATGTGTCGGCCGACGCGCGCATCCGTCACAGCCGAGGTCGCTCCACGCCCGATCTGCTGCGGAGCCGTGCGCACGAGCAGGACGCCCCGGATGCCGTCGTCCGGCCGGGCACGCACGACGAAGTGACAGCCGTGCTCGCGATCGCGAGCGACCTCGCCCTCGCCGTGATCCCCTTCGGAGGCGGGACGAGCGTCGTCGGCGCCCTGGAACCGCAGCGCGGCACGCAACGGGCGGTGGTCAGCCTCGATCTGCGCCGGTTGACGGGCCTGCTCGCGCTGGATGAGATCTCGGCGGTGGCGGTGCTCGCCGCCGGCACGACGGGGCCGGAGGCGGAGGAGCTGCTCGGGGCGCACGGATTCGAGCTCGGCCACTATCCGCAGAGCTTCCGGTATGCGACGATCGGCGGTTTCGCGGCCGCGCGGTCGTCAGGCCAGAACTCGGCCGGCCACGGTCGGTTCGAGACGATGGTCACCGGCATCCGCGTGGCCACGCCGACCGGGGACCTCGATCTCGGACGCGCCCCCGGATCAGCGGCCGGTCCCGATCTCGTGCGGGTCTTCCTCGGCTCGGAGGGCATCTTCGGGGTGATCACGGAGGTGCGCGTGCGCGTGCATCCCGTTCCGCAGAGCCGGGTGTTCGAGGCATGGTCGTTCCCCGACTTCGCCGCCGGCGCCGAAGGGCTGCGACAGGTCGCGCAGCACGGCGGTGGCCCCACCGTGATCCGCCTCTCCGACGAGGCGGAGACGGCGGTCAGTCTGGCCCAGGTCGGACGCATCGGCAAGGCGCTGTCCCGAGGGGCGAGCGTCGTCACGGTCTACGAGGGCGACGACATCGCGACTCGGCGGGAGCGTACGGCATCGTTGCTCCGGAACGCCGGGGGAACATCTTCCGGTGAAGGCGACGCCGCGGCATGGCGCGACGGACGTTTCGACGGCCCGTATCTGCGTGACGCACTGCTGGATGCCGGGGTGTTCTGCGAGACGTTGGAGACGGCGACGACGTGGTCGAACCTCGCGCGGTTGCGCGGAGCGATCACGGAAGCCCTGCGCGCGGGCTTCGCCGAGGCCGGCGCGAAGTCTTACGTCATGTGCCACGTCTCCCACATCTACCCCACGGGCGCCTCGCTCTACTTCACGGTGCTCGCCGGAGTGCGCGATGACCCGCTCGAGGTCTGGGGCCGGGTCAAGTCGCAGGTCAACGACGCGATCATGGCGAGCGGCGGCACGATCAGCCATCACCATGGCGTGGGTCGCGATCATGCGCCGTGGCTCGCCGAGGAGATCGGGGAGACCGGCGTGCGTATACTGACGGCGATCAAGCGCGAGCTCGATCCCCAGGGCATCCTGAATCCCGGTGCCGTGATCGCCCTGACGAAGGGGGACTGACGTGGAGGGGCACATCGCCGTGCTCTCCAACCCGTACGCGGGAAAGGGACAGGCGCGCGTCGCGACGGCGACGGCGATCGCGCATCTTCGGCGGCGGGGAGCGGAGGTGCGCGCGTATGCGGGTGACTCCGCCGCTGCGACGTCGGACCTCGCCGCGCGGGCCCTCGCCCAACAGCCGACCGTGCTGGTGATCGTCGGGGGAGACGGCACACTGTCGGGCATCCTCGACCGTGTGATCGACGCGCGCGTGCCCATCGCTCTCGTGCCGGCCGGAACCGGAAACGACCTGGCCCGGGCGATCGGGATTCCCCGACGCGACGCCGAAGCGGCGGCAGAGCTCGCACTCACCGGGGCGACGCGGCTCATCGACGTCGGGCAGGTACGCACCGCCGGCGGCACCACATCGTTCCTCACGGTCGCCGCGCTCGGCTTCGACGCCAAGGTGAGCGACCGCACCAACCGTCTGCGGTGGCCGCGTGGGGCTGCGCGCTATTATCTCGCGCTGCTCATCGAACTGGCACGACTGCGGCCGATGTCGTTCATGATCTCGATCGACGGCGAAGCGCCCGCATCGGTACCGGGCACACTCGTCGCGGTCGGCAACACCTCCAGTTACGGGGGAGGGATGCCGGTCTGCGCCGGCGCCGAACCGGACGACGGACTGCTCGACGTGGTGCAGGTCGCCCCCATCGGCAGGCTCCGGCTGGTGCGACTCTTCCCTCTACTTCTGCAGGGCCGTCATCTGGGGCGCACGGAGGTGCGGCACCGTCGCGCGGATTCGGTCACGGTCTCGGCGCCCGATCTGGTCGTCTACGCCGACGGTGAACGCGTCGCGGTCGTCGAGTGCACCATCGGCATCCGGCGCGCCGCCGTGACCATGATGGTGCCTGCCGGGAGACTCGATGCGTGACTTCGACGAGGACGTCGTGGTCATCGGGTCGGGGTTCGGCGGGTCCGTGGCGGCCTTGCGCGCCGCCGAGAAGGGCTACCGCGTGCGGGTGTTCGAAGCCGGCCGCAGGTTCGAGGACGACGACTTCGCAAAGACCAGCTGGAATGTGCGACGGTACCTGTGGATGCCCGCATTCGGATGCTTCGGCGTGCAGCGCATCCATCGCCTTCCGCACGTGATGATCCTCGCGGGGGCGGGCGTGGGCGGCGGATCGTTGAACTATGCGAACACGCTGTATCAGCCCGGTTCGGCGTTCTTCGTCGACGAGCAATGGCGGGGGATCGCCGACTGGGAATCCGAACTCGCCCCGCACTATGCAACGGCCAAGCGAATGCTCGGCGTCGTCGACCGCTACCCGCACACCGGCCCCGTAGAGCGGATCATGGCGGGCGCTGCACGCGATCTGGGCGTGGGGGATTCGTTCCGCCACGCACCTGTCGGAGTGTGGTTCGGCAGGCCGGGGGAGCGCACGCCGGATCCGTTCTTCGGTGGCGAGGGTCCCGATCGCACCGGGTGCACCCTGTGCGGCAACTGCATGGTCGGGTGCCGGATCGGAGCGAAGAACACCCTCATGAAGAACTACCTCGCCCTCGCCGAACGTCGCGGTGTCGTCATCGAGGCCCTGCGCACGGTCACGGAGATCCGCGCTCTGCACGGTGGCGGCTTCGCGGTGACGACCCGGCGCAGTGGCGCCTGGCTGCGGGGGAGACCGGCGACGGTGACCGCGCGCGAGGTCGTGCTCGCCGCCGGCACGTGGGGCACGCAGCAGTTGCTGCACCGGATGAAGCGCTCCGGCGCACTGCCCGGGATATCGGATGCCGTCGGTCGGCTGACACGGACGAATTCGGAGGCGCTCGACGGGGCCGTCGCCACGGCTGTTCCGGAGTCCCTGGAACTCGCGCGCGGGGTGGCGATCACGACGTCGTTCCACGTCGACGAGCGCACGCACGTCGAGAACGTCCGCTACGGGCCGGGGTCGAACCTCATGGGCGCGCTCGCGACCGTCATGGTCCCCGGCGGGCGTCCTCTGCGGGTGCGGCTCGCCAGCCTGGTGTCGCAGCTCGTGCGACGGCCTGTGCGGCACGCTCGCCTCGGCTCGCTGGGTCGCTGGAGCGAGCGCGGGATCATCGCTCTGGTGATGCAGACCGCCGACAATTCGTTGACGCTGTCCCTGCGTCGTCGTTTCGGGCGAGTGGTCATGACGAGCGCGCAGGGTCATGGAGAGCCCAACCCGAGCCATCTTCCCCAGGCGCACCGCGCTGCCGAGGCGATCGCCGCGCGGATGCAGCAGGAGAGCGGTGTGCCCGCAGAAGCCCGAGGATCCTGGCCGGAGGTGTTCGGGATCCCCTTGACCGCGCATTTCCTGGGGGGAGCCGTGATCTCCTCCTCGCCGGCCGCGGGCGTGGTCGATCGCTATCACCGCGTGTGGGGGCATCCGGACCTGCATGTCGTCGACGGATCCGCCGTTCCCGCCAATCCCGGGGTGAATCCCTCACTGACGATCACCGCGCTCGCAGAGCGGGCGATGTCGCACTGGCCGCACGCGCGTGGCGTCGACGAACGCCCGACGCAGACCGAACTCCTCGGGCGATGACACGCGAACGGGGGCCGTGCGCAGCGCACGACCCCCGTTCGATCCGATCGGATCAGCTGTTCTCGATACCGCGGATCTGCGGCGTGTGGAACGATCCGCCGAACGCACGATCCGAGGCGCCCTCGCGATCGAGGTAGGGCGAAGCGCCGCCATCGATGAACGGCCAGCCTGCTCCGAGGATCAGGCAGAGATCGATGTCCTCGACCTCCGGGACGACGCCCTCATCGAGCATCCGCTTGATCTCGTCGGCCAGCCCGTCCTGCACGCGCTGCAGGATCGTGGCCGTCGACGACGGCGCGGATCCGACCGCGGGCTTCAGCAATTTCTCGGCCTGCTTGGTCCACCCGGTGACGCGTCCGCCCTTGTCCTTCTCGACGATCGCGTCGAGCTCGGCGAGCGCGTGGAAGTTCTCGTTCGCGTAGAACCGGTCGGGGAACGCCGTCGCCATCGTGTCCTGCACGTGGGCCGCGACCTTCCAGCCCACCAGGTCGATCAGCTGGAACGGACCCATCGGCAGGCCCAGGGGGCCGAACGCCTTCTCGACGTCGACGAGCGGGGTTCCTTCGTAGACCGCACGCGCGGCCTCGCCCATGACCTTCGCGAGCAGTCGGTTCACGACGAAGCCGGGCGCATCGGCGGTCAGCACCGCGTTCTTGCCCAGATTCCGCGCCACCACGAAGGCCGTCGACAGGGCAGCGTCGGAGGTGGTCGCCGTCTTCACGATCTCGATCAACGGCATGACCGCGACCGGGTTGAAGAAGTGGAAACCGACGAGGCGCTCGGGGTGCGCCAGCTTCGAACCGATCTCCTCGACCGACAGCGACGAGGTGTTCGTGGCGAGGATGGCATCGTCGGCGATGATCTTCTCGATCTCACCGAAGACCTGCTGCTTCACCCCGACCTCTTCGAACACGGCCTCGATGACGAAGTCGCAGTCCGCGTACAGGCTCTTGTCCGTCGTGCCCGTCACGAGTGCGCGGAGCTTGTTCGCGCTGTCGGAGTCGAGCCGACCCTTGGCCTCGAGCTTGCCGATCTCCTCGTGGATGTACGCCACGCCCTTGTCGACGCGCGCCTGGTCGAGATCGGTGATGAGCACCGGCACCTGGAGCTTGCGCACGAACAGCAGCGCGAACTGGCTGGCCATCAGCCCGGCACCGATGATGCCGACCTTCGTGACCTTCTTCGCCAATGCCTTGTCGGGAGCGCCGACCGGCCGCTTCGCGCGCTTCTGCACGAGATCGAACGCGTACATGGACGCCGCGAACTGATCACCCGTGACGAGAGCGGCGAGCGCCTCGTCTTCGCGGGCGAAGCCCTCGGCCTTCGTGCCGCCCTTCGCCTTGTCGAGCAGCTCGAGCGCCGCGTACGGCGACTTCGGAACCGTGCCGATCTTCGATTCGAGCATGCCGCGCGCCATCTTGATCGCGATCGGCCACTTCGTGAGCCGCTCGATCTTGCCGGGCTCGTTCTTGCGCTCGACCTTCTTACCGCCGAGCACCGCGTCAGCCCAGGCGAGCGAGTTCTCGAGGTAGTTCGCCGCGGGGAAGATCGCGTCGAAGATGCCGAGGTCGAACGCCTGCTGCGGCTTGAGCATCCGGTTCTGCTTGAGCGGGTTCGAGATGACGACCTCGAGCGCGTTCTCGATGCCGATCAGGTTCGGCAGCAGGTAGGCCCCGCCCCAACCCGGGATGATGCCGAGGAAGACCTCGGGCAGCGCGACGGCCGCTGCCGACGAGTCGACGGTGCGGTACGTCGAGTTCAGGGCGATCTCGAGTCCGCCGCCGAGTGCGAGACCGTTGACGAAGGCGAAGGTGGGGACGCCCAGTTCGCCGAGCGAACCCAGGACCTTGTGCCCGAGCTGCGCGATCAGACGCGCGTTGTCGCGGGATCCGACCTTGCTGATGTCGGAGAGATCGGCGCCGGCGGCGAGGATGTACTGCTTGCCGGTGATGCCGACCGCCTGGATCTCGCCGGCCGAGGCACGCGCCTTCAGCGCCTGGAGCGTCTCGCCGAGCTGCGTGAGCGTCGCCGGGCCCAGAGTGTTGGGGCGGTTGTGATCACGACCGTTGTCGAGGGTGATGAGGGCGAGCACCTTGCCGGATGCCAGGCGGATGTCGCGGACGGGGGACTGCGTGATCACCTCGCCCTCGGTGAGCGCCTGGATCGGCGAGAAGTCGACGTTCGCGTACTGTTCTGAAATCGTGTGGGCCATGACCGCACTCACTTCCGCTTCTTGCCGTTGTAGTGCGGGTTCTCCCAGATGACGGAACCGCCCTGTCCGAGACCCACGCACATCGCCGTGAGGCCGTAACGCACGTCAGGGCGTTCGGCGAACTGGGCGGCGAGCTGGATCATCAGACGAACGCCGGATGCCGCGAGCGGGTGTCCGAGGGCGATCGCGCCGCCCCACTGGTTCACGCGGGGGTCGTCATCGGCGATGCCGAAGTGGTCGAGAAGCGAGATCACCTGGATGGCGAAGGCCTCGTTCAGCTCGAACAACCCGATGTCGGAGATGTCGAGACCGGCCTTCTTGAGGGCCTTCTCGGTCGAGGGGATCGGGCCGATGCCCATGATTTCGGGCTGGACGCCGGCGAAGGCGAACGACACCATGCGCATCTTCGGGGCGAGCCCGAGTTCCTTCACCGCGCCGCCACCGGCGAGGAGTGACATCGTCGCGCCGTCGGTGAGCGGAGAAGAAGTGCCGGCCGTCACGCGCCCG
Source organism: Microbacterium sp. NPDC087665 (assembly GCF_044743285.1). NCBI lineage: Bacteria > Bacillati > Actinomycetota > Actinomycetes > Micrococcales > Microbacteriaceae > Microbacterium > Microbacterium sp. NPDC087665. Next base: position 287,002 of record NZ_JBIUWD010000004.1, on the reverse strand, counting down.
TGCGGGCGGAACGGGGTCTTGAGCGCGGCGAGGTCTTCCATCGTCGTCTGCGGTCGGCGACCCTCGTCTTCGGTGGCGAGTCCCCAGGCGCCGTCGGCGCCCTTGATGGCGACCGAGACCAGGTCGGGCTGGATCTTGCCGGCGTCGTAGGCCGCCTGCACCTTGTGCTGACTGAGCATCCCGAAGCGGTCCGAGCGCTCCTTCGTCAGGTGGGGGAAGCGGTCGAAGATGCGCTCCGCGGTCACACCCATGTTGAGGGCGCCCGGGTCGACCATCTTCTCCGCGACGAAGCGGGGATTCGGGTCGGCGTTGTCGCCGATCGGGTGGTGGCCCATGTGCTCGACACCTCCCGCGAGGGCGAGGTCGTACATGCCGACGCCGATCGAGGCGCCCATGGTCGTCACGCTGGTCATCGCGCCGGCGCACATGCGTTCGACGGCGAGTCCCGGCACGGTCTGCGGGAGTCCCGCGAGGATCGCGACGGAGCGGCCCAGCGTGAGGCCCTGATCTCCGGTCTGCGACGTGGCGGCGATCGCCACATCATCGATGCGGTCGGCCGGGACGGCCTGATTCCGCTGCATGAGACCGATGGTCGCCTTCACGGCGAGGTCATCAGCACGGGTGTTCCAGTACATGCCCTTTTCGCCGGCGCGCCCGAAGGGGGTGCGCACTCCATCGACGAAGAAGACGTCCGAGATCTCGGCCACTCTGCCTCCAAGTTTGTGCGGTGGCCTCAGTCTAGGGAGACCCCGAAAACGGGAGGAATCGGTTGGATCGAACCTACGAAGCCTCAGCGGGAGCGCTGTCCGGGACTTGCGCTGCTTCTACAAAAGCATCTGCGATCTTCTGTGCAGTTTGTTCAATCTGCCAGCGACGAGCACCGAGGGCCGCGAGCGCCTCGCCGATCTCCTCTGCCGTGGTACCGGCAGGTTCCCACGCCACGCGTCGCAGGTATTCCGGGGTGAGGAGATTCTCGGTGGGCATGTGCAGCTCTTCCGCCACGGCCTCCACGGCCGGACGTGCCGCCTTCAGGCGTGCATCCGCTTCCGGATTGCGATCGACCCAGGCGCGGGGCGGGGGGAGCGCATCGCTCGGCACACGTTCCCGCGGCAGCTCTTCCGTGGCCCGGCCGTCGACGAAGGCCTGCCACCAGCGATCGAGCTGGGTTCGACTGGCGCGACCCTGGAACTCCTTGATGCCGGCGAGTGCCTGCTTGCTCTGCGGGTTCGCCATGACGGCGGCCACCAGCGAGCGATCGGGGATGAGGCGACCCGGAGAGACGTCCTGCTCCTGAGCGAATGCCTCTCGGGCCTGCCACAGCGCTCGCGCGACGGCGAGGTTGCGCGCGCCGCGCACCTGGTGCAGGCCGCTCAGGCGCCGCCAGGGGTCTTCGCGCGGCGGCTTCGGTGCACGGGACAGAGTCGCCGCGAACTCCTCGGCCGCGAATTCCGTCTTGCCCTGCTCCTCGAGCTCGAGCACCAGGGCGTCCCGGACATCGATCAGATGGAGCACATCGAGCGCCGCGTAGTCGAGCCACGAGTCCGGAAGCGGTCGGGTCGACCAGTCGGCCGCCGAGTGCTCCTTCTTGAGCGTGATGCCCAGCGTCTCCTCGACGACGGCGGCCAGTCCGACGCGTTCATGCCCGAGCAGGCGGGAAGCGAGTTCGGTATCGAAGATGATGTGCGGGTCGAGGTCGAGCTCTCGCAGCGACGGAAGGTCCTGGCTCGCCGCGTGGAACACCCACTCGATGTCGCCGATCGCCTCACTCAGCGCGCTGAAGTCGCCGATCGCGGGGGGATCGAACAGGAAGACGCCCGCGCCCTGGCGGAACACCTGTACGAGGTACGCGCGCTGCGAGTAGCGGAATCCGGATGCCCGCTCCACGTCGACGGCCACAGGGCCTTCGCCCGCCGCCAGCGCGGCACAGGCAGCGCGGAACTCCTCGGCATCCGAGATCACGGAGTATTCAGTCACGTACAGCCTTTCGCGCGCCGATCACGGCGATGCCCTCGGAACCGGGCGGAAGACCCGCCAGCATTCCGACCAGTTCGGCCCACGCCTCGACGTGCGGTCGGAACGGGCCTTCTGGAGTCCAGGACGCCCGCAATTCTATCTGCGCTCCGTCGCCTTCGAGGGCGAGGCCGCCGAAGCCTTTCGACAGAGTCTTCGTGGAGGTGCCGGATGCCGCGCGGTAAATGGCATCGCGCGACTCGAGCGCGTCGACCAGCCATGACCACGTGACGTCCGCCAGCAGGGGATCCGTGCCGATCTCCGTCTCGAGCGGCGCCTGGGCGAAGGCGACGATCCGCCATGCTCCGCCCCAGGCGTCCGGCTCGTCGGGATCGTGCAGCAGGACGAAGCGACCGGTGCCGTATGCGGAGTCGCCGTCGTCGTCGGGCCGCACGTCGGCGGCGAGTGCGAGCGCGTACGGGGCGAGCCCCTGGGGCGTGGGAATCTCACGCACCACGATGTCGGCTCGGAACGCAGTCTCGTGCAGTTCGGCCGTGGCGCTTTCGAAGAGGGTCCCAGCATCGGGGTGTGCGGTCACGCCAACAGGCTAGAGTCAGGAGGCGATGAAGAGTCTCAGGCACGCCGTTGCACTCCTTCTCCCTGTTCTACTCGCACTCGGAGCGGCGTCTGCGCTGCTCGTTTTCAGCGTGGCCCGTCGAGTCGTCACCCCCGCGCGCAGTGGACCCAATGCGAAGATCATCGCGGTCGACACGGGGGCCCAGACGATCGAGCTGGAGCGCACGCTCGACACCGAGCTGCCCGGTCGATACGGCCTGTTCACGACCGGAACCTATGGCTACGTCAAGCTCGGAGCCGTGCTGAGCGCCGATGCCGACACGGTGCGGCGCAAGCTGCTCACCCAGATCGATCCGGGTGCGCGTGTGGATCGAGCGGCGGGATTCAGCGGCTGGTACTACGCCACGCCCGCCGAACTGCACCTGCGCTGGGAGAACATCCTGATCGGATCGCAGTCCGGCCCGTGCCCGGCCTGGTTCTTCCCCGGAGAATCGTCGACCTGGGTGATCCAGGTGCACGGCAGGGGGACCACCCGCGCCGAGTGCCTGCGCGCCGTGCCGGTGCTGCATGCGGCGGGCCTGCCGAACCTGGTCGTGTCGTATCGCAATGACGGCGAGGCGCCCCGCAGTCGGAGCGGGGCATACGCCTTGGGCGCGAGCGAGTGGCGCGACGTCGATGCGGCGATCGCCTACGCCCTGCGTCATGGCGCTGCGCGTGTGATCCTGATGGGCTGGTCGATGGGCGGCGCGATCGCCCTCCAGACCGCCGTGAACTCGGGCAACCGCGACCGCATCGTCGGTGTGATCCTCGACTCGCCCGTCGTGGATTGGCGAACCGTGCTCAAGTTCCAGGCCCGGGAGGCAGGCCTCCGGGCGCCGTTGCCGGGGCTTGCGATGACCGCGCTCTCGCAGCCGCTCACCGCTCGTCTGAGCGGAGCGGAAGATGCGATCCCGTTCGACCGTCTCGACATGGTCGCGCGGGCCGATGAACTGGTCGCGCCGATGCTCATCCTCCACAGCGACGACGACGGGTTCGTGCCGTCGGATGCGTCGCATGCACTGCGCGATGCTCGCCCCGACCTCGTGACGATGCCGCCCTTCGCCGGCGCGCGCCACACGAAGATCTGGAACTACGACGAGAACGGCTGGACGACCGCGATCACCGACTGGCTGCAGGCGCAGGGATTCAGCGCTTTTGCCTGACCTGCTTCTTGGCGCGCATGAGCATTCCGGTCATCCCGCCGATCCGCAGCGGTGAGACCGCCTTGGTGAGGCCAATCGACTGCGGGTAGTCCTCGGGAATCGCCAGCACCTCGTCCGGCGTGAGCCCGGTGATGCCCTGCACGAGGATGCTGGCGAAGCCACGAGTGGTCGGCGCCTCCGGGGGCGCCGTCGCGTGCATGACCACCCGACCGTCGACGACCTCGACGTAGATGTACACCGGGGATTGACATTCCGCGACCCGCTCGCACATCTCGGGGTGGTCGGCCACCTCATCGGAAACCGGGGGCAGCTCGTCGGAGAACTCCAGCAGGAGCAGCAGACGATCAGCCTCGGGGGTCTCGAGAAAGGCGTCTCGGATCTCAGCGAGGGTGTCAGGAACGTGCGTTTCGCTCATCCCTGTCATTGTCACACGTTCAGAGCGTGCCGGGCTCGGAGCCGGTGACGATCGGAACACGCACGGCGCTGCCCCACTCGGTCCAGGAACCGTCGTAGTTGCGCACGTTCTCGAAGCCGAGGAGGTGGTTGAGCACGAACCAGGTGTGGCTCGAACGCTCGCCGATGCGGCAGTACGCGACCACCTCGTCGCCGTCGCTGAGTCCCGCGCCGTCGCGGTAGATCGCGTCGAGCTCGGCACGCGTCTTGAAACCGCCGTCCTCGGCGACCGCCTTGGCCCACGGCACGCTCTGGGCGGTGGGGATGTGGCCGGCGCGCAGGGTGCCCTCCTCCGGGTAGGCGGGAGCGGTCGTGCGCTCACCGCTGTACTCCTCAGGAGAGCGCACGTCGATCAGAGGCTTGCCGATGTGAGCGAGCACATCTTCCTTGTAGGCGCGGAGAACCGAATCGTCGCGTTCGACGACGGGGTACTCGGTCGCCGGGCGGGTGGTCGCCTCGCGCGTGATCTCGCGTCCCTCCGAGATCCAGCGGTCGCGACCGCCGTCGAGGAGGCGTACGTCCTCGTGGCCGAAGAGCGAGAAGACCCACAGGGCGTAGGCGGCCCACCAGTTGTTCTTGTCGCCGTAGATGACGATCGTGTCGTCGCGCGCGATGCCCTTGCGGCTGAGGAGCTCGGCGAATCCCTCGCCATCGACGTAGTCGCGCACGACGGGGTCGTTGAGTTCGGTGTGCCAGTCGACCTTCACCGCTCCGGGAATGTGCCCGGTCTCGTAGAGCAGCACGTCTTCGTCGGACTCCACCACGACGAGTCCGGGCTGGCCGAGGTGCGCGGCGAGCCATTCGGTGGTCACGAGCCGGCCGGGCTCGGAGTACTCGGCGAACTTTGCGGATGACGTGTCGAATTCGATGGTCACGGGGCGCTCCTCGGGGGTATGCGAACGAAGGCTCTGTCGGCGACGGCGTAGTGTTGATCCGTCGCTTCGACGATAGTTCCCCGCGGTGCCCCGGGCGCCGGATTCGTAAGACTTCGACACAGGAAACGAATGACCGACACGAAGAGCACCACCGGCGTCGTGCGCCTCAGCGAACGCCAACCGACCGTCACCGGTCCCGAGATGCTCGCGAGCCTCGTTCCGCCGCCGCAGTTCGACGATGCGACCTTCGACAGCTACCGAGCGGATGCTGCCTACCCCTCGCAAGAGGAGGCGAAGGAGACGCTCCTGCGATTCGCCGGCCGTGGCGCTCCCGCCAAGCGCGGCGGACTCTTCAGCCGGGCCAAGAAGGAGCCGGCGCTCAAGCCCGGCGTTTACCTCGACGGTGGATTCGGTGTCGGCAAGACCCACCTGCTCGCCTCGATCTATCACGCGCTCCCCGCACGGCGGAAGTACTTCGGTTCGTTCATCGAGTACACCGCCCTCGTGGGGGCCCTCGGCTACAAGAACACCGTCGATCTCCTCCGCGGCGCCGATCTGCTGTGCATCGACGAGTTCGAGCTCGACGATCCGGGCGACACGATGGTGATGACGCGTCTGCTCGGTGAGCTCGTGACCTCGGGCACCCGGCTCGCAGCGACGTCGAACACGCCGCCGAACGCGCTGGGCGAGGGGCGCTTCGCCGCCCAGGACTTCCTGCGCGAGATCCATCAGATGTCCGACAGCTTCCAGACGATGCGCATCGACGGCGTCGACTTCCGTCAGCGCTCGCTCGACGGGCACTCGATCGTGCTCACGGACGACGAGTACGCGCGGGCCATCGACACCGCGTCGGCATCGTCGGTGGTGTCGGACGACGCCTTCGACGAGGTGATCGCACACCTCGCGCGGGTGCATCCGTCCCGCTACATCCGACTGATCGACGGCGTCGATCTGGTCGGGCTGCGCGGGGTCCGCGTCCTGACGGATCAGTCCGAGGCGCTGCGTTTCGTCGCGTTCGTCGATCGTGTCTACGACGCGCAGCTGCCGATCGTGGCGACGGGCGTGAGTCTTGAGAAGGTCTTCGCCGACGAGATGCTCGGTGGGGGATACCGCAAGAAGTACCTCCGCGCCATCTCGCGTCTGAACGCCCTCACCCACTCCGCGCGCTCTTAGCGGTCGCGCGGCGGTCGCACCATGTGAACTCGCCGGGAAGCGTGTAACGCGATGGTTACACGAGCCTCACGGGTGTAACCCGCACGAAACACACCTCGCGCATCCCCGAAACCGAGCATCGTCACACTGAAGCTCCAGTTACTCGGATGTGAGGTATTCCATGGATGCTCCCGGCAACATCAGCTGGGCGATCACCGCGACCGCCCTCGTTCTTCTCATGACCCCCGGCGTGGCCTTCTTCTACGGCGGCCTGGTCAAGGCGAAGAGCGTCGTCAGCATGATGATGATGAGCTTCGGCTCCATCGGATTGGTGGCTGTTCTCTGGATTCTCTTCGGCTTCTCCATGAGCGCCGTCGACAGTCCGACTCAATTCGCGGGCAACCCGTTCGCCGACTTCGGTCTCTCCGGTCTCGCCGAAGGTCCCGACGCGAACGTCGCTCTGCTCGGTGTCGCTTACGGCGCCACCTTCGCCATCATCACGGTGGCCCTGATCTCCGGCGCCATCGCCGACCGCGCGAAGTTCGGCTCCTGGCTGATCTTCGCCGGCATCTTCGCCACCGTCGGCTACTTCCCGATCGCCGCATGGGTCTGGGGCGGCGGCTGGATCATGAACCTCGGCACGACGCTCTTCGGCGAGGACAGTGGCCTCGGGGTCATCGACTACGCCGGTGGTACCGCGGTGCACATCAACGCGGGTGCAGCGGCCCTGGCTCTCGCCCTGGTCCTCGGTAAGCGCATCGGATTCCAGAAGGGCATCCTCAAGCCGCACAATGTGCCGCTGACGCTCCTCGGCGCCGCGCTGCTGTGGTTCGGATGGTTCGGCTTCAACGCCGGTGCGGAGTGGCTGTCCGAAGACATGGGCGGCGTCGGACTCATCGGCATCAACACGCTCGGTGCGACGGCAGCGGCGATCCTCGGTTGGATCGTCATCGAGAAGATCAAGGACGGAAAGCCCACCTCCGTGGGTGCCGCATCCGGTGCCGTCGCCGGCCTCGTCGCGATCACGCCGGCGTGCGCCAACCTCACCCCCGGATGGGCGCTGCTGCTCGGCCTTCTCGCCGGTGTCGTCTGCGCACTCGCCGTCGAACTGAAGTTCCGTCTCGGCTTCGACGACTCGCTCGACGTCGTCGGCATCCACCTCGTCGGTGGCCTGATCGGCACCCTCTACCTGGGCTTCTTCGCCAGCGGCGTCGGCCTCTTCGTGGGTGGCGACTGGCGCCAGCTCGTCCTCCAGACGATCGCCGCCCTGGGCGTGCTGATCTACTCCTTCATCGTGGCCTTCATCATCGGATTCGCGATCGAGAAGACGATCGGCTTCCGCGTCACCAGCGAAGACGAGATCGCCGGCGTCGACTCCGTCGTCCACGGCGAGGAGGGCTACGCGCTCACCGACGCCTGATCCGCTCGACGGAGCACGTAGTGTGACCGTGTGAGTTCTACCAGGAGCATCCTCGTCACGATCGCGCAGACCGTGCTGAACGCGTTGACATCCCGAACGTCCCGGCCTTCTCGGAGGCCGGGACGTTCGGGCGTCGTGGTTCCCGAGTCGCACGCGACCGCCCCCGCAGCGCGCAGCGGCACGCAGACCGTCCGGCTCGATCCCGACCGGCTCTCCGACCTCGAGATCAGCTATGCGCCCGACCGCGACGGCACACCCGATGCCGGCGAGATCGTATGGACCTGGGTGCCCTACGAGGAGAACGACGGGCGCGGCAAGGACCGCCCGGTGCTCGTCATCGGGCGGGAATCGAAGAACCGCGTGTACGCGGTGCGGATGACCAGCAAGGCGCACGACGGCGATCGCGACTTCCTGTCGATCGGCACCGGCGAGTGGGACAGCCAGGGCCGGGAATCCTGGGTCGACATCGAGCAGCTGTACAGCGTGCACGATGACGGCATGCGGAGGGAAGCCGCCGTGCTCGGCCGTTCGCTGTTCGATCGCGTCGCCGCTTCGCTGACGCGCCGATACGGCTGGGCGAGCCTGGGCTGATTGTCGTCGCGGGAATCAGGCGGCGCAGACTGCCGGTCGCGAATGCGTCCAATCCGTTTTCCCCGAGGCGCCGAATGCCTTGTATGAGCCGCTCCCGCGGTTCCCGCACAAGGAGGCATCATGCGTTTCATCCCCACCAAGGTCCACGGAGTCCTCGACTACCTCGTCGGCATCGCGCTGATCGCCGCGCCGTGGCTGTTCGGATTCTCGAGTGTCGGCGGAGCAGCCGTGATCATCCCGATCGTTCTCGGCATCGGACTCATCGTCTACAGCCTGTTCACGAAGTACGAATGGGGCCCCTTCGGCTTCATCCCGATGCCCGTGCACCTGGTCTTCGACATCGTCGCGAGCCTGTTCCTGGCGCTTTCGCCGTGGATCTTCGGCTTCTCCGGCGAGGCCCTGAACGTCTGGCTGCCCCACGTCGTCGTGGGGGTGACCGTGATCATCGTCGTGCTGTTCTCTCAGCCGCAGCCGGCGCGCACCTCGAAGGCCGCCCGAGCCTGACACGTGCGATGACGGCGCCCCTCCTGTTCTGAGCAGGAGGGGCGCTTTCGTATGGGCGGCGAGCGGAGTGCTCTCAGCCGCCCTGCACGAGCATGCCGGACTCGTAGGCCAGGATCACGAGCTGCGCGCGATCGTGTGCGTGCACCTTCGTCATGATCCGGTTGACGTGCGTCTTCGCCGTGTGCGGGGAGATGAACAGGTCGGTCGCGATCTCCTGATTCGAGCGACCACGCGCCACCATCAGCAGGACCTCGCGTTCGCGATCGGTCAGCGATGCCAGCTCCGGGATGCCGGGGGAGGCGGGGTCGCGCACCGGAAGCGCCACGAACCGGTCGATGAGAGCCCGGGTGGCGAGGGGGGACAACAGGGCATCGCCGGCGTGCACGGAACGCACCGCCCGGGGGATCTCCTCCGGCTCGGCGCCCTTGCCGATGAATCCGCTGGCTCCGGCCCGCAGAGCGGCGACGAGGTACTCGTCCTCTTCGAAGGTCGTCAGGATGAGGATCCGCACGTCCTGCAGCGACGGGTCGCCGCAGATCTCCGCGGTCGCTGCGATGCCGTCGACGTTCGGCATCCGGATGTCCATGATGATGACGTCGGGCCGCAGCGCCGACGCCGACGTCACGGCCTCGCGTCCGTCCGCCGCCTGGCCCACGACATCGATGTCGGGCTGACCGTCGAGGATGTCCGTCACCGCCTGCCGGATGAGGGCCTGATCGTCGACGACGAGCACTCTGATCATGACGCCTCCTTCGTGAGCGGAATGCGCGCGGTGACCTTCCACCCGCCGGACGATGGTCCGGCCTCCACACTGCCACGCACCGACGCGACGCGTTCGCGGAGGCCGACGAGGCCGAGACCGGAGCGCTCCGCATCGCGGTCGTGCGAGGGGACGAAGGGATTGGTGACGGTGACCGTGAGCTGATCGAGGTCGATCCGGAGAAGCAGGTGCGCGCGAGCGTCGGAGCCGTGCTTGTGGGCATTGGTGAGCGCCTCCTGCACGACACGGTAGGCGACGAGCCCGGATGCGCCGGTGGCGCGATCCAGATCGCCCTCGACCCGCGTGGTCACGTCGAGACCCGTCGCCGCGAATTGCGCGACGAGGTCGTCGAGGCCGTCGGTGCCCGTCTGCGGCGCCGGCCGGTCATCATCGGGATCGACCGTGCGGAGCATCGACATCAGGTCTCCGATCTCATGCAACACCGTGCGGGCGGCGACACGGATCGTCGCGAGCGACTCCTTCGCCTTCTCGGGACGATCGTCGATCACCGAGGTCGCGACGCCCGCATTGAGGCTGATGACGGCGATCTGGTGGGCGACGGCGTCGTGCAGGTCGCGCGCGATCCGCAGGCGCTCCTCGCTGACCCGACGCTGTGCCTCGGACTCGCGGCTCTGCACCGCGCGCTCGGCGCGTTCCGTGATCGCGTCGATGTAGGCGCGGCGTGAGCGGGTCGCGTCGCCGAGTGCGGTGGAGAACGCCACGATCAGGCCGAACTGCAGAGCGCGCGGGTCGTACACCGATCCGATCGCGGCGAGCAACGAGAGCAGCATCACCGCCACGATCGCGCAGGCCGCCACGATCAGCGCTCGTCGTCGGGAACTGCGCAGCGTCACCTGATACATCGCCACACCGATGGCGATGCCGATGCCGGGGGAGAGGATGCCGGTCGCTGCGGCAGCCCCGAACAGCGCGAGCAGCACGCCGAGCACCGCGAGCGGCCACCGGCGGCGCCAGGGGAGCACGACGATCGGAAGCAGCACCAGGACGAGAGCGAACGCGCTCGTCGGTCGGAAGTCGGGAACCGGGTTCGGTGCGAACGCCATGCCCACGACGATCAGCGACACGACCAGATCCGGAGCCCAGGCCGGCATCCGCGGACGGGGGTCGGCAGGGACAGCGGGGATGTCCGTCGTCTCTGCCATCTCTTCAGTGTGCCGCGTATCGACCGCTGATTCATCCTGCCCCGGCGGGATCCGCCATACCGCGGATGCGGTACGACGTGTCTGCGCCAGCGGGATGACGGCGTGAGGTGCCGGGTGAAGGCTGGACGCAGCCCTCGAGAAACGGAGCTCTTTATGCCGACACCCATCCTGCAGGTCAGAGACGTCCACCGGTCGTACGGACGCGGTCAGACGCGGTTCGAAGCTCTCAAAGGCGTGTCGTTCGACGTCGCCGAGGGGGAATCGATCGCGATCATCGGCAAGAGCGGATCCGGCAAGTCGACGCTCATGCACCTCCTCGCGCTCCTCGACGCGCCCGACGCCGGCTCGATCGCGCTGGAAGGCGTCGACACGGCCGGACTCCGCGGCACCCGCCTCAACCGCACGCGCAACAAGACGTTCGGGTTCGTCTTCCAGCAGTTCTTCCTCACCGGGGCGAACAGCGTCCTGGAGAACGTGATCCTCCCGTTGAAGATCGCCGGCGTCGGAGGCAAGGAGCGGCGCCGCCGCGGCCTCGCCGCGCTGGAGCAGCTCGACCTCGCCGACAAGGCGAAGAACAAGGCCGTGAACCTCTCGGGCGGTCAGAAGCAGCGCGTGGTGATCGCCCGAGCGCTGGTGAACGATCCGCGGATCATCTTCGCCGACGAGCCCACGGGCAATCTCGACACGGCGACGGGGGCGGTGGTCGAAGACATCCTCTTCACGTTGAACCGCGAGCACGGCATCACGCTGATCGTCGTCACCCACGATGAGGATCTCGCCGCGCGCTGCGACCGACGCATCGTGATCCGCGATGGCCGGATCGTCGAGATCACCGGATCGGCGGTCGCAGCGTGAAGACCTCAGACCTCGTCGGCTCGGCGATCGCGAACACTTTCCGTGCCAAGACGCGCACGATCCTCACCATCCTGGCCATCTTCGTCGGCGCCTTCACGCTCGCTCTCACGGGCGGGCTCGGCACCGGCATCAACCAATACATCGACGACACCGTCTCCGGAGTCGGGGCATCCGACGCCATGGCCGTGACGAAAGCCGCCGACGACGCCGGAGCACTCCCCGGGGCCGAGGCATCCGCTCCCCGCGAGTACGATCCGGATGCCGTCTCGAGCGGCGTCCCCGGCCAGACCGTCATCGCGCTCACGCCCGACGACATCACCGACATCGAAGGCATCGACGGAGTCGTCAGCGTCGACCCGATCCGCACGATCACTCCCGATTTCGTGCAGGCCGGCGACGGCACGAAGTTCGTCGCAACCGTGGGGAGCCTCGTTCCCGGACAGACCACCGTCCTCGCGGCGGGAGAGTCTCCCGACCCCGACGCGACCGATCTGCAGGTCGCGGTGCCCGCCTCGTACGTCGACGCTCTGGGCTTCGCCGACGACGCGGACGCGATCGGTCGGAGCATCACCATCGGCATCACCGACGCGGCGCAGGGCTCGCACCGGTTCGACGCCGCGGTGGTCGGGGTCACCGAGGAGGCATTGGCGAGTCCGACGGGCTCGAGCCTCCTCATCAACGATTCCCTCAGCGATGCGCTGTTCGACGCGCAGAGCACGGGCCTGCCCGCCGCGCAGGTCGACCGATACGCATCGGCGACCGTGTGGTTCGCGCCGGATGCCACCGATGCCGAGGTGCAAGCGCTCAAAGACCGGCTCGCCGCGGCGGGCTACACGGGTACGACGGTCGCCGATCAGCTCGGCATGATCACCACCGTGATCGACGGCATCGTGCTCGTGCTGAACGCCTTCGCGATCATCGCGCTGCTCGCGGCGGCCTTCGGCATCGTCAACACGCTCTACATGTCGGTGCAGGAGCGCACACGCGAGATCGGTCTGATGAAGGCGATGGGCATGGGATCCGGTCGGGTCTTCAGCCTGTTCAGCATCGAGGCCGCCTTCCTCGGGTTCCTCGGCAGCGCCATCGGCGTGGGCGTCGCGATGCTCGCCGGCACGGGACTCAGCGCGATACTCGCCGACGGTCTGCTCGCCGATCTGCCCGGGTTGACCCTCATCGCGTTCGATCCGCTGTCGATCGCGGGGATCATCGCGCTCGTGATGGTCATCGCGTTCCTCGCGGGAACACTCCCGGCGGCACGGGCCGCACGGGCCGACCCGGTCGAGTCGCTGCGCTACGAATAATGCGGGGTGAGCGGCTGCGGGCCGGTGCTAGTCATCGACCCACAGCCGCTCGATGGCGATCTCGGTGCCGAGGATGCGGCCGGCGGCGCGGTGGCCCGAGCACATCGCCGCGGTAACGGTGGCCGGGTCATCCGTCCAGGTGGCCTCTCCGGCGATGTGCACGACGTCGCCGACGGGCGTGGCGAGATCGTCGTGGTCGGCCGTCGTCGAACCGAGCGTCATGAAGGCATAGGCGCCGTGCGAGAACGGGTCGTCCTGCCAGGCGGTGCGGTGCACCGAGACAGGGTCGGGCACGCGATCGCCGTACAGGCGACGGAGCTGGTCGAGGACGGATGCCGCGACCCGATCGTCGTCCCAGGTGCGGGTCTCGATCGCCGCGGGACCCGCCGCGAAGGTGAGCAGGGTCGGCTCTCCGTGCAGTGCGGTGAGGTCGTACCAGGAGTGCCACCAGCGCCCCTCCGGACCCTGCTGTCGGATGGCGTACACATCGTCGTCCCAGAACTTGGTGGGGAAGCGCAGGAACACCTTCTCGAAGGCGTTCATCCGCAGGCGACCCAGGGCCTCGGCGTTCACCGGGGGGAGCGGGGGATCGAACACGAAGTCGGGGGACTGCAGCACACCGACCGGAACGGTGACGACGGTGTCGTCCGCACTCAGAAGGTCGTCCGTCGTCGTCACGGTGACGCCCTCGGGCGCCCAGGCGACGCGCGTGACGCGCTGGCCGACGCGGATGTCGAGGCCGGTGGCGAGGTGCTGTGCGAGGCGGTCGTATCCGTCCGGGAAGACGACCTCGTCTCCGTCGATCGAGTCGTCATCGAGTCCGTGCGAGGCGAGGTCGTCGATCCACGCGCCGTACTGCTCCTCCGACCGGTGCTCGAGGTATTCACGAACCCGCTGCGTGCGTTCCGCGGGCCAGCCCTGAGCGGCCAGGGCCACTTCCGTGACGTCGCGGTAGGAGGCATCCGGGGTGGAATCCTCGATCGCCGCGACGAGCGCGCCGTCGACCGTATGGATGTCGGCGGTGAATGCCGCAGCATCCGCATCCGACAGCCGAATGCCATCGGGGCCGTAATACGCGATCGGACGACTGTCGGGCTGGTATCCGCCGACCGTGAATTCGACGGTCCGCAGTCCGAAGGCCGTGGCGGCTTCGGCCACGGGGCTGTCGATCACGCCGTGGATCCAGGACGCGCCGAGGTCGGTGACGCGTCCGTCCTGACGGTCGGTCCACACGCGCCCGCCGATCCGCTCGCGCGCTTCGAGCACGACGACGCGGCGACCCGCTTTCGTCAGCAGCCGGGCGGTGGTCAGCCCGGAGATGCCGGCTCCCACCACGATCGTGTCGAAATGCTCCATGCGGGTATCCTTCCGATGTGCACGCTCCGGCGCGTGACTCGATTCCGACGATACTCAGCCGGCTCCAGAAGCGATACCGCGGCATCGTGGTTCCGTCGGGTGTCGATCCCGCGGAACGGCAGGCAAAAAGCCCCGCAGGACCGAGGTCTGCGGGGCTTTCATCTGTGGGCGATACCGGACTCGAACCGATGACCTCTTCCGTGTGAAGGAAGCGCGCTACCAACTGCGCCAATCGCCCATGTGACCCAGGGGGTCGAGAATCGATACTACCGGACGCATCCACGCCCGTATGACCACTCTGGGAGACACGCGCGAGATTCGCCGCCGGTTTGGACAGTCGCCGATCTTCGGCTAATGTTTCATGAGTGCCCGGGACAACCGGGAACGAAATGCGGATGTAGCGCAGTTGGTAGCGCACAACCTTGCCAAGGTTGGGGTCGCGAGTTCGAGTCTCGTCATCCGCTCGAGTGTAGTGAATCTTCTTCGGAAGAATCGCGGCACGTGGGGTCAATCCACACGGTGGCGTGGCCGAGCGGCTAGGCACCGGCCTGCAAAGCCGTTTACACGGGTTCGAATCCCGTCGCCACCTCATAATAAATGAATAGCCTTTTTAGGCGCGATTGGCGCAGCGGTAGCGCGCTTCCCTGACACGGAAGAGGTCACTGGTTCGATCCCAGTATCGCGCACAGACAAACCCCCGGTTTTCCGGGGGTTTTTTCGTGTGCGGTCGGCTCGACGGACGCCGGAACGGACACGGCACCCCGCGGTTGATCCGCAGGGTGCCGTTCCGTTCCAGTCGTCTCCTACTGCTGGATGAAGGCGAGGATGTCGGGGTTGATGATGTCGGCGTGCGTGGTCAGCATGCCGTGCGGGTAGCCCTCGTAGATCTTGAGGGTCGCGTTGCGGAGGAGCTCCGCCTGCTTCACGGAGGCGTCCTTGTAGGGCACTACCTGGTCGTCATCACCCTGCGTCACCAGGACGGGCACGCTGATCGCCTTCAGATCGTCGGTCTGGTCCGTCTCGGAGAAAGCCTTGATGCCCTCGTAGTGGGCGAGCGCGCTCCCCATCATTCCCTGGCGCCACCAGTTGTCGATCACCGGCTGCGAGACCTCGGCACCGGCGCGGTTGAACCCATAGAACGGCCCGGCCGCGACGGCCTGGTAGAACTCTGCGCGGTTGGCTGCCAGGGCGCTGCGGAACCCGTCGAAGACCGAGATCGGCGTCCCTTCAGGATTGCCGTCGGTCTGCAGCATCAGAGGGGGCACGGAAGAGACCAACACGGCTTTGGCGACGCGTCCCTGAGGTTCTCCGTACTGCGCGACGTAGCGCGCGACCTGACCGCCGCCGGTCGAATGACCGATGTGAATGACGTTGCGCAGGTCCAGGTGCTCGACGACGGCAGAGGCATCGCTGGCGTAGTGGTCCATGTCGTGGCCGGTGCTGATCTGAGATGACCTCCCGTGCCCACGGCGATCGCTCGCAATGACGCGGAAACCCTTTCCGAGGAAGAAGAGCATCTGCGCATCCCAGTCGTCCGCGGACAGCGGCCAACCGTGGTGGAACATGATGGGCTGGGCGTCGTGGCTGCCCCAGTCCTTGTAGTAGATCTCTGCGCCATCTTCCGTGGTCACAAACGACATGGTCGACCTCCAGTTCTCCGCCGCTCCGAGGTGTGCTCGGTACGACTATCGGACCTTCCCATCGGTTGATTCGGGGAAGCGTGTTCACGATAACCCTCGGCACGATCCCCACTGCTCCTACTTTTGTTCAGACTCTCCTCGCGCAGACCGGAAGCGAGGATTCCGTTCGATTTCGACATCTGTCGCGTGTTGTGTGGAGCATCCGCCAGTAGCCTCTGCGCAGCGGCTCAACAGCCGATGGGAACGGAGGAGGATCATGGTCGGATACGTCGAGCACCACACGAAGGACATCCTTGGCGTGGGCGCCGTCGCCCCCGACTTCACGCTGCATCGCACTCCGGACAGCACCATGACGCTTTCGAGCCTTCGTGGTGGGCCTGTCGTGCTGGTGTTCTATCCGGCGGATTGGAGTTCGGTCTGCGGAGATGAGCTGAACGTCTTCAACAAGGCCCTGCCGCTCTTCGACGCGGACGGTGCCGTCCTTCTGGGGATATCGGTCGACGGATCGTGGTCGCACCGAGCCTTCATCGAGGACCGCGGATTCCGATTCGACCTGCTCAGCGACTTCGAGCCCAAGGGCCAGGTCTCCCGGAAGTACGGCGCCTACGACTTCCACACCGGCACGAGCAAGCGCGCTCTCTTCGTCATCGATGATTCCGGCGTCATCGCGTGGAGCTACCTCTCTCCCATCGATGTCAACCCGGGCGCCGACGGCGTTCTGGACGCGCTGGAGGCACTGAAACGACCCCGCAATCCCTCGAACTGAGATTGGACTCGCCATGTCACACCTTCGCATCCCCGTGTCCGAACAGGACCACGCCCTCGGCCCCGTCGATGCACCGCTCACACTGGTCGAGTACGGCGACTACCAGTGCCCCTATTGCGGCGAAGCGTTCCCCGTGGTCAAGCGACTCCTCCAGCAGTACGACGGAAAGATCCGCTTCATCTTCCGGAACTTCCCCATCGAGGAGATCCATCCGGAGGCGGTCGATGCGGCGTTCGTGGCCGAATTCGCGGGGGAGCATGGGGAGTTCTGGCAAGCTCACGACCTTCTCTACGAGAACCAGAAAGACCTCGGACCTCAGCTCTATCAGCGTCTCTGCGAAGCGCTGGGTCTCAACGCCACCGACCTCGCCGCGGCCGCCCACGAGAACAGGTACACCGCGCGGATACAGGCCGATGAGGACGGCGGAATTCGCAGCGGGGTGAACGGCACTCCCACCTTCTTCCTCAACGGCACCATGGTCGAGGGCGGAACAGCGGCACTCGCGGATGCGATCCGAACGACCCTGACGAACGCGCGAAGCGGGGCCTGATCCGTGGCACGGCGTCAGGCGCCCCTCGGACTGCCCCAGATCTCGCATGGGGCAGGTTTCTGGGTCGTGGCTATCGCGTTCCTGATGGTCATGGCTTACGCGACGATCCCCACTCCGCTCTATCCGCTCTACCAGGAGCTCGACGGCTTCCCGGTCTCGATCATCACCCTGATCTTCGCCGCGTTCGCCGTGGGCGTCGTGCTCAGCCTGTTCCTCCTCGGGCACGTGAGCGATTGGATGGGGCGTCGGCGGATGCTGACCATCGCGATCCTGGTCGCAGCCCTCAGTGCCGTCCTGTTCCTGTTGTGGACAGACGTGCCTGGTCTGCTCGTCGCCCGGTTGGTGAACGGCGTGAGCGTCGGAATCCTCACGGCGACCGCCACGGCCCATCTCGGTGAACTTCGCGCACACGCCCGACCGACCGAGAGCGTCGTCGTCGCCGCTTCGGTGGCCGGTGCTGCGAACCTCGGCGGGCTCGCGCTCGGCCCGCTCATCGGCGGGCTGTTCGCCGAGTTCCTGCCCGCCCCGCTCGTGCTCCCACATGCTGTGTTTCTCGTGGTCCTGCTCGGCGCGGCTGTCGCTGTGACCTGCGTGCCGGAGACCGTGTCACCACCGGCGACACCTCGGCCGTATCGACCTCAGCGCATCGCCGCACCGCCCCGCGCGCGGACGGCATTCATCGCTGCCGGTTTCGGGGCGTTCGCAGGATTCGCGCTGTTCGGTCTGTTCACTTCGCTCGCCCCGACGATCCTCATCGGAACCTTCGGAGAGCGTGACCACCTCGTCGCCGGAGTGACGGCGTTCTCGGTGTTCGCCGCCGCTGCCACGGGCCAGGTGGCGCTGGCGCGTGTCGCCCTGCGCTCTCAGCTCGTCGTCGCCGCAGTCTGCTGCGCGGCGGGTCTGGCCGCTGTCGCTGCGGGTGCATTCGCGCCGTCACTCGCCGTCTTCCTCGTCGGAGGCGTTGTCTCCGGCGTCGGAGTGGGTGTGTTGTTCAAGTCCGCTGTTGCGACGGCGGCAACGTTGGCCGAGCCTGGACGCCGCGGAGAGACGCTCGCACTGATCTTCCTCATCGCGTACTGCGGCCTGGCTCTGCCCGTGCTCGCCATCGGAGCGCTCCTCACCGTCGTGTCGCAGACGACGGTGCTCCTGGTGTTCACAGCCATCGTCTTGGTGGCCACGGTCTCGGCCGCGCTGGTGATGCGACGTGCTGCGGCACCCGCAGCGGCGAACAGTCCCTCCTGACACAGCACGAGGTATCCCAATGACGGAACACAGAACGGTCGTCGCGGCGAATGGCTGAGGCGGCGACGGCATCGACCAAAGTCGGGGACCGTGGCGGATGGGCGTCGGGGTTCGCCCCGCTCACGGTCCCCATCTTCCGACTGGTATGGATCGCATCCATTGTCAGCAACATCGGAAGCTGGATGCAGACCGTGGGCGCCCAATGGCTCCTCGTCCAAGGCGATGGCTCCCCTTTGCTGGTGGCGCTCGTGCAGACCGCCGCCGCCGCACCCGTGCTGATCTTCGCCATTCCCGCCGGGGTCATCGGCGAGTTCCTCAACCGTCGTCGCGTGCTGCTCTACTCGCAGATCGTGCAGCTCATCATCGTGATGGCCCTGACCACGCTGACCTGGATCGGCGAGACGACCACGGCGGTGCTGCTGGCATCGACCTTCGTCCTCGGAATCATCTCGGCCATCCAGCTCCCCGCATTCCAGGCGCTGGTTCCCGACATCGTGCCGCGATCCATGCTCGTCGATGCTGCCGGGCTCTCATCGATCGGCGTGAACATCGCGCGAGCCGTCGGCCCGGCCATCGCCGGCCTCGTCGTCGCGCAATACGGAGTCGCCGCGGTGTTCCTCCTCAACGCCGCGTCGTTCCTCGTGTTCCTGGGGGTGCTGCTCTTCTGGAAGACCTACACACCGCCGGTCGTGCGCCACGAGCCGTTCGTCGACGCGACACGAGCGGGTACCCGTTACGTCATGCACTCGCGGATCGTGCGGCTCATCCTGCTGCGTCTGGCGGTCTTCCTCATCCCGGCCAACGCACTGTGGGCACTGCTTCCGACGATCGCCAAGAACTCCCTCGGCCTTTCCGCCGGCGGGTACGGATTGCTCCTGGCCGCGCTCGGAGCCGGATCCATCATCGGCGCCTTCGTGCTGCCCTGGGCACGACGGATCGCCGCGGTCAACGGCGTCGTCCTGGCTTCCTCGGTGGCGTACGGCGCAGGGCTCGTCGTGTTGGTCCTCTCGCCGACCCTGTGGCTGACTTTTCCGGTACTCGTGGTCACGGGACTGGCATGGATCGGAATCATCGCGACCATCAACGGGACCATCCAGGCATTCCTTCCAATCTGGGTCCGCACTCGAGGGCTCTCGTTCTATCAGCTCGTGCTCTTCGGGTGCACGGCAGCGGGTTCCGCCGTCGCCGGTGTGCTCGCTGCGGTCTGGGGCCCTGCCGAGGTTGTCATCGGTGCGGGTATCGTCTGCGCGGTCGGCGGGCTCACCCTGTTCGCCTGGCCGCTGCCCGATACGACGGGTATCGGTCGGGGAATCGTCGAAGTTCCCGGGGTGGACGAGGCGCCTCGGGCGATCGGCGAGGACGACGCCGCCGTCCTCGTACTCATCCGCTACAGCGTCCCCCTCGATCGACGGGCAGACTTCTTGGCCGTGATGGCGCAGGTGCAGCAGACACGTCTGCGCACCGGTGCGCGGGGATGGCAGGTGTACACGGTCGTCGATGATGCCGACATCGTCGTCGAGGCCTACACGGTCGGGTCCTGGCGAGAGCATGTGAGCCAGCACGAAGGACGCACGACCGAGTTCGACGCCGAGGTGATCGCGCGCGCGTGGGCGATGAGCGCCGTTCGTCCCACCGCGACGCATCTCCTCGCAGTTCCTCGATCGCACCACCGGCAGCTCCGGCATCCCGCCCCCACCACCGACGAAGGAGAACCCCATGCCTGACGAGTCCACCGCCCACCTGTCCGAACATCATCGCAAGACGCTCTCCCACCTGGAGCAGCATCCGACCTCGCACAACCTCGAATGGCCGGACGTGCTCGCTCTGCTCGCGGAGGTCGCGGATGTGACGGAGGAGCACAACGGCACGTTCCGCGTACGGCTCGGTCGATCGGAGCTCTTCCTTAAGAAACCCCACCATAAGGACATCGATGAGCAGACGACCCTGGACGTGCGCCGGCTTCTGCGCGATGCCGGAATCTCCACCGCCGACAAGTAATCGCACGCGGCACACACGAAACGGAGCACCATGATGGAAGACAACGCGAAACACATACCCGCCCCGCATCACGAGGCACCCACGTTCGGCAATCCGGACCTTCCCGCGGAGGGCGAGGCGAACACGATCGGCGATTCCGCGAGCCTCACGATGACCGGGCCGCAGAACCCGGTCATCGCGAGCCAGTTCCCCCATCAGATCGATGCGCCCGGCACCGATATCTCCACTCAGCCGTTCTTCTGGTCATCCTTCAACATCTCGCCGCGCCGCGTGCAGCGCGGCGGATGGGCGCGAGAGCTCACCAAGCAGGACTTCGCGATCTCGGATGAGATCGCGGGTGTCAACATGTACCTCGAGCCGGGCGGTATCCGCGAATTGCACTGGCATCAGACCGCCGAATGGGCGGTCATGACCCGAGGACGCTGCCGTGTGACGACGATCAGCCGCTCGGGGCAGCCGAGCGTGGAGGACGTCGAAGAGGGCGACCTCTGGTTCTTTCCCGGCGGCACACCGCATTCGTTGCAGGGGCTCGGCCCCGACGGCGCCGAGTTCGTTCTGGCTTTCGACGACGGCGAGCAGTCCGAATCGAACACCCTCCTTCTCACGGATTGGTTCGCGCACACCCCTCCGGACATCCTCGCGAAGAACTTCGGGGTCGCCCAGGAGGTGTTCGCAGACATCCCGCTGCACAACCTGTGGATCTTCCCCGGTGACGAACCCGGTGACCTCGCGGACGACCAGGCCGCGGCGGGCGTCGAGTGGGGAGCATCCGAGCCCATCATCTTCCGGCTCTCGCGGTCGCAGCCGCTGCACCAGAACTCCGGCGGCAGCATCCGGATCGCCGATAGCACCAACTTCCCGCTCTCGGCCACCGTTGCCGCCGCGCTGGTGACCATCGAGCCCGGTTCGATGAGGGAGTTGCATTGGCACCCCAACGCCGACGAGTGGCAGTACTACCTGCGCGGGTCGGCGCGGATGACGGTGTTCAACACGGGGCCGCACGCGAACACGACCGACTTCCGCGCCGGTGACGTGGGTGTCGTGCGCAAGAACCTCGGCCACTACGTCGAGAACACCGGTGACGACGTGCTGCAGTTCCTCGAGGTCTTCAAAGCGCCGAAGTACGAGGAGATCTCTCTCGCGAACTGGCTGAGCCACGTGCCGCCGTCGCTGCTGTCGGCGCACCTGAACATCGACGAGGCGACGCTCGCCACGTTCGCGCAGGGAACCCAGGGCATCACGCCCCTCCGCAAGTGATCGGGGAGGCGCGCATGGGAAGGTGGCCCTGACGGGACCACGCGCACCGTTCGCCTCCACTCCTAGCTTTGTCATAGACGCAGCGACGAGACGGAGGATACCCGTGAGCAACGCGAGCCTGGAGACGTTCGACCCCGATGAGCCCCGCGGAGGCGACGATCCTCGCGGATCACTGATCGCTGAGCTCATCGGGCCGGACCCGGTCCGGCGTCGTGAAGTGCTGCGCACCGCTCGGCAACGACGGTGGCTCGATCCGTACGGCGAGGTCGCTGTGCGCGCCATCCTCGTGGACGGACGATCGGCGGCCCTCCCGCCGTTGCGGCACGCGCTGACGGTGGCCGGACGAGGGCATACGCTCGTGATCGCCGATGGCGATGGGGTCTTGCTGGTCACGTCGTCTGCTCGCACACCGCTCGACATCGACGAATGGGCGAGAGACACGGCAGCACGCGCCGGCGTGCGCGTCATCGCTCCGATCGGTTCGGCACGACTACGCACCGACGAAGACGACCTGCGACGTGCGGCTGACGACGCGCGCGCCACCTCTGAGCTCCTCCTGCTCTTGGGGGAGAGCGCCATCGGAACGACCCGCGCGGAGAACCTCGGCATGTGGAGACTGCTCCACGGCATGACCCGCTCTCCCTCGCTCGTCGCCGCCGCCTCACCCGCGGCGCACGAATTATGGCGGTCGCCAGATCAGACGCGCCGGGCCACCGTCGAGGCCTACCTCGACGCCGGGTGCAGCGTGGCCGTCGCATGCCGTGCGCTCTTCATCCACCGCACGACCCTCTACTACCGGTTGGAGAGCATGTCGGAGGTGGTGCGCGACGCGCTGGCCGACGGCCTGCAGCGCAGCACCCTCCACCTCGGTCTGAAGCTTCTGCAGCTCTGGGACGCCACCGATGGGTCCGATCCAGCGCGCTCAGCCGAACGTCAGCGCGGCACGGCCACCATCACCCGGTTGGCCCCTCGACAAGCGTCGAAGACTCCGATCCACTCGATGCTCTAGATTCGGGACGTGAGCAGCTCTCTTCCCGGCCGCGTTCCCATCGAGGCGCAAAAGGTCGATGCACCCCTGACGTCCAGCGCCACCTTCCTGGTGTTGACGGTGAAGCAGGGAGCGGATGCCGCAGACGCCGTGCGAGACGTCATCAGCGGGATCGACGACATCATCAAGAACGTCGGGTTCCGTGATCTCGATGCACAGCTCTCGTGCACTGCCGCGATCGGCGCGCAGTTCTGGCCGCGCCTCACGTCTCGGCCCTCCCCGGCCGGGCTGCATCCGTTCGCCGCAGTGTCCGGCGCCGTGCACACCGCGCCGAGCACCCCAGGCGATCTCCTGTTCCACATCCGCGCGAACCGACAGGACCTGACCTTCGAGTTCGAGCGCCAACTGCTCGATTCCCTCGGAGACGCGGTGGAAGTCGTCGATGAGACGACCGGTTTCCGGTACTTCGACGTGCGCGACCTGCTCGGGTTCGTCGACGGGACGGCGAACCCGGTGGGCAATGCCATCGCCGACTCCACCCTCATCGGCGACGAGGACCCCGACAATGCGGGAGGGAGTTACGTCGTCATCCAGAAGTACCTGCACGACATCGACCAATGGCAGGCGCTGACGACCGAACAGCAGGAGATGATCATCGGTCGGAAGAAGGCCGACAACGTCGAGCTGGACGATGCCGATGACGGACAGAAGTCGCACAAGACGCTGTCGACGATCGTGGTCGACGGCGTGGAGCACGACATCCTGCGTGACAATATGCCGTTCGGCAGTCCGGGGGCGTCACAGTTCGGCACCTACTTCATCGGTTATTCGCGATACCTGTGGGTCATCGAGAAGATGCTCGAGCGGATGTTCATCGGTGACCCGCCCGGCCTGTACGACCGACTCCTCGACTTCTCGACGGCAGTGATGGGCTGCACGTTCTTCGCGCCGTCCGCAGACTTCCTGGGAGCTCTCGCCGATGACGCGGCGGCGCCGACGCCAGCCGCGACGATCGCATCGCCTGCGCGCACCGCGGCGGAGGAATCGCGATCCGCTCAGGCATAGCGACGCGGCGATCGATTCAAGCAGTACGCAGGCGCGCGGTCAGGTCTCGAGCCGCCGCGACGACCTCGCGAAGCTTCGCCACCGCGACACCCGTCCGGCTCAGGTGGATGATTCCCTGGGATACGAGCACGATGTGCGCTGCCAGCGGGCGGATACCGTCTGTTCCGAGGCGGATCTCCCCGGAGTTCGCACTCGACGCGACGCGTGCGACGAGCAGGTCCTCCATGCGCGCGTTCGACCGTGCCCCGATGGCCAGCACCTCCGGGAAGCGCGAGCCGAGCTCGGCGATGCTGTTGAGCATCAAGCATCCGCGCCGATCCTCGTGAGCGGTGCAGTCGCGGATGATCTC
Organism: Microbacterium sp. NPDC087665; assembly: GCF_044743285.1. Lineage (NCBI taxonomy): Bacteria > Bacillati > Actinomycetota > Actinomycetes > Micrococcales > Microbacteriaceae > Microbacterium > Microbacterium sp. NPDC087665. The sequence goes on along the minus strand of NZ_JBIUWD010000004.1, from coordinate 262,989 downwards.
GTCGAGATAGTTCTCCACGGCGTCTTCGAAGGGTCCGTCGTGGCCGGCGAGGATCTCATCGACGAGCGCGACTCGAGAGTCGCAGTACCTCTCGAACACGGCGATGAAGAGGCCGAGCTTGCTCTTGTAGGCGCTGTAGATGCTGCCGTTGCCGACGCCCGCGGTCGCGGCGATCTCGTCGATGGAGGTGCGCTCGTACCCGTTCTTCCAGAACAGGTCCTGGGCGCCGTCGAGCAGCACCTGCTCATCGAAGCTCCGGGGTCGTGCCATGGACCAAATTTAGCCGCCTGCACCGGCGAGAACACGGGAATTGTCACCATGGCCAGATTCGGCGCACGTATGGCCAGGCACGCGCTCACCGTTGCAGTAACGGCGGCTCCAGAATGACTTCATCATGGTCTGAGGAGAATCGGAGGTGTGGACGTGGGACGAATCGGGCCGCTTGCCGAGTTCCTCACCGCTCGGCGCGCTCAGCTCCAGCCCGAGGACGTCGGTCTCCTGCGGGAGCGAGGGCGGCGGGTGGCAGGGCTCAGGCGGTCAGAGGTGGCCGACCTCGCCGGAATCAGCGTCGACTACTACCTGCGGCTCGAGCAGGGGCGCGACCGGCAACCTTCGGCTCAGGTACTGGCCTCCATGAGCCGAGCACTTCGGCTCGACCATGTCGCTGACACGTATCTGCATCGCATCGTCCAATCGTCCGGCGGGCGTCCCCGTGCCACGGAACGACAAGCGCTCGAGGATGTGGAAGAGATCCTTCGCACGTGGGGAACGTCGCCCGCCTACATCACCGATGCGCATCACGACATCATCGCGGTGAATCGTGCGGCGCAGATCGTGGCACCCGCCTACCTGCGAGTCGGGAGGAACCTTCTTCTCGACGTCTTCGCGGGATCGGAGAGCGCGCACGATGACGAGAGCTGGAACGACACGGCCCGGCGCCTCGTCGCGGCGCTGCGCTTCCAGGCCGACCCCTCCAGCCCACGGTTGCGCGAGATCCTCGGAATCCTCTCCGTGGAGCACCGCGTCTTCCGCCAACTGTGGTCGCGACACGAAGCATTCCCGCAGACGAGCGGCACCACGATGAGCGAGATCGACGGCCACGGCTGGGTCGACCTGAAATGGTTGACGCTCGATGTTCCCGGGGAGGTCGGGCTCTTCGTCACGACGTTCTCCGCCGACGCGGGTTCCCCGGGCGCAGCAGCGCTCGCCAGCATCCGCGCGGCCTCAGCCGTTCACTCGGAAGGGCGACGGCCCGCGAGGATCGACGCGAGCGCGTCCAACTTCGTCTCGGATGCCGCATCGACGCCCGACAGCAGCATGATCGCCTCCGCCTGAGTGTCGTCGAGCCACTCCTCCCGGTAGACGAGCGTGAGATCGCCGACGGCCGTGTCGACGAACGTCACCTCGCCCTGCCGTGCCGGAGCGGCTTCATCGGCCCAGGCGACGGAGAACTGCGGGCTGCGCGCGGAGAGTTCGCCGACGATACGGCGGAAGGGAGCATCGTCTCGATGGATGTCGAGCGAGTCGCGCAGCATCGCGGCGATCTGGCTGGTCGACTCGTACCAGCCGGCATCTCCGGCGTGGTCCACGGCATCGATGAATGCGTAGCGCGCCAGGTTCACGCCTTCATCGAATCCGGGCGAGAGCGCCCGTGCCATCGTGTTCGACGCGAGGACGGTGAGGTGGCGGTCTCTGATGAGAGCGGGCCTGTCCGCGAGGGACTCGACGCGGGCGCGGAGAGCCTCGACATCATTGTGGTCACGCCTCATACGCCAACGGTACTTTCCGCGCCGGAGCGGAAGGTGGCCCCCGGAGGGACACCCTCCGGGGGCGTCCCGATCACGGACGCGGTGGTTCCGCGATGCCGTCGCCGGTCGTCTGAAAACGCTTCTGGTAATCGGATGGCGTCGCGCCGTACCGGGCGACGAATGCGCGGCGAAACGCGACCGCACTGCTGTACCCCGCGACGCTCGCCGTCTCGGAGACGGGTCTGCCCTGTTCGAGAAGGCCGATGGCCAGGTCCAACCGCATGGATCCGGCGTACTCGATGGGCGTCATGCCGAGTTCGTCGCGGATCACCCTGTTCAGATGCCGGATGCTGACATTGGCGTGCGCTGCGAGGTCGCGCAGCGACGAGGGACGTGCGGGGTCGCTGGCCACGTAGTCCGCCACGGCACGGGCCACGCTGGTTCGAGGCGGGGTCACCCGTACGGAGGCCGAGAACTGGGATTGGCCTCCCGAACGACGCATATAGACCAGGAGGAGCTGCGCCACGGACCGCGCCACGTCCGCACCGAAGTCCTCTTCGACGATGGCGAGTGCGAGATCGATGCCGGCGGCGACGCCGGCCGAGGAATAGACATTCCCGTCTCGGACGAAGATCGAGTCGGGCCGCACCGTCACGGCGGGGAACGATGCGGCCAGCGCTTCGGTGAATTTCCAGTGCGTCGTCGCAGCTCGTCCATCCAGCAGACCGGCGCCGGCCAGGGCGAAGGCACCGCTGCAGATGGATGCGATCTTGGTCGCGCGTCGAGAAAGGTCGAGCACGGCTTGGCGCACCGAGGGATCGTCGTAGACGGCCGGGGCGTACTCGCTGCCCGGGATGATGACGAGATCCAGCGGATCATCGCCGGCAGCAGCACCGTGAGCGCCGACGCGCAGTCCCATCGACGTCGTCACGTCGTTCCCGTCGGGAGAGAAGAAAAGCGTCTCGTAGCCGTCGGAACGCTGATTCGCCTCGGTGAACACTTCGGCGGGGCCGATGAAGTCCAGGGCCTTGACCCGGTCGAAGACCAGGATTCCCACTCGTCGTCGGCCGCTCATGAGCTGAGCCTATCTGTGGCGCGTGCCGGGTGCCGGGGTGTGATGACTCCGATCGTCATCGCCGGTGTGAGGCTTCGCCGCTTCGCACTGCAATCGATCAGTAGTCGGTGCGGTTCTCCGCCTCGATCTCTGTCAGAGTCTCGTTTCGTGCCCACGCGGCCAGGGCGGAGTGGAGCTGCCGACGCAGCCACTCCTCGCTGAGATGGGCAGGGCTCGCCTCCAGCGAGGCGAGTTGGCTGATGCGTTCGTCGACGACGCCGCTCAGGTCGGCCGGTTCCGCACGATCCGTCTCCGTCATGTCGCTCCTTGGTCGTAGGGCGGCGTCGTTCCCGAACCGGTGCAGACGGCCTGGCCCTCTTCCGGACACACTACGAGACTGCCCCGCGCGACGCCTTCGGCGAATGTCGAACGTTCGAGGCGCACGGTCTGCCGCCTTCGCGCCTGCGCCCATACGATGAGGCTGGTGAGCGGTGCAGGAACGCCGTCGTTCCTGCACCGCTTTCGGTGATCAAGAGATCGGAAACCCTGGTGACCATGCCTGTCGACGATGGCGAACGACGTTCCCGCCGTGTGATCCACCGCCGCTTCGGAGGCCCGGAGGTGCTCGAGATCGTGCGCCGAAGTATCCCGCGTCCCGCCCCGGGAGAGGTTCTCGTTCGCGTCGCGGCCGCGGGGGTGAACCCGGTCGACTGGAAGATCTTCAGCGGCGAGCCGATGTTCGAAGACTACGAGCGCACGCTGCCGTCGGGCACCGGATACGATTTCTCGGGCACGGTGATCGCCTGCGGCAGCGACGTCGATGCGGCATCGTGGCTCGGCGCGCGTGTCTTCGGAGGGCGTCGATTCCATGCCCAGGCCGATCACCTGGTGATCGAACCGCAGCACCTCGCCCGTGTTCCCGATGGGCTCTCGATGATCGTCGCGGGTGCGCTCAACGTGGTCGGTCGCACCGCGATGGCGAGCGTGCGATCCCAGCACATCGAATCCGGTGACACGGTACTGGTCAGCGGCGCAGCCGGGGGAGTCGGCATCCTCTCCGCCCAGCTCGCCGCTCGCGCCGGCGCCCGCGTGATCGGCACGGCGAGCGCCCGCAATCACGACCTGCTGCGCGGGCTCGGTATCGATCCGATCGCCTACGGCACGCATCTCGTGCACCGGCTGCGCGCGACGGCGCCGAAGATCGACGTGGTGCTCGACACCGTCGGTCACGGCACCGTCGACGCGGCGCTGGCGCTCGGAGTCGCTCGCGAGAGGATCAACACGATCGCCGACTATCCCGCTCGGGCAGCGCACGGCGTTCAGGGCATCGGGGGAGCCGAGGCCGGCATCCCCGCGCTGACCGACATCGCCGCAAGAATCGCACGGCGGGAGATCGTGCTTCCCCTCGATTCGGTGCATCCGCTCGAGGGGGTGCGAAATGCCTATGCGCGCTCGATCGAAGGGCACGCGTCGGGCAAGATCGTCGTCGTGCCCGACGCGAGCCTCCTCGAGTGATGCCTGCGTGCACCGTCGCGATCAGGCGCGGCGGCGCGACCTCATGGCCAGGATTCCGCCGGCGCACAGCGCGAACGCGAGTGCGGTGAGTGCCGCCGCCGAGGAACCGTCGGCTCCGGTGGTCGCGAGCGCGCCATCGGACGTCGGCGGCGCGGTGGCGGCGGCCGTCTCGACGGGAAGCGCGGAGACCGCGACCTCGGCATCGGCGATCGCCGGCGTGGCCGACAGCTGCGGGTTGCTCGACACGGCGCCCCGGCCGGTGCCCGAGAACACCAGTGCCCCGATCTGCGTTCCGGTCGCGCGGGCGTCGTAGGCGTAGGTCACCGTCGCTTCGGCTCCGGGAGCCAGTCGACCGCTCCACGAGACGGTGTCGGCGTCGGCCGATGCCGTGCCGGAACTCGCGCTGGCGTCACGGACGGTCACCTGAGATGCCGTCGCCGTGACCTCGTCGGAGTAGGTCACGTCGAGCGGAGTGTTACCGGTATTGGTGAGAGTCAGCGACACCGTTCCCTTCGCCTCGCCGGCGGGCGCGGACGCGGGTGTCACAGAACGAGCCGCCGTCATCTCCGGTTCCATCGCCGACGCGGACGCCGTTCCGCCCGAGCTCGCGAGGAAGGTGGTCGCCGAGATTCCGCCGATGCCGCTCGAGCCGCCCAGGTGGGCATCGACCGCGCCCGTGATGATGCGGGTGCCGGCGGCGAACACCTGACGGGCGGGTGCCGGTAGGTCTGCATTGGGCGCCTCGAAGAGCACGGCCCCCGTCGAGACGAGGTCGTAGGTCTGCTCGATCACGAAGTAACCGCTCGTCGGAGTGGTCACACTGATGCCGAACACGGGCTGGCCGTCGCTCGAGGTTTGCTCGTCGAGCACGTAGTCGACGTCGCGCTCCAACTCCGCTGCGGGGTCGGTGAACCCGGTCAGGCTCTCGGGAAGCTGTTCCAGGTGGAACACGCGGGTGGTGCCCGGAGCCGGTGTCAGCACTCCCGGCCAGCCCTCGGCGGTGCCGACACCGATCCACTGACCGCCCGCGGCGGCGTACTCGGGGTGGGCTTCTACGGTGGGCCGCGCGATGAAGCGCAGCGCGCCGGTCGGGCCCGTTTCCCACGTCCCCACCACGCTGTTCTCGCTCCACGGCAGCCCGGTGTATGCGGCCGACAGCGGGAACACGGTGTCGCCGACCGTCGCATCTGCTGTCACGGCGGATCCGCCCGGTACCAACGAGTCCGTGCTCACGAACACGGCGAGCGACGCGTGCAGATCGACGACCGCAGCGGCGGCCTCGGAATAGGTGAGGGTGATCCGGCGCGAGTCCGAAGAGACCGCGTAGGTGAGGAGCTCCGTGCCGTCTGCGTCGAAGATCGAACCCGGCACCGTGGCCGCCGTCAGGTTCGACGAGAGTTCGATGTCGATCGTCTCGCCCGCTTCAGGCGACGCGTCGGTGAGATCGATGAGCAGCGCGAACGTGGGGTAGTAGGTCGACGGCCACGACGGCTCGCCGGGGAAGTGAGGTTCGAGAGACATCTCGATCACGGGAGCGTCACTCCCCGGGATGGGGGCGGCGGTCGCGGACTCGGGAAGAGCGAGCGCCCCGAACATCGAGAGCGTGAGGGCCGCGACGCCGCCGAGGGCGACGGCGAGACGGAGACGAACGGAGCGCATACGAGCCCTTCAGCGAGTGCGGGGGAAGATCGGGAGCTCAGATGGCATCCCGATATTCCACCGTAGTCCGCGAGTGATGCGGTCTCAGAGGGCGCGCTGCTCCAGGGCGCGAGCGATTCGCAGCACGGCCTCTTCGACGAGCGGACGCGGCATCGCGAACACGAAGCGGGTGAATCCGACGGCGGCTTCACCGCATGCCGCACCGTCGGTCATGGCGACCCCCGCGTGATCGCGGAACCATGCCCCGAGATCGCCGGTCAGACCCGTGCTCCGGAAATCGAGGAGCGCGATGTAGCTGCCCTCCGGCATCGTCACCCGCACACCCGGAAGGTGCGCCGCCACGAGGTCGGCGAGCAGGCGACGGTTGCCGTCGAGATACGACACGACGTCGTCGAGCCAGGCGCCGCCATTCGTGTACGCGGCGATGTTCGAGATGGCTCCGATCGTGGACGTGCCATGGCCCGCCCACATCCCCTCACGCTCCCAGAGGTCTGCGTCGGCGTCGTTGGAGATGATGATCTGCGCGCACTTCAGGCCGGCGAGGTTCCAGGCCTTCGACGCGGAGGTGGCGGTGAGGGTGTGCGCCGCGGCGACGTCCGAGAGCGAGGCGTAGGGGATGTGGCGCGCGGGCGCGTAGACGATGGGCGCGTGGATCTCGTCCGCGAAGACGCGTCCCCCCGCTGCCGCGACCGTGTCGGACACGCGCACGAGTTCCTCACGCGTGGCGACCGTGCCGAGCGGGTTGTGCGGGTTGCACAGCACGAGCAGCTCGCCTCCGTCGGCGAAGGCGGCCGTCACCGCGTCATGATCGATCACCCATCGACCGTTCTGCTCGATGCTCGGCACCTCGATCACACGGCGGCCGTGCAGGGGCGGCACCATGAGGAATGGCATGTACGCGGGTGTCGGCACGATGACGGCCGCTCCCGGGGCGGTGTACTGCTCGATCGCGTACTCGAACGCCGCGATGACGTCGGGGACGTGCTTCACCTGTGCGGCGTCGACGGTCCAGCCATAGTGATCGGCGTACCAGGATGCCGTGGCGGCGGCGAGCGCATCGGACAGGTGATCGGGCAGGTATCCGGTCAGACCCTGGTCGAGTGCGGCGCCCACGGCATCCTTCACCGCCGGCGCGACGCCGAAGTCCATCTCGGCCACGAACGCACCGATCACGTTGGGGAAGGCCGTCCACTTCAGGCTGCCGGCCTGGCGCAGATCGGTCTCGGTGAGGGCGTCGAATCCGCCAGAGGGCATGCGCGATCCTTTCGGGAGCAGGGGGAGGGCGCTTTCGATCGTATGGTCATCCGCACCCCCACGGGGTCGGTCTCAGCGATCTTCGTCGTCGCCACGCGGGGAGCGCTTGACGACGTCGTAGGCAGCGAGTGCGGCTTTGCGCGTCTCACCCAGATCGACGAGGGGTTCGGTCGGGGCATCCGCCGCCCACTGGGCGATGTAAACGCCCTGCCCGTCGAACTTCTTCGCCTGCAGTTCGGGGTTGAAGACCCGGAAGTACGGGGCGGCGTCGGCACCCGACCCGGCGACCCACTGCCAGTTGAACGGGTTGTTGGCGCCGTCGGCGTCGACGAGGGTGTCCCAGAACCACTCCTCGCCGTGGTGCCAGTCGATGAGCAGGTTCTTCACGAGGAAAGAGGCGGTGACCATGCGCACGCGGTTGTGCATGAAGCCGGTGTGCCAGAGCTCGCGCATCCCGGCGTCGACGAGCGGCACGCCCGTCTCACCGTGCTGCCAGGCGTCGAGGTGCTGCGGGTCGAGGGGCGGCCACGGGAACGCATCGAACTGCGGGCGCAGGTTCTTCGACGCGAGCTCGGGGAAGTGGAAGAGCGTGTGCCAGGCGAACTCGCGCCAGCCGAGTTCCGAGAGGAACCCGCCGGCTCCGTCGGTCGAGACGGCTTCGTGCCAGAGCGTGAAGGGGCTGAGCTCGCCCCATCGGAGTCGGGGTGAGAGCAATGACGTGGCGCCGGCGGAGGGTTCGTCGCGTGCGCGATCGTAAGAGGGGAGGTCGTCGTCGAGGAACTCGCGCAGCCGTCGTCTGGCCGCCGGTTCGCCCGGCTCCCATGTGTCGCGCAGACCCGCGGCCCAATCCGGATGCGTGGGCAGCAGCTGCCAGTCCTCGAGCGAGTCGGATGCCGGTGACCGGGGCGCGCCGGAGATCTCCCGAGGTTCCGGCAGGGGCAGGCGGGGAGCGGGAAGGGCGAGGCACGCGCGCCAGAACGGCGTGAAGACGGAGAAGTGCGTGCCGCCGCCCGTCTTCACCGTCCACGGCTCGTGCAGGAGCGATCCGGCGAACGAGGCGACCTCGATCCCGTCTGCGCGGAGCGCCGTCTTCAGCGCCGTGTCGATCTCGCGTTCCGGGCCGCCGTATCGCCGGTTCCAGAACACGGCGCCGGCTCCGGTGTCTGCCACCACCTCACCGACGATGCGCGCCGTGGGACCCCGCCTCAGCACCAGCGTCGCTCCGCGCTCGCGCAGTCTCTCGCTCAGCGATGCCAGCGAGTGGTGCAGCCACCACCGGGCCGCGCCGCCGAGTGGTCGGATGCCGGGGGACTCCTCATCGAGCACGAAGAGCACGACCACGGGCTCGTCCCGATCGACCGCTGCACGAAGCGCCGGGTTGTCTGCGAGGCGGAGATCGTCGCGGAGCCACACGATCGAGGGAGAGGTCATCGCCCCATTCTCTCCGACCGGGAGCGCTGGGTCAGCGGCGCCGGCGGCGCGCCCGACTCTGCGGCTCTGCACCGGTCGCCCACAGCGCCCAGACGATCAGCAGCGGCTGGAGGAAGAGACGTCCGAATCGACGCGCATCGGTGTCGAGGCCGGGGGTGGAGCGCTTGGTGCGCCACTGGTGCACATTGCCCGGGAAGACGGCCGCGAAGAACGCGGCCGTCGCCCATCCGATCCTCCGACGTTCGCGGGGGAGTGCCAGCAGTCCGGCTGCCAGCGCGACCTCGACCGCACCCGACGCGATGACGATGCTCTCCTTGTCGAGCTTCGTGATCCGCGTCGCCCACTCCGGCACCACCACGCGGAAGCCGCGGGTCTGGACGAAGTGCATGATGCCGATGGCGCCCAGCGCCACGGCGAGAACCCATCGCGCGATCGTTGTGCTCATGCGCTCACGCTACCCGTTCGGCGGATGTCACCCTGCTGACGGCATCCTCTCCGCCTCCCACGCCCGGAACCCCTCGGCGATGTCGTCCGCGTGGGTGTGATGCAGATAGTGCTCGCCCTCCAGCGGGACGATGGTGCCGTCTGCGACGCTCGCCGCCTGCTCTTCGTGCAGCGCCAACCACTCGGGAGTGGTCTCGTTCTGAGCCACGGCGAAGAGCAGGAGCGGAAGGTCTGCCGGGAAGGTGCGACCGTGAGCGTTCTGGAAGTTGGTGCTGATGTGCGCCATCTCGTCGAGATAGGTGGGCGCCATCGAGTTGCGGTTCGAGATCATCGCGATCTGCTCGCGATCATGATCGGAGTAGACGTCTTCGGAGTACCCGATGCCCCTGATCGCGACAAGGAGCCGTGCGATGCCCAGATTTCGGGCCGCGCCCATGAGTCCGATCGGGAACTCGGTGTCCATGTGCGGCTGATCGGGCACGCTCGTGTCGATGCCCACGAACCCGGTCAGCTCGTCCGGATAGCGGGCGGCGAACTCGAGGGCGTAGATGCCGGCGATCGAGTGCCCCATCAGCGTGTATCGATCGACTCCCACCCGGGACAGCGCCTCGTGCACCTCGTCGACGATGTTCTCCGTCGTGCGCGGCCGGTCGGTGCCGTCGCTGAGCCCATAGCCGAAGGGCTCGACGACGATGACGCGATGATCCGTCGCGAGGTCGTCGACCAGGGGCGCGAAGTCGAGGGCGGGCGAGGCGGTGCCGAAGCCGGGGAGGAGCACGATGTCCTCCGGTCCCTCACCGGCGATCACGACGTTCATCTGCCGCCCGTCCACCTCGACGAGTTGCCCGTACGTCTCGATCCGGTCCTTCTCGACCTGCGTCGCCACCGCATGCACGGTCGTGGTGGTGACCAGACCCACTGCGATCGTGGCGGCGACGGCGGTGACCGTGATGAGCGCCCTCTTCGCGAACTTCTTCATTGCATCCCTCTCCGGAGCGCGCGCTGCGCTCTGATGACCAGCGTGCCGCGAGAAGCTCGTCGGCCGCGTCCGCCTGCGGGAGACACCTGTGTACCGTGTTCGCGGTATCCCGGCGGATGCTCGGGGCTGACACACTGGACCCGTGACGGTCTTTCGCATCATCGTGCTGTTCGTCCTCGCCGCGATCGCCGAGATCGGCGGCGCCTGGCTGATCTGGCAGGCCGTGAAGGAGGATCGTGGGTGGATCTTCGCCGTGCTCGGCGTCATTGCGCTCGGTGCCTACGGCTTCATCGCCGCGCTCCAGCCCGACGCAAACTTCGGGCGGGTGCTGGCCTCGTACGGCGGCGTGTTCATCGCGGGCTCGCTGGCGTGGGGCATCATCGTCGACGGGTTCAAGCCGACGATGTGGGACTGGATCGGGTCGGCGATCGCACTGGTCGGCGCGGCCATCATCATCCTCGCTCCCACCGCAGCGAACCAGTCGGCGGACACCGTCGTCTGACGGTCAGTACGACCCGGGCATGCGAGTAGCCTAGATCCAGACCCAGATGGAGTGATCAGTGCCTGAAAACGCCCAGCCGAACGACGGCTTCGCCCTGTTCTCTGACCGATCCGTCGTCGCCATGCGCGTCAACGGCATCCTCAAAGATCTTGCGACCACAGTGACCGAAGCCGACGAGGTCGAACCCGTCACGATCGAGAGTCCGGAGGGGTTGAGCATCCTGCGCCACTCCGCGGCGCACGTGCTCGCGCAGGCGGTGCAGCGCATCAACCCGCAGGCGAACCTGGGCATCGGCCCGCCCATCACCGACGGTTTCTACTACGACTTCGGCGTCGAGACCCCGTTCACGCCCGAAGACCTCAAGGCGATCACGAAAGAGATGCAGCGCATCGTCCGCGAAGGACAGCGCTTCGTGCGCCGCGTCGTGACCGACGACGAGGCCCGCGCCGAGCTCGCGAACGAGCCGTTCAAGCTCGAGCTCATCGGGCTCAAGGGCGGCGAGGAAGCAGCAGAAGGCGCCTCCGTCGAGGTCGGCGAGGGCGAGTTGACGATCTACGACAACACCACCCGCGACGGCGAGGTCGTCTGGAAAGACCTCTGCCGCGGCCCGCACCTTCCGAACACCCGCATGATCGGCAACGGGTGGGATCTCACCCGCATCGCCGCCGCCTACTGGCGCGGCAGCGAGAAGAACCCGCAGCTGCAGCGCATCTACGGCACCGCTTGGCCCACGAAAGACGAGCTGCGCGCCTACCAGCACCGCCTCGAAGAGGCCGCCAAGCGCGACCACCGCCGCCTCGGCAAGGAACTCGACCTGTTCTCGTTCCCCGAGGAGATCGGTTCCGGTCTGTCGGTCTGGCACCCCCGCGGCGGCATGATCCGCGGCGAGATGGAGCAGCACGCGCGCAAGCGGCACATCGAGGGCGGCTACACCTACGTGTACACCCCGCACATCTCGAAGGAAGACCTCTTCCTCACCTCGAACCACCTCGTCACGTACAAGGACGGCATGTTCCCGCCCATCGTCATGGATGAGGAACGCGACGAGAACGGCGAGATCACCAAGCAGGGTCAGGACTACTACCTGAAGCCCATGAACTGCCCGATGCACATCCTGATCTACAAGGAGCGCGCGCGCAGCTACCGGGACCTCCCGCTGCGATTCGCCGAGAACGGCACGGTCTACCGCAACGAGCTCTCCGGCGCCCTGCACGGGCTCACCCGCGTGCGCGGCTTCACCCAGGACGACTCGCACCTCTTCGTCACCCCCGATCAGCTCGAGGGCGAGGTCGCGAAGGTCCTCGACTTCATCCTCTCGATGCTGCGCGACTTCGGGTTGAGCGACTTCGAGCTCGAGCTCTCGATGAAGGACGACGAGAAGTCGAAGTGGATCGGTTCCGACGAGTTCTGGGAGTCGTCGACCGATGCGCTGCGCCGTGTCGCCCAGGCATCGGGGCTCAAGCTCACCGAGGTGCCGGGTGAAGCGGCGTTCTACGGTCCGAAGATCGACCTGAAGACCCGCGACGCGATCGGTCGCGTCTGGCAGCTGTCGACCGTGCAGGTCGACCCGAACCTGCCGGAGCGCTTCGACCTCGAGTTCATGGACAAGGACGGGCAGAAGAAGCGTCCGATCATGATCCACCGCGCGCTCTTCGGTTCGATCGAACGGTTCTTCGCGATCCTGCTCGAGCACTACGCGGGCGACTTCCCGGTGTGGCTGTCTCCGCTGCAGGTCGTCGGCGTCCCGGTCGCCGAGGAGTTCGCCGACTACCTCGGCGACGTGGTCACCACGCTGCGCGACTCGGGCGTGCGTGCCGAGCTCGACGCATCGGACGACCGCATGCAGAAGAAGATCCGCACCCACACCACCGGCAAGGTCCCGCTGATCCTCATCGCGGGGGAGCAGGATCGCGCCGCGGGCACCGTGTCGTTCCGCTTCCGCGACGGAACGCAGGAGAACGGCGTGCCGATCGAGGACGCGGTCGCCCGCATCCGTTCCGCGATCGCCGAGCACACCCTCGTGCAGACAGCAGGGGATCTGGCGTGACGGCCGACCAGCCGCTGGAAGGCGTCGGAACCCTCGCCGGGGTTCCCGACGAGTTCCAGCGGCTCTGGACCCCGCACCGGATGGCGTACATCCAGGCGGGCCCGGAGCCGCTGCGGGAGGAGTGCCCGTTCTGCGAGGCTCCGAAGCATCCGGATGCGGAACGCCTGGTCGTCGCGCGCGGAGAGACGGCCTACGTGCTGCTCAACCTCTTCCCGTACAACTCCGGGCACCTTCTGGTCTGCCCCTACCGCCACATCGCGACCTACGACCAGGCGACGCCCGAGGAGGTCGCCGAGATCGGTGCGCTCACGCAGACCGCGATGCGGGTGCTGCGCGAGGTGTCACGGTGCGACGGTTTCAACCTGGGTATGAACCAGGGAGCGGTCGCGGGTGCGGGCGTCGACGGTCACCTGCACCAGCACGTGGTGCCGCGGTGGACGTCGGATGCGAACTTCTTCCCGATCATCGCCAAGACGAAGGCGCTCCCGCAGCTTCTGGGCGAAGTGCGGGAGGCCGTCGCGAACGCGTGGCCGACCTCGGTCGACTGACCGGGCTCAGCGCACCTGACGTGCGGTGAACTGCATGCGGGGGTGGGCGTAGAACTCCTGCGCCTCGACGAGCTGGAGCTCGCGTTCGCCGGAGTCGAGCGTCGCCTTCAGCAGGTCGTACACACTCGATGCCGTGCGCTCGAGCGCGACCTGCGCACTGCCCGTCTCCACATAGTGGGCGGTGAACAGAGCGGCGGTGACATCGCCCGAGCCGTTCGCCTTCATGGGGAGATGCGGGGTCTGCACGATCCACGCCCCCTCGTCGTCGACGGCGAGCATCTCGATGGTGCCCTCCTCGCGGTCGGGGCGCTCCACGCTCGTCACCAGCACGGTGCGGGGCCCCATGGCGCGGGCGAGATCGACCGATGCGAGCGTCGTCTCCAGGGTGTCGGGCCCGGTCTCGGTGAGGAAGCCCAGTTCGAACTGGTTCGGGGTGATGATGTCGGCGACGGGGACGACGCGCTCGCGGAGCAGGATCGGGATCGCGGGGGCGACGAAGCATCCGGACTTCGCATTGCCCATCACCGGATCGCAGGCGTAGACGGCGCTCGGGTTCGCGGCCTTCACGCGCGCGACCGCATCGATGATGACGTCGCCGATTCCTTCGCCGCCCTGATAGCCGCTGAGCACCGCGTCGATCTGCCCGAAGACACCGCGGTCCTCGATGCCGGCGACGACCTCGCGCACGTCGGACGGATCGATCATCGGGCCGCGCCAGGCGCCGTATCCGGTGTGGTTGGAGAAGTTCACCGTGTAGACCGGGAATACCTCCACGCCGATGCGCTGCAGCGGGAACACCGCGGCCGAGTTGCCGACGTGGCCGTACGCGACGGCCGACTGGATGGAGAGGATCTTCATCTCTCGATCCTTTCATTCAGGGCGGGATCCAACCCGCTTCGGGTGGTCATCGCGCGGCGGCGACGAGGTCGGTGACGAGAGTCGCGGCATCCGCATCGGAGAGATCGTGCACCGTGAGGCGCAGGTGCTTCGAGGCCTCGGCGCGATCATCGAGCGCGAACTCATCGCCCGTGCGGGCGAGCCACCCGCGGCGCATCAGCTGCTCGGCGACGAGCCGAGCGGGTCGGGGGAGTTCGATCCAGAGGCTCAGGCCGTCGGACTCCGGGGCGGGGAGCCCGTGATCGCGCAGCCGCTCCGCGAAGGCGGCGTTGCGCTCGGCGTAGTGCGTGCCGGCCTCCGCGATGGTCGCTGCCGCGCTGTCGTCGGTGAGTTGCGCGAGCGTCAGGCGTTGCAAGAGGTGGCTCACCCAGGTGGTGCCGGGGCTCAGGCGCATCGCGAGACGTTCGGCCGTGGTCGGATCGGTGGCGGCGATCGCCAGGCACATGTCGGGGCCCAGGAACTTCGACACCGATCGCACCAGGGCGAACCGCCGGTGGGAGGGGCCGATCAGTGACTCGTATGGGCGCCGGGAGAGCAGGGAGAAGTGGTCGTCCTCGATGATCAGCACGTACGGATAGTCGGCGAGCACGTTGCGCAGATCGGCTGCCCGGCGGGCGGTGAGGCTGGCACCGGTGGGGTTCTGTGCGCGGGGAGTGCAGATCACGGCGCGGACGCCCGATTCGAGGGCGGCACGGAGCCCATCGACGGTCATGCCTTCGGCATCGACGGGGACGGGAACGGCGCGGTATCCGCCGAGACGGACGGTGTGGATGCTGGCGAGGAAGCACGGGTCCTCGAGCGCGACGGCGTCGTCGCGCATCAGCGCCTGCGCCAGCAGTCGTTCGACGGCGTCCACCGCACCGCTGGTGATCGTGATCCGGAAGTCGGTGTCACCCAGGTCGGCGGCGATCCAGTTCCGCGCCCACTCGTCGAGGGTGCGGTCGATGATCGGCTCGCCATAGAGCACCGGCCGACCGGTCACCGTCGCGAGTGCATGGGACGGATCCGGGATGCGCGTCGGATCCGGATTCCCGGTGCCGATGTCTCGCAGGACTGTGTCGGCCGCGTAGCCCTCCTGCGCCACCGATTCGACACCCGCGATGGTCGTGCCCGCTCTGCCCCGCGAGACGACGAGGCCGGCCTGAGCCAGCTGCCGATAGGCGGCGACGGCGGTGTTGCGGTTGACGCCGAGCATGGTCGCGAGCTCACGCACCGGAGGAAGCGAGTCCCCGGGGCGGAGCGCACCCCGATCGCGCAGGCCGCGCACACTCTCGGCGATGTCGGCTGCGGTCGTCCCTGTGATGTCGGTGCTCATGTGTCCTCATCACCGATTCTAGATCGAACGAGACGATGCTACGGTTTGACATAGATCAAACGACTTATTGGTTCATCCGGGAGGAACGCTATGAACGACCAGGCACCCACGACAGGATCTGCACGCGTCAAGCGCGGCCTCGCCGAGATGCTCAAGGGCGGCGTGATCATGGACGTCGTCACTGCCGACCAGGCGAAGATCGCTGAAGACGCCGGCGCCGTGGCCGTCATGGCGCTGGAACGCGTGCCGGCCGACATCCGCGCCCAGGGCGGTGTCTCGCGTATGAGCGACCCCGACATGATCGACAGCATCATCAACACGGTGTCGATCCCCGTGATGGCGAAGTCGCGCATCGGTCACTTCGTCGAAGCGCAGGTGCTTCAGGAACTCGGCGTCGACTACATCGACGAGTCCGAGGTGCTCTCGCCGGCCGACTATGTCAACCACATCGACAAGTTCGACTTCACCGTGCCGTTCGTCTGCGGTGCCACGAACCTCGGCGAGGCCCTGCGTCGCATCAACGAGGGCGCGGCCATGATCCGCTCCAAGGGGGAGGCGGGCACGGGAGACGTCTCCGAGGCGATGAAGCACATCCGCAAGATCCGGGGACAGATCGCCGCGCTGACCGCACTGCCCAAGGACGAGCTGTTCGTCGCCGCCAAGGAGCTGCAGGCACCGTACGAACTCGTTGCCGAGATCGCCGAGACCGGCAAGCTCCCCGTCGTCCTCTTCGTCGCCGGCGGGGTGGCGACGCCGGCGGATGCCGCGATGATGATGCAGCTCGGAGCCGATGGCGTCTTCGTCGGATCCGGCATCTTCAAGTCGGGCAACCCGGCCGAGCGCGCGAAGGCGATCGTCAAGGCGACCACGTTCTTCGATGACGCGAAGGTGATCGCCGAGGTGTCTCGAGGACTCGGCGAGGCGATGGTCGGAATCAACGTCACCGATCTGCCTGCCCCGCACCGTCTCGCCGAGCGTGGCTGGTAGTCCTCGGGTCGGAGTGCTCGCGCTGCAGGGTGACGTGCGCGAGCACGCAGCCCTGCTCGCGCGCCTGGGTGCGGACGTGGCTCTCGTCCGTCGTCCGGCCGAACTCGCGACGGTCGATGGGCTGGTGATCCCGGGCGGGGAGTCGAGCGTCATCGACAAGCTGTCCCGGATCTTCGGGATGCAGGAGCCGATCCGCGCGGCGATCCGTAGCGGGATGCCGGTGCTCGGCACCTGCGCCGGACTCATCATGCTGGCCGACTCGGTCGTGGATGCCATCGACGGCCAGGAGTCGTTCGGCGGACTTGACGTCGTCGTGCGCCGAAACGCATTCGGGCGCCAGGTCGAATCGTTCGAGGCGGAGGTCGACGTGCCGTTGCTCGGCACCGCGCCGGTGAAGGCGGCCTTCATCCGTGGGCCTGTGGTCGAGTCGGTCGGGGGTGCCGCTCGTACGCTCGCGGCGTTGCCCGACGGGCGCGTCGTCGCGGTCGAGCAGGGCAACCTTCTCGGACTCAGCTTCCATCCGGAGATCACGGGGGAGACGCGCTTCCATCAGCGCTTCCTCGATCACGTGCGCGCCGTTTCGGCGGACGCCGCCTAGCCGGCGGACAGGCGCCGGATCGCCTCGACCGTGCGCTCGATGTCCTCGGCGGTCGTGACCCACGACGACATCGAGCAGCGCAGTGCCGCGCGCCCGCGCCACTCGGCGCCCGTGACGGCAGCCGTGCCGTCCAGGAGGATCGCCTCGCCGAGAGCGCGGGTCGCCGCGTCCGACCCGGTGCGGAACATGACCTGCGTGTAGACGACCTCGTTGACGACGTCGATTCCGTCGATGGATCCGAGGGCCGCGGCCATCGCGAGGGCGTTGGCGTGCAGTCGATCGAGCAGGGCGGCGATGCCGGATCGCCCGAGGCTGCGCATCGCCGCCCACGCCGGGACTCCGCGGGCGCGCCGGGAGAGCTCGGGCGTGACGTCCCAGGGGTCGAGGCCCGAGTAGATGAGATAGTCGCCGCCGGTGCGGAACGCGGCGATCGAGTCGGCAGGGTCCCGCACGATCGCCATCCCGCAGTCATAGGGCACGTTCAGGGTCTTGTGGGCGTCCGTCGCCCAGGAATCCGCGTGTTCCATCCCCGCCGTCAGCGCGCGGAGCGAGGGGGATGCCGCGGCCCAGAGCCCGAATGCGCCATCGACGTGCACCCAGGCTCCCTGTCGCTTCGCGATCGGGATCAGCTCGGTGAAGTCGTCGAACGCCCCGGTGTGCACCTCGCCTGCCTGGAGGCAGACGATCACCGGGCCGGTCTCCTCGGCGAGGGCCTGCTCCAGGGAATCCGCTCGCATCCGACCCTGAGCGTCGGACTCCACGACGGTCAGCTCGCGACGTCCGATCCCGAGGAACCGCGCGGCACGATCGACCGATCCGTGCCGGTCGGCGCCCACGACGAAACGCAACGGGGGAGCGTCGCGCACGCCACGCTCGGCGATGTCCCACCCGGCCCGCGCCATCACCGCGTGACGTGCGGTGGACAGGCAGGTGAAGTTCGCGAGTTGGCCGCCCGTGACGAAGCCCACGCTCGCGGATCGGGGGAGACCGAACAGATCGAGCATCCACTGACCGGCGACGCGCTCCAGGGCGACGGTCGTCGGGGCAAGCCTCGAAGAACCCGAGTTCTGGTCCCACGCCGATACCAGCCAGTCAGCGGCCAGCGCTGCGGGCAACGTCGAACCGATCACGAATCCGAAGAAGCGTCCGCCGGGGATCGCCACGAGTCCCGGGTCGGCGTGCGCAGCGATCTCGTCGATCACCGCGGCCGGGTCGGCGCCCTCGTCCGCCAGCGGACCGCCGAAGACGGCGAGCATGTCGTCGAGCGTCGCCCGAGGCCAGACCGGGCGTTCGTCGACGGTTGCGAGAAAGTCGAGGGCCGCACGATGCGCCGCGTCGAGCGTGGCCCCGATGCCACTGTCGTCCATAGCCTCAGGACTACACCCGTATGGCTTCGTGCGCCAGGTCTCGTGCCGCGAAGATCGCGCCGCCGTGCGATGCGGAAGCGTTTCGGTAGACTGGACGGCGCCCTGGACACGGCTCCGGGGCGGATACGACGAGCGGAGAGAAATGTCCGGGCATTCCAAGTGGGCGACCACGAAGCACAAGAAAGCCATCATCGACTCCCGCCGGGCGAAGTCGTGGGCGAAGCTCATCAAGAACATCGAGGTCGCCGCGAAGCTCGGCGGGCCCGACCTTCAGGGCAACCCGACTCTCTTCGACGCGGTGCAGAAGGCGAAGAAGACCTCTGTCCCCAAGGACAACATCGACCGCGCGGTGAAGCGCGGCGCCGGCATCGGCGGCGAAGCCGTCGAGTACCTGTCGATCATGTACGAAGGCTACGGACCCAACGGTGTGGCCATGATGATCGAGTGTCTGACCGACAACAAGAACCGTGCCGCCGCTGAGGTGCGTACCGCGCTGAGCCGCAACGGGGGAACGCTCGCAGACCCGGGCAGCGTCGCCTACAACTTCTCGCGCAAGGGCGTCATCGTCGTCGGCGCTGAGGGTACGAGCGAGGACGACGTCATGCTCGCGGTGCTCGAGGCGGGTGCCGAGGAGATCGAGCCCCACGCCGAGGGCTTCGAGGTCATCACCGATGCGGCCGACCTCGTCGCCGTCCGCAGCGCGCTGCAGGATGCCGGGATCGACTACGAGTCCGCCGACGTCGAGTTCGTGCCGAACCTCAAGGTCGAGATCGACGCCGACACCGCACGCAAGATCTTCCGCCTCATCGACGCACTCGAAGACAGTGAAGACGTGCAGAACGTGTTCACGAACTTCGACCTGTCGGCCGAGGTGCAGGCGGAGCTCGAGAACGACGACGCCTAGGCGCGTCACGGCGACGACGTCGGCGATGCCGCTTAGCCTGGGGGAGTGACCTCCACTTCCCTGCGCGTCCTGGGCATCGACCCCGGCCTCACCCGCTGCGGTGTGGGAGTCGTCGACGTCGATCGGTCGCGCCGCGGCACGCTGGTGCACGTCGGCGTGATCCGCTCGTCTCCGGATGCTCCGATCGGAGAGCGCCTGGCGATCGTCGCCGCGGGAATCCGCGAGGTCATCGCCGAGCACCAGCCCCAGGCCGTCGCCGTCGAGCGGGTGTTCGCGCAGCAGAACACCCACACCGTGATGGGCACGGCGCAGGCGAGCGGTGTGGCATTGCTGCTCGCGGCCGAGGCCGGTCTTCCCGCGCAGACGCACACGCCGAGCGAGGTCAAGGCCGCCGTGACCGGCTACGGCTCGGCGGACAAACGGCAGGTTCAGGCGATGATCGCCCGTATCCTGCGACTCGACGCCCCACCGCAACCGGCGGATGCCGCCGATGCACTCGCCATCGCGCTCTGCCATGCGTGGCGACGGGGGAGTGCGGGCACCGCCTCGGCGGGAGCGCTCACTCCGGCGCAGCGTGCCTGGGCAGAGGCGGAGCGTGTCGGTCGAACATATCTACGACCCGGCGCATAGGCTGAGGGGATGATCTCCTCGCTGCACGGCGCCGTCCTGCACACCACCTCCGACCAGGTCATCATCGACGTGGGCGGGGTCGGCTTCTCGGTCGCCGTCCCGGCAGACGTCGCGCACACCGCGGTCGTCGGTGAGCAGCTGCGTCTGCACACCAGCTTGATCGTCCGCGAAGACGCGCTGTCGCTCTACGGGTTCGCGGACCGCGACGAGCTCGAGATCTTCGGGCTGTTGATCAGCGTCACCGGTGTCGGACCGAAATCCGCCCTCGGGGTGCTCTCCCACCTCACGGTCGATCAGATCGCCGAAGCGGTCACGTCCGAAGACGACGCGCCCTTCCGCCGCGTGTCGGGCATCGGACCGAAGACCGCGAAGCTCATCGTGCTGCAGCTCGCCGGCAAGGTGCATGCGACGAGCCCGTCCGCACCGGCATCGAGCGGTCCGGTCGACATCGTGAGCCAGGTCTCCGCCGCCCTCATCGGCCTCGGGTGGTCCGAGAAGGTCGCGGCCGAGGCGGCCGCGCAGACGGCAGCCGAGGCATCCGATGCCGAGCGCGCGTCCGTGGCCGCACTGCTGCGCCGCACCCTCGCTCTGCTGGGGCCGGCGCGTGTCTGACGCCCTCGACGCCAGCGAACCCGTCGACGAGACAGAACTCGCAATCGAGGGCGCCCTACGTCCGTCGAGCCTCGGCGAGTTCGTCGGGCAGCAGAAGGTGCGTGGACAACTGCAGCTGCTGCTCGAAGCCGCGCGCATCCAGAACCGCCCGGCCGATCACATCCTGCTCGCCGGCCCCCCGGGGCTGGGCAAGACGACGCTCGCGATGATCGTCGCGCACGAGAGCGATCGACCCCTCCGTCTCTCCAGCGGCCCCGCGATCCAGCATGCGGGCGATCTGGCCGCGTTGCTGTCGAGCCTCGTCCCCGGCGAAGTGCTCTTCATCGATGAGATCCACCGCATGGCGCGTTCGGCCGAAGAGATGCTCTACCTCGCGATGGAGGACTTCCGGATCGACATCATGGTCGGCAAGGGGGCGGGGGCGACGAGCATCCCGCTCGAGTTGGCGCCGTTCACCCTCGTGGGAGCGACCACGCGCTCGGGACTGCTCCCCAACCCGCTGCGCGACCGCTTCGGCTTCACCGGGCACCTGGAGTTCTACGAGGAGCACGAGCTCGAGCAGGTCATCTCGCGCTCGTCATCGATGCTGAGGGTCGACCTGCCGAAAGACTCCCTCGCCGAGATCGCGCGTCGGTCCCGGGGTACACCCCGCATCGCGAACCGGCTGCTGCGTCGCGTGCGCGACTACGCCCTCGTGCACGGCGACGGCGCTGCCACGCTGCACGATGTGAAGGCCGCGCTCGAGCTCTACGACGTCGACCCGATCGGTCTGGACCGTCTCGACCGGGCGGTACTGGAGGCACTCGTACGACGGTTCAAGGGCGGGCCGGTGGGGCTCAGCACGCTCGCCGTCGCCGTCGGAGAAGAAGCCGAGACCGTCGAGGCGGTGGTCGAGCCCTATCTGGTGCGCATCGGATTCCTCGGTCGCACCCCGCGCGGGCGCGTGGCGATGCCGGAGGCGTACGCGCACCTCGACATTCCGCACTCGGATGGGACGCTTCATCTGCATGACCTATAATCACTGAAGACTTCCCCGATACCTCTGTGCGCCCAAAGGCTGGTGCGTGCACCTGAGAAAGGCGCTTCCCCATGCCCATGGAAATTCTGCTCTTCGGCCTCCTCGCCGTGCTCCTCGTCTTCATGATCTTCAACACGCGCAAGCGCAGCAAGCAGATGAAGGCCGAGCAGGAAGAGAAGGCCACGAAGACCGTTCCGGGTGTGCGCGTGCTCCTCCAGGGCGGCATCTTCGGAACCATCGTGTCGTACGACCCCGATGACCTCGACCACCCGGCTTCCGTCGAGATCGCTCCGGGAGTGGTGATCGAGGTGCACAGCCAGGCGATCCTGCGCATCGTCGAGCCCAAGGACATCGTGCTCGACGACGCCGAGATCACCGAGCTCGACACCGTGGCCGACGACGCGATCCCTGCGACGGAGACTCCCGAAGAGACCCGCGCGCGCCTCGACCGCGACGCAGACAACAAGTAAGCAGTCCGCGGGTCCCTCCCGCACTTCGCTCTTCCGGCCTCGCAGAAAGCTGAAAACACGTGGCTTCATCCTCTCCCGTCCGTCACGCCTGGCGGGTCCTCCTCGGCCTGCTCCTCGTGACGGGTGTGCTCTTCGGCATCAACGCCGTCGGCGTCCACGTGTTCGAGAAGAGCTCCTGGGCTCCAGAGCTCGCGCTCGACCTGCAGGGCGGCACGCAGATCGTCCTGAGCGCCGAGACCGAAGACGGCGCAGCGCCGTCGTCGGAGCAGCTCGACCAGGCCGCCTCGATCATCCGCCAGCGCGTCGACGCCTCCGGTGTCGCCGAGGCCGACATCACGACCGAGGGCGGACAGAACATCGTCGTCCAGATCCCGGGTGTGGCCGACCAGCAGACGCGCGATCGCATCACGAGCAGCGCCCAGCTGGAGTTCCGCGCCGTGCTCGCGACGACCGCGGCCGCCAGCACCTTCGTCGGGGAAGATGGCAATGAGACGCCGTACCCCGCTCCGGACGACTCCCTCGAGGCGACGCCGACGGTCGATCCGACCGACGGCAGCGACCTGAACTGGGTGACACCGAAGCTTCAGGCCGAGTTCCTCGCTTACGACTGCGCCAACCCCGAGAACGCGGCGAACCGTCCGTCGGCCGAAGAGCCGATGGTGGCGTGCGACGCGGAGGGCACGGCGAAGTTCCTTCTCGGCCCGGCCGAGCTCGACGGCACCGCGATCGACGATGCCGCCAGCGGCCGCGACCCGCAGAACGGCGCCTGGCTCGTGCAGCTCACGATGAACGGCGACGGAGCGGATGCCTTCGGCAAGGTGAGCACCCGCCTCAACCAGAACCGCATCGACGGGCTGACTCCGCGCGACCAGTTCGCCTTCGTGCTCGATGGCTCCGTCATCTCCGCCCCGCGCATGAACGGTGTGATCCTCGACGGCCGCCCGAGCATCTCGGGCAGCTTCACGCAGGAGTCGGCGACGGCCCTCGCGGATCAGCTCAAGTACGGAGCGCTCCCGCTGAGCTTCACGGTGCAGAGCTCCGACACCGTCTCGGCGACACTCGGCACGCAGCAGTTGCAGATCGGCCTGATCGCCGGCCTCATCGGTCTGATCCTCGTCGCGATCTACTCGCTTATCGTCTACCGCGCGCTCGGCTCGGTGATCATCGCCTCCATCGCGGTGATGGGTGTGCTGACCTACATCATCATCTGCATCCTCGCGTGGCGACTCGGATTCCGTCTGTCGCTCGCCGGCGTCGCCGGTCTGATCGTCTCGATCGGATTCACCGCCGATTCGTTCATCGTCTACTTCGAGAGAATCCGAGACGAACTGCGTGACGGCAAGTCGATCACATCGGCGGTCGAAGACGGATGGGGTCGCGCGAGGCGCACGATCTACATCTCGAAGTCGATCAACATCCTGGCCGCTGTCGTGCTGTACATCCTCGCGGACTCGACCGTGAAGGGCTTCGCGTTCACGCTGGGTCTCACGACGATCATCGACGTGTTCATCTTCGTGATCTTCACGCACCCGGTGATGCAACTGTTGGCGCGCACGCGCTTCTTCGGGGGCGGGCACAAGCTGTCCGGTCTCGACCCGGAGGCGCTCGGTGCGGTGTACCGGAGCCGCTCGCAGTTCCGTGAGGTCTCCACCGCCTCGGCGGGTCGCGGCGCGAAGAACGCCCGCGCCCGCGGCGAAGCAGAACGCCGCCAGACCATCGCCGAGCGCAAGCGCGCGGAGGCACTCGCGGGCGATAGATCGTCCAACGCCGGAAGTGAGGGAGACGCCTGATGCCTTCCATGAATGAGTTCGGCAACAACCTGTACACGGGGAAGACCTCTTTCCCGTTCGTCGGCAAGCGCCGTCTGTGGTTCATCATCGCGATCGTCCTGGTCGTCGGCTCGGCCCTCGTGCCGTTGATCCGTCCGGTGCAGTTCTCGATCGAGTTCACGGGTGGATCGCAGTTCACGGTGACGGCGCCGGACAGCACAGATCAGCAGATCGCCACCGATGCCGTGCAGTCCATCGTGCCGGAGTCGGCCACGAAGGTCGTCATCGTCAACGAGACCGATGTTCGCGTGCAGACCGATCAGATGAGCGCGGAGGAGACCCAGCAGGTCGCCACGGCTCTCGCCGACGCCTACGAGGTCGAACCGGCAGAGGTCACCTCGTCGTTCATCGGCCCCGCCTGGGGAGAGAACGTCACCCGTCAGTCCCTCTGGGGACTCGCGATCTTCCTCGCTCTCACCTTCCTGATCCTGGCGATCTACTTCCGCACCTGGAAGATGTCGGCCGCCGCGATCATCGGCCTCCTCGACGTGCTCGTGATCACGGTGGGCGTCTACGCTCTCGCCGGGTTCGAGATCTCGCCGGCGGCGGTGATCGGATTCCTGACGATCCTCTCGTATTCGCTGTACGACACCACCGTCGTGTTCGACAAGATTCGAGAGAATACGAGCGAGGACGGAGAGAAATCGGCGCGTCTGTTCGGCGAATCGGTCAACCTCGCAGTCAACCAGACGCTCGTCCGGTCGATCAACACGTCTGTCGTCGCGGCGCTGCCCGTCGGTGCGATCCTCTTCATCGGATCGCTCTGGCTCGGAGCCGAGACGCTCACCGACATCTCGCTGTCGATCTTCGTCGGCATCATCGTCGCGACCTACTCGACGCTCTTCGTCGCCGCCCCGCTCTACTCGCTCTTCCGTGAGAACGAGCCGCAGATCCGTGAGCGTGACGCGCGGATCCGCGAAGCGCGCAGCCGCGCGGCCGTCGAGGCCTGACGCGCTCTGCCCGGCGGCGGCCCGACCCCGCCGGGCACGCGTAGTCTTGTCTGATGTCCTGATTTTCTGATTTCGGAGGTGAGCGGATGGCGGAATCGCAGTCGCCGGCGCAGGGATCCAGCCTGCGGCGTCTGGTTCCCCGCATCTTCTCGCGCGCGTCCAGGGTCAACGATCTCGACAACCTGATCCGGACGGTCAAGGCCAATCACCCGCGCGGTGACATCTCGGTCATCGAGCGTGCCTACGCCGTCGCGAAGGACAAGCACACCGGTCAGCAGCGCCAGAGCGGCGAGCCGTACATCACGCATCCGCTCGCCGTGGCGCAGATCCTCGCCGAGCTGGGGCTCGGTCCTCGTGCGATCGCTGCGGCCCTGCTGCACGACACGGTCGAAGACACGGGGTATGCGCTGACCGACCTCACCGCCGAGTTCGGCGACGAGGTCGCGATGCTCGTCGACGGCGTCACCAAGCTCGACAAGGTCAAGTACGGCGAGAGCGCCCAGGCCGAGACCGTCCGCAAGATGATCGTCGCGATGTCGAAAGACATCCGCGTGCTACTGATCAAGCTCGCCGACCGCCTCCACAACGCACGCACCTGGGGTTTCGTCCCGCCCGAGAAGGCGGCGAAGAAGGCCAAGGAGACGCTCGAGATCTACGCCCCTCTGGCGAACCGCCTCGGCATCCAGGCGATCAAGTCAGAGCTCGAAGATCTCTCGTTCGCCGTACTGCATCCCAAGATCTACAACGAGATCCACAGCCTCATCGCGCAGCGCACGCCGCAGCGCGAGAAGTACCTCGGCCAGGTCGTCGAGGAGATCGAAGAAGATCTGCGTGATCTGCGTATTCGCGGCAAGGTCTTCGGGCGCCCGAAGCAGTTGTACTCGGTCTACCAGAAGATGGTGGTGCGAGGTCGCGAGTTCGACGACATCTACGACCTGATCGGCATCCGCGTGCTCGTCGCGTCGGTGCGCGACTGCTACGCCGTGCTCGGCGCGATCCACGCGCGGTGGACGCCGCTGCCCGGTCGGTTCAAGGACTACATCGCCACGCCCAAGTTCAACCTCTACCAGTCGCTGCACACGACCGTCATCGGTCCTGCCGGCCGCACGGTCGAGATCCAGATCCGCACGCACGAGATGCACCAGCAGGCCGAGTACGGGGTCGCGGCCCACTGGATGTACAAAGAGCGCATGAACGGCGGAAAGGTCGAGGTGCGGGCATCCGACACCGACATGGCCTGGTTGGCGCACATCTCCGACTGGCAGGCCGAAACCGCCGATCCGGGGGAGTTCCTCGACTCGCTCCGCTTCGAGATCGGTGCGAAAGAGGTCTACGTCTTCACCCCGAAGGGACGCGTGGTGGGTCTTCCCGCCGGCGCAACCCCGGTCGACTTCGCGTACGCGGTGCACACCGAGATCGGGCACCGCACGATGGGTGCCAAGGTCAACGGCCGACTGGTACCGCTCGAATCCGAGCTGAAGAGCGGCGACGTGGTGGAGGTCTTCACCTCGAAGAACCCCGATGCCGGCCCCAGCCAGGACTGGCTCGGCTTCGTGCGGAGCACGCGTGCACGCAACAAGATCCGCGGGTGGTTCACGAAGGAACGTCGCGAAGAGGCGATCGAGCAGGGCAAAGAGGCGATCGCGCGAGCGATGCGTCGTCAGAACCTGCCGCTCCAGCGTCTGATGAGCCAGGACTCCTTCGCCGAGGTCGCTCAGCAGCTGCGCTACGAAGACGTCTCGGCGCTCTATGCCGCCGTGGGCGAGGGCCATGTGTCGACGCAGTCGGTTCTCGAGAAGGTCACCGCGCTCGTCGAGTCCAACGAACCGAACACCGGCACGATCGATCTTCCGGGCAGCGTTCCCACCCGTGAGCCGCGCTCCGGTGATTCCGGTGTGCTCGTGCGCGGAGCGGCCGACATCCTCGTCAAGGTGGCCAAGTGCTGCACCCCGGTGCCGGGAGACGCGATCGTCGGCTTCGTGACCCGCGGAAGCGGTGTCTCGGTGCACCGCGCCGACTGCGTGAACGTGAAGGCGCTGAGCAGCGAACCCGATCGGTTCGTCGAGGTCTCATGGGCTCCCACGACCAAGAGCGTGTTCCGGGTGCAGATCCAGGTCGAGGCACTCGACCGTTCCGGTCTGCTGTCGGACGTCACGCGAGTGCTGAGCGAACACCACGTCAACATCCTCTCGGCCACCGTCACGACGAACGACGAACGTCTCGCGCTGAGCCGTTTCGTGTTCGAGATGGGTGATGCGGTTCACCTCGATCGGGTGCTCAACGCCGTTCGACGCATCGACGCCGTCTACGACGTCTATCGCGTCACGTCGTCCTGACCGACGACCGCTCGAGAACCGCAAGCGCTGCGCGAGATCCCGGAAGACGCCGGGTGCCGAGCAGACGACGGATGACGACGGGAACCAACGCCGGCGCGACATCGGCGAGACCGCGGATCCACGGCATCAGCGTCGGGTCGCGATGCAGACCTACGGCGAGATCGAACAGAGTGCGTGCCGCCGTCGATACCGGGACGCCGCCGATGCTCTCGACGTCTTCTTCGGGCAGGGGAGTGTCGTGGTACACGAGGCGTGGGCTCTGCGGCGGGCGGATCCGGCGCGCGACTGCCCGGCGCAGGTGGTGCGGACTCGGCGCGGCATCGCGCGCCCCGTGGATCCAGGCGGCCGTCGGGCCGGACGCGGCAGTGCCCGGCGGGATCAACGCGGCGACTCCGGCCGCGCGGACCTCGCGTCCCTCGACGAGATCCGCCGGGACGTAGATGTCGCCGACTTCGACGAGAAGCCCGTCGATGCGCGCCGCCGTCAGCTCGGAGAGGCTGAGTCGGGCGTCCGGCACATAGAGAAACGCGGGATGCATCACGCCAGTGTGGCGCAGTGCATCCCGCGTTCGCGGGCCGGATGTCCGACCTGTGGAGAACCGATCAGCCGCCGAGTGCGGTGAGCCAGGTGCGTCGAGCCTCGAGAGCGTCCGACGCCTCCTTGATGGCCTTCTTGTCGCCGGTCTTCTCCGCGGCGGCGAGTTCCGACTCGAGCTTCTCGATCGCCTCGAGCAACTGGCTGCTCATGTCGTTCGCGCGGGCCTTGGTCTCGGGGTTGTTCTTCTTCCAGTCGACCTCTTCGCGCGCCTTGAGCGCCTGCTCGATGACGCGGAGCTTGTCATCGAGTGCGCGCTCCTTGTCGCGGGGGAAGATACGGCCGATCTCGTCCCACTGGCGCTGGATGCGCGTGAGGAGCGCGCGTGCACGCTTGATGTTGGACTCGTCGGCGACGGCCTTGGCTTCTTCCAGGAGAGCCTGACGGGCTTCGATCTTCGGAGCGGACTCTGCCTCTTCGGCGGCGGACTGCTCGGCGCGGGCCGCGTAGAGGGCATCGCCGGCGGCCTTGAAGCGGGCCCACAGCGCGTCATCGGCCTTGCGCCCGGCGCGGCCGGACGCCTTCCACTCGTCGAGGAGCGTGCGATAGGCGGGGATGCCGTCGATACCGCGCGGCGCCAGTGCTTCGGCGCGCTCGATCAGCCGGGTCTTCGCATCGCGAGCGACCTTGTGCGTGTCGTCGAGCTCGGAGTAGAACGCCCGTCGCTGCTTGTCGACGACGGCGCGCGCATCGCGGAATCGCTTCCAGAGCTGCTGCGAGACGTTCTTCGAGAGGCGCGGGCCGTTCTGCTGCTGAGCCTGCCAGGCGTCGAACAGCTCGCCGAGTTCAGCGGTGACCTGCTTCCACTGCACCTTGGACAGATCGCGTGCGGCGATGGCTTCGGCGCGCTCGACGAGGGCGGTGCGCTCGGCGACCGCCTTGTCGAGGACCTCCTTGGCTTCCTGCGCCTCCTGTGCGGTCGCTTCCGAGAGCGACGCGGTCAGGGCGTCGAGACGCTCGCGCAGACCGGCGAGGTCGCCGACCGCTGCGGCATCCGTCGCCTCGGCGATGAGGTGACCCGCCTGCTTCGACAGGTCGCTCGCCGCCGCGCCGCCGGCCTGGTGGCGCTGCTCCAGCGTGTGCACCTTGAAGGCGATGTCTTCGTACTTGCGCACGAAGTAGGCGAGAGCCTCGTCGGGCGTGCCGTCGGGGTACTGGCCGACGACTCGCCAGGTCTCGCCTTCGCGGACCTCGACGCTGCCGTCCTCGGTGACGCGGCCCCAATCCGCCGCGCCGGCGATCGCGGGTGCGACGGGAGCGGTGGGGGCGGGCACGCGCGGAGGCGCCGGAAGGCGCGGCGGTGCAGGAATGGGAGGAGTCGGCTTCGACGGTTCGGTGGCAGACAAGATTTGCTCTCCTTGCGCGGTCATCCCGCGGGAGGGGGAAGGGACGGTGTTCAGCCTAGTATGCGCGCGACCGGGTGCCCGCTGCATCCGGTCCTCGCTTCGCTCACATCTTCGTCACGTCGTCGTGCGGAGAGCGTGCGCCGTGTGCGACTGCGTTCGGAACATGCGCGAAACACGGGCGTCCTACCGTGGGCAGCACTGAGAGAGGGAGGCTTCGTGATGACGGCTCGACGTTCAGCGGGTCCGGTCCTCACCGGGTGCAGCATCGTGATCGCCGGTGTCCGCCATGCGCCGTCCCTCTCTGCAGCGCTCGAACGCCGTGGCGCGAACGTCTTTCGCGTGCCCGAGCCCAGCAACGCGTCGGTGCTCCACGAAGGGGTTCTGCTCACGCGCACCGCCGAACTGATCGCCGATGCGCCGGATGTCGTCGTCGTCACCTCCGGTGCCGGATTCCGCGCGTGGACACGCATGGTTCACGCGAACGACCTCAGCGATGCGCTCTGGGAGACGTTCACGCGCACGCGGTTCGTCGCATGGGGTCCTCGTGCAGAGGGAGCGGTACGCCACGCGGGATTCACGTGCGAGCTGGTCGTCGCCACCGACAGCCCGGACGAGATCGGGGCCTACGTGCGTGGCCGAGGGGTGGGTGGAGCACGCGTCGCCGTTCAGCGTCACGGAGCACGGACCGATGCGCTCGAGGCACTGCTGGTCGCCCATGGGGCATCGGTCGTGAGCGTTCCGGTCGTCGGCTCGGGCACGCCTCAGGACCCGCTCGTCGTGCGTCGCACGGTGATGCAGGCCGCCGCCGGGGAGCTGGATGCGGTGCTGTTCACCTCGGCTTCCGGCGCTGAGGAATGGCTGCGTGCGGCGGAATCGACCCGCGCGCTGGATGCCGTCCGGCGACGAGCATCCACCGGTGCGTTGCTTCTGAGCGCCGGACCGGCGCCGCATGCGCTGCTCGACGGTGAGAACCTGCGCACGACGGTCGCCGCGCGCGGTCGGGTCGGTGCATTCGTGCGGGAGGTCGTGGAGCACTTCGGATCGGGCCGACGGCCGATCATCCGTACGACATCGGGGGCCGTGGAGATGCGCAGTGGGGGAGCCGTCATCGACGGCAGGTTCGTTCCTCTGGCGCGCACATCGGCGAGTGTTCTCGGAGCGCTCTTCGATGCCGGCGGACACGTGCTCTCCCGCGAGGAACTCGTCCGTGCGCTGCCGCGCGGGCGGGAGAGGGTCCATGCGGCGGAGATGGCGGTGGCGCGGCTGCGCGAGGCTCTCGGCGCTCCCGACATCGTGAAGACCGTCGTCAAGCGCGGATACCGCCTCAACGTCGACGAGTCGGACTGACCCCGCGGCAGGGATCGCGCAGAGCGCGTCCGCCGTGGTGGGCGCTACTGGGCCGGTGCGTCCGTCGTCTCGGGCTCGGGTGCCGGTGACTCGGGCGTCAGCGTCTCGGCGGGTGCCGTCGGCTCGACGGTCGATGTGGGGGTCGGCTCCGGCACGACGACCTGTGCGTGCGCGACCTGACTGGCGATCGCGGCGATCACGATGACCGTGCCGCCGATGCTCGCGATCACGTTGTCGCGCACACGGCGCCGGATCAGCGCCTGGTGCCACGCGCTGCGGGCGGAGTGGAGACGCGCGCGCTCCGCCTGGGTGCGCTCCTGCGCGCTCTTCGAACCCCGTGCCGCCATGCCTGCTCCCTCTGTGCGGACGCCGCTGCGTGACGTCGCCTGAGAGCCTACCGTCGTCAACGTCGTGGGCCCGCATTAGCCTGGGAGGATGACATCCGCCTCCGCACTGCTCTCCGGGCAGACGCCCCTCGCCGTGCGTATGCGCCCGGTGTCGCTCGACGAGGTGGCCGGGCAACGTCACCTCCTGCGGGCCGGATCCCCGATCGTGGCGCTGGCCGATCCCGATGCGACATCGCCGGGAGCGGTGTCGATCATCCTCTGGGGGCCGCCGGGCACGGGCAAGACGACCCTGGCCCAGGCGATCGCCCGCTCGTCGGGCCGGCGCTTCGTCGAACTCTCCGCGATCACCGCCGGAGTGAAAGACGTGCGCGAGGTGATGCAGGAGGCGATCACCCAGCGCGACCTCTACGGGCAGACGACGATCCTGTTCCTCGACGAGATCCATCGGTTCACCAAGGCGCAGCAGGACGCGCTGCTTCCCGGTGTCGAGAACGGATGGGTCATCCTGATCGCCGCCACGACCGAGAACCCGTCGTTCTCGGTCATCTCCCCGCTGCTGTCCCGCTCCCTACTGCTCACGCTGCAGCTGCTGACCGACGACGACATCGGGCTCCTCATCGAACGCGCCGTCGATGACGTGCGCGGTCTTCGCGGTGCCGTCACCCTCAGTGCAGAGGCCCGTGACGCGCTCGTGCGCCTCGCCTCCGGAGATGCGCGCCGCGCATTGACCGGTCTGGAGGCCGGAGCGGCCGTCGCGCTGTCCCGCGATCTCGGCGGGACTGCCCACGATTCCGACGCTGACGATTCCGACGATGACGATTCCGACGATGGCGATTCCGACGATCCCGCCGCGGAGAAGACGATCGCCGTCGCAGCCGACGGGAAGCCCAAAACCGCGACCGTCCCCGAGGTGTCGGCAGACGACGTGGCTCAAGCGGTCGACCGCGCGCTGCTCCGTTACGACCGGCAGGGCGACGAGCACTACGACGTCATCAGTGCCTTCATCAAGTCGATCCGCGGATCCGATCCCGACGCCGCTCTGCACTACCTCGCCCGGATGGTCGAGGCCGGTGAAGATCCGCGCTTCATCGCGCGGCGCCTCGTGATCTCGGCATCCGAAGACATCGGTCTCGCCGATCCGCAGGCGCTGGTCATCGCGGTCGCCGCCGCTGACGCGGTGGCCTTCATCGGTATGCCCGAAGGGCGCATCCCACTGGCCGAGGCGACGATCTACCTGGCGACGACGGCGAAATCCAACGCCGCGTACGTCGGCATCGATGCGGCGATCGCCGACATCCGGTCCGGCGGATTCGGACGCGTGCCCCTGCATCTGCGCGACGCCCACTACCCGGGCGCGAAGCGACTCGGCCACGGACGCGGATACGTCTATCCGCACGACAGCGAGTTCGGGGTCGTCACACAGCAGTACCTGCCCGATGAGCTTCGAGGGCGCCGCTACTACGCGCCGAAGACGCTCGGTGCCGAACGCGATGTGTCCGCCCGGCTGGAACGCATCCGTCGCATCCTCGACGGCGGCTGATCGCCCCGCTCGATGCGTCAGAGTCACCCGCCCCCTACAGTGGTGCGGGTGACTCGCTCCTTGCCGCGCATCCCACCGGATCGCGATCTGTCGATCGACTTCGTCCGTGCGATCTGACTCCCCATCGTCGTGGTGCTGCACGCGTTCCAGATGGGGATCGACGGCGATCCGCCACGAGCGTTCAACGCCCTCGCCGAGTGGGCGCCGCTGGCATGGATCACCTGGATCGGCATGATCATGCCCACGTTCTTCATCGCGGGCGGGTTCGCGGGGATCACGACGTGGCGCCGGCTCAGCCAGCGGGGCGAGAGCGCGGGGGAGTACATCCGCGTCCGCGCGCTGCGGCTCGCGCGGCCCGTTCTCCTCGCCATGCTCGGCGTTCTCCTCGTCATCGGCGTGATGGCGCTCTGCGGTGCCGATCCCGGGTTCCTGCGCAGCTTCGCGTTCCGCCTGGCCGAGCCGCTGTGGTTCATCGCCGTCTACGCCATCTGCACGTCGTTCGTGCCGCTGATGGCCTGGCTCCATCGCAGAGCCGCCTGGGCGACCTACTTCGGTCTTGCGGCACTCGTCGTGGCGGTCGACCTGCTGGACCGGTTCGCCGGCGTCCCGCTGGGCGCACTGAACTGGCTCTTCGTGTGGCTGTTCGTGCAGCAGCTGGGATTCGGCGTGCGGGACCAGTGGTACTCGCGCCGGCCGCGCTGGCTGCTGCTGCTTCTGGCGCTCGTCGCCTACGGATTGATGTGCGTCGCCGTCTTCGGACTGGGCTACGACCCCGACATGATCGCGAACCTGAACCCTCCGACCGTGCTGCTGCTCCTCCTCGGGCTCGCCCAGGTCTATCTCTTCACGCTGCTGCAACCGGCGATCCGTGCGCTGATGAGGATCCGTCCGGTGCTGGTCACCGTCGCCGCCCTCGGAATGTACGGCATGGTGATCTACCTCTGGCACACCGTCGCGATGGCGATCGTCGTCGGGATGCAGCTCGCGCTGGGGCTGCCGTTCCCGCCCGTGCTGACCCCGACCTGGTGGGTGACGCGGATTCCGTGGTTGCTGGCGATCGTCGCGGTCGTCGCCGTGTTCTGTCTCATCGTGCCGCGGATCGAAAGACTGTGGCCGAAGGAGCGCGCGCGGTTCATGCCGCTCTGGGCATCGATCGTCGCCACCACCTTGCTCGTGGCCGCGGTGGGATGGGTGCTCTCGCAGGGCTATCTCACGGCGGGCACACCGGTCGCACTGGGCGTTCTGGCGTGCGCGATCGCATGGCTCACGGTCGGAGGCCCGGGGGAGAGGCGCGGGTTCGTACTGTCGGAGGATGCCTCCGTCGTCGGCGTCGTTCAGGCCGACCGCCGCGTCTGATAAAGTTGAGTGGCTCGAAACAGAGTTTTCGGGCATCTCCTCGTTCACACCCCACCTTGACAGCGCCCCGGCGTGCGCTTCCAGGCCGAACGAGGGCGATACGTCCGTGAGTCGCGAAAGACGCGACCACGTCATCGGAAGGAAAACTTCGTGACCACGAAGTCTCAGGACCGCCGCAAGGTGCGCCTCAGCCGCGCACTCGGCATCCCGCTCACCCCGAAGGCCGCCCGCTACCTCGAGAAGCGTCCCTACGCTCCGGGTGAGCACGGCCGCACCAAGCGCAAGGCTGACAGCGACTACGCCGTTCGTCTGCGTGAGAAGCAGCGTCTGCGCGAGCAGTACGGCATCCGCGAGAAGCAGATGCGCAACACCTTCAACGAGGCCCGTCGCCAGGATGGTCTGACCGGTGAGAACCTGGTCGAGCTCCTCGAGATGCGTCTCGACGCTCTCGTCGTGCGCTCCGGGTTCGCCCGCACGACGGCGCAGGCTCGCCAGCTCGTCGTGCACCGTCACATCCTCGTCGACGGTCAGCTCGTCGACCGCCCGTCCTTCCGCGTGAAGCCGGGTCAGCTCATCCACGTCAAGGCCAAGAGCGAGGGCACCGAGCCCTTCCAGGTGGCAGCAGCCGGCGGTCACGCCGAGGTTCTGCCCCCCGTTCCCGGCTACCTCGAGGTCGAGCTCGACAAGCTCCAGAGCCGTCTGGTTCGTCGTCCGAAGCGCGCCGAGGTCCCCGTGACCTGCGAAGTGCAGCTCGTCGTCGAGTACTACGCGGCTCGCTGAGCCCATCGGACGCCGTCACGGCGTTCATGCGAGAGGCGTCGGGGCAACCCGACGCCTCTCGTCGTTTCCGCATACGATGGTGACACCGCGCCTCCGCGGGTCAATGGCAAGGATGGCGACATGAAGAACATGGTGTGGTTCCTGATGGGTGTGATCGGCGGCTTCGTCGCTGCTCACTTCATGAACAAGGATCCGCGTGGCCACGACATCCTCGCCGACGTCGATGCCAGGATCAACGGTTTCACCGCCCTCATCGGCGACGCGTACCGCGCAGAGGAAGCCCGGCTCACGGAGCCGGGAGACCACTGATCCGCACGCGCACCCGCGCAGCTCTCACCCCTCCGAACAAGGACACCCGGGCACCCTTATGAATTCTGCGGAAATCGCGCAGCGCTACCTCGACTTCTTCGAGAAGAACGACCACGTCATCGTCCCCTCGGCCTCTCTGGTCAGCGACGATCCGTCACTGCTTTTCACGGTGGCCGGCATGGTGCCGTTCATCCCCTATCTGACCGGTGTCGTCCCGTCTCCGCATCCGCGCATCGCCGATGTGCAGAAGTGCATACGCACCAACGACATCGAAGAGGTCGGCAAGACGGCGCGTCACGGCACCTTCTTCCAGATGATGGGCAACTGGTCGTTCGGCGACTACTTCAAAGAGGGAGCGATCCGCTACGCGTGGGAGCTGCTCACCAGCTCCGCGGCAGATGGCGGATACGCCTTCGACGAGAAGGACCTCTGGGTCACGGTCTACGAGACCGACGACGAGGCCGAGTCGATCTGGCGCGACATCATCGGGCTGAAGCCGGAGCGGATTCAGAGGCTCGGTCGCGCGGACAACTACTGGAACACCGGTCAGCCCGGCCCGGGCGGTCCGGATTCCGAGATCTTCTTCGACCGTGGTCCTGCCTACGGCAAAGACGGCGGTCCCGCGGCCGACGACTCCCGGTTCCTCGAGATCTGGAACCTCGTCTTCATGCAGGACTTCATCGAGAACGTCCGTGGCAAGACCGAGTTCGACATCGTCGGCGAGCTGCCGCAGAAGAACATCGACACCGGCATGGGCCTCGAGCGCGTCGCATTCCTGAAGCAGGGCGTCGAGAACATGTACGAGACGGATCAGGTGCGCCCCGTGCTCGACCGTGCTGTCGAGCTGTCCGGCCGCCGCTACGGTGCCGAGCACGACGACGATGTGCGCTTCCGTGTCGTCGCCGACCACGTGCGCTCCTCGCTGATGCTGCTCTCCGACGGCGTGCGACCCTCGAACGAGGGGCGCGGGTACATTCTTCGCCGGCTCATGCGCCGCTCCGTGCGCGCCATGCGCCTTCTGGGCGTCGACGAGCCCGTCTTCCCCGAGCTGTTCGCCGCGTCGCGTGACGCGATGAAGGCCGCGTACCCCGTGCTCGAGAAGGACTGGGCGACCCTGTCCGCATCGGCTTTCGC
Organism: Microbacterium sp. NPDC087665; assembly: GCF_044743285.1. NCBI lineage: Bacteria > Bacillati > Actinomycetota > Actinomycetes > Micrococcales > Microbacteriaceae > Microbacterium > Microbacterium sp. NPDC087665. The sequence continues at coordinate 227,142 of NZ_JBIUWD010000004.1, read as the reverse complement.
CGAGGAGGAGACCTTCCGCCGCACGCTCGCGCAGGGATCGACGATCCTCGACCTCGCGCTCGACGAGACCAAGAAGGGCGGAAAGGCGGCGCTCAGCGGCCCCGAGGCCTTCTTGCTGCACGACACCTACGGCTTCCCCATCGACCTCACCCTCGAGGTCGCGGAAGAGGCGGGCCTCGCCGTCGATCGTGCGGCTTTCGACTCCCTCATGAAGGAGCAGCGCGATCGGGCGAAGGCGGATGCCCGCAACCGCAAGCGCCAGCTCGCCGATGTCTCGGTCTACCGTGACCTGCGCGCGCTCGGCGAGACGGGCTTCGACGGCTACGGCGAACTCGAGGTGGAATCGCGCATCCTCGGCATCCTGATCGACGGGCAGCCCGCTCGGGTCGCCAACGAAGGGCAGATCGCCGAGGTCGTCCTCGCCGAGACCACGCTGTATGCGGAGTCCGGCGGCCAGGTCGCCGACAAGGGTGCCATCATCGGCGCGGGCTTCGAGCTCGAGGTCCTCGACGTGCAGCGCCCGGTCCCGGGGCTGATCAGCCACACGGTCGAGGTGTCGCGGGGGAGTGTCTCCGTCGATGACGCCGCCACCACCGTCGTGGATGCCGCGAACCGTCGCGCCGCGCGCCAGGCGCACTCCGCGACCCACCTCGTGCACGCTGCTCTGCGCGACACGCTGGGACCCACCGCGACGCAGGCGGGGTCGCTCAACCGAGCCGGCTACATGCGCTTCGACTTCTCGTGGTCGCAGGCGCTCTCGCTCGACACGCGCACCGAGATCGAGGAGATCACCAACCGGGCCGTGCAGGACGCCCTCGAGGTGACGACTCGCATCGTCTCGTTGGATGAGGCGAAAGAGGCCGGGGCGATGGCTCTGTTCGGCGAGAAGTACGGCAACGTGGTGCGGATGGTCGACATCGGCGGTCCGTGGTCGCGCGAGCTCTGCGCCGGCACGCACGTCAGCACGAGTGCGGAGATCGGACTCGTCAGTCTCGTCGGCGAGTCGTCGGTCGGTGCATCCAACCGTCGCATCGAGGCGCTCGTCGGCGCCGATGCCTTCCGCGATCTCGCGGCCGAGCGGGCTCTCGTCTCGCAGTTGAGCAACTCGCTGAAGACGCCCCGCGAACAGCTTCCCGAGCGCATCGCAGACCTGGCGGCCAGCCTCAAGGCCGCTGAGAAGCGCATCGCCCAGTTCGAAGCGAAGGAGCGGGCAGGGCAGGTTCCGGCCATCGCCGACGCCGCGACGCGTGTGGGAGCCTTCCGCCTCGCCTCGCAGTCGCTGGGCGAGCTCGCATCGGGCGACGATCTGCGTGATCTCGTGCTCGGCGTGCGCGATCGTCTGGGCTCGGACGCCGCCGTCGTGGCACTCGGCGCCGTGGTGAACGGGCGTCCCGTCGTCGTGATCGCCACGAACGACGCCGCACGGACCGCTGGCGCGAAGGCGGGTGCGCTCGCGAAGCGGGCAGCCGGAGTGCTCGGTGGTGGCGGCGGCGGCCGTGATGACGTGGCTCAGGGCGGCGGCACGGATGTCGGGGCACTGCCCGCGGCACTCGATGCCATCGCTCAGGAGCTGCACGCAGCGTGAGCGGCTTCCGTCGCGGAGTGCGATTGGGCATCGACGTCGGTCGGGCGCGCGTCGGGGTCGCCCGGAGCGATCCCGACGGCATGCTCGCCGTCCCGGTCGAGACAGTGCCCCGGTCGGAGACATCGATCGACCGTCTCATCGAGCTCGCCGCCGAGTACGAGCCGTTCGAGTTCATCGTGGGTCTGCCCGTCAACATGCAGGGCACTGACACGGCCTCCACGGTGGACGCACGCGAGTTCGCTGCGACGCTGCAGGTCCGGACGGGAACTCCCGTGCGCCTCGTCGACGAACGACTGAGCACGGTGTCCGCACACGCGGCGCTGCGCTCTTCCGGGAGAAACCAGAAGAACTCTCGTAGCATTGTGGATCAGGTCGCTGCTGTGGTCTTGCTGCAGCAGGCGATCGACATGGAAAAGAGCACCGGAAACCCGGCCGGTGCCGCTGTCCCGCTTGACGAGGAGCACCCCTGAACATGTCTGAACGCGACGGCGCCTCCGCCCCGCAGGATCCGGACGCGCCACTGGGCGATCTGTTCGCGAACCTCCCCGAACCGACGCAGCAGCATCCGACCGTCGACAACAGCGCCCCCGCGCCGGGGTCGCGCAGGGCTGCGCGCGAGGCGGCGACCCGTACCGCCGCCACGTCTGAGCCGGTACCTCCGTCGGTCGAGGTAGCGCCCACCGTCATGCCCGCGGCGACACCGCTCATGGATTCGAGTGTCGCCGACGCCCGCGCGATCGCCGACGCCGACGCCGACGCACACGCGGATGTCTCAGAGCCGGCTCCCGCCCTTGTCACGGCTGCGTCAGTCGAACCGACCGCCTCGGCGGCGGCGATTCTTCCGACCGCGGAGCCCGGCCTCGGGGGCGGACTGGACGACCTGTTCGTCTCACCCGATGACGAGCGCGCAGATGCGCGCGTCCCGAAGAAGAAGCGCCGACGCGGATGCCTGATCGCTCTGATCATCGTCCTCGCGATCATCGGCGGGATCGCGGCGGCCGGCGCCTGGGCGATGAATACCTACGGCGACAAGATCAACGAGTTCCTCGGCTGGGGCGAGCCGGATGACTGGGAGGCGGGCATCGCGACGGGTGAAGCCTTCGTGACGATCAAGGCCGGTGACACCGGGCAGCCCGTGTCGACCGCCCTGTACGAAGCCGGCGTGACCAAGACCTCCGAGGTCTTCTACGACTACCTGATCTCCGAAGGGGAGGCCGTCACCTTCTACCCGGGCGTGTACCGCCTGCAGAAGAAGATGACTGCCGAAGCGGCCCTCGCGGCGCTCCAGGACGGGAGCAACAAGCTCGAGAACACGGTCTCGGTGGCGGAAGGCGGCACGATCGTGTCGTCGCTCCCCGCCATGGCCGAAACTCTCGGTCTGCCGTTGGAGGACTTCCAGGCGGCCGTGGCCGACCCCTCCGCGTACGGCGTGAGTGCGCAGAGTCTCGAGGGGTGGCTGTTCCCCGCGGTCTACACCTTCGACCCCGAGGTGACGGCGCAGCAGGTGATCCAGCGCATGGTGGATCGCACGCGCGAGTCCCTGGCCGCCGCGGGCGTGCCGGATGCTGAGGCGGAACGAGTGCTGACGATCGCGTCGATCATTCAGCGCGAGGGTCGTCTCGACGACTTCGACAAGGTGTCTCGCGTGATCCAGAATCGCCTGGACATCGACATGAAGCTCCAGATGGACTCCACCGCGCAGTACGGCTACGGCTCGCTGCACGAGGGCGTCGTCTCGAGTTCCCAGGAGGCTCTGGAAGATCCGAACCCGTGGAACACGTACGTCAACACCGGGCTCCCGGTGACGCCCATCGCCAGCCCGAGCGACGCCGCGATCAACGCGGCGATGCACCCGGCGGATGGCCCGTGGCTCTACTTCGTGACGATCGACCTGTCGACCGGTGAGACGCAGTTCTCGGAGACCTACGAAGAGCATCAGGCCGGAATCGAGAAGTGGCGTGAATGGTGCCGGGCCAATCCCGACGCCGGCTGCTGACCCGATGACGCCGTTCCGACTCGCGGTGTGGGGCGACCCGATCGCGCACTCCAAGTCGCCCGCGCTGCACGCGGCCGCCTACGGCGTGCTCGGGCTGGAGTGGGAGTACGGACGCTCGCAGGTCGACGTCGACGGCTTCGCCTCGGAGCTGAATGCCCTGGACGAGTCGTGGCGCGGTCTCTCGCTGACGATGCCGCTGAAGGAATCCGCCTTTCACGCGGCGGATGCCACCGATTCCCACGCGATGTCGACGGGTGCCGTCAACACGCTCCTGCTCGGAGATCGCCTCCTCGGCTTCAACACGGATGTGGGGGGAATCGTCGATGCGCTCTCCGAGCACGCGATCACGCAGATCGAGTCGGTGCGCATTATCGGCGCGGGGGCGACGGCGGCATCCGCGCTCGTCGCGGCTCGCGAACTCGGAGTCGTACGCGCCGACATCCGCGCAAGGAATCCTGACCGTGCGGGAGGGTTGCTGGCACTGGGGGAGCATCTCGGCATCTCGGTGCGCGCACACTCCTTCGATGCGCAGGTCGATGCTGCAGACCTGACGATCGCAACGCTCCCGAGCGGGACGACGTTGCCCGACGCCGTCGTCGCCCGGCTCGGCGCGCACGGCGGTCCGCTCTTCGACGCGGCGTACGCGCCCTGGCCGTCTGCTCTGGCGGCCGGATGGGGGAGCGCTCCGGTGATCTCCGGGCTCGGGATGCTCCTGCACCAGGCCGTTCGGCAGATCCGCATCTTCTTGCACGGCGATCCGCTGCACGTGCTGGCGGATGAGGAATCCGTGCTGCGCGCGATGCGCGCAGCACTGTGAGCACCGACGCATCCTGAAACGCGGACGGACCGTGTTCCCGGACATGGGAGACTAGAGCAATGCTCCGCGTGCTGACTGCCGGCGAATCGCACGGCCCCGAACTCATCGCCATCATGGAGGGCCTCCCTTCGGGTGTGCCCGTCTCCTCCGAGGCGATCCAGGCCGACCTCCAGCGTCGCAAGCTCGGCTACGGCCGCGGCTCGCGGATGAAGTTCGAGCAGGACGAGCTGTCGATCTCGGGCGGCGTCCGGCACGGCAAGACCCTGGGCAGCCCGATCGCTCTGCGCATCGGCAACACGGAGTGGCCGAAGTGGGTCGAGGTCATGAGCCCCGAGCCCATCGACCTCACCGAGATGTCGCGCGGGCGAGGTGCCCCTCTGACCCGTCCGCGCCCTGGTCACGCCGACCTGGTCGGCATGCAGAAGTACGACTTCGACGAGGCGCGCCCGATCCTCGAACGCGCCAGCGCCCGCGAGACGGCAGCGCGCGTCGCCCTCGGTGCCGTGGCGCGAGCCTTCCTCAGTGAGCTCGGTATCCGTCTGGTCAGTCACACGCTGTCGATCGGTCCGGTGCAGGTTCCGGCCGGCGCCCCGTTGCCGACCCCCGACGACGTCGAGGCGCTCGACGCCGATCCGTTGCGCTGCTTCGATCCCGCCACCTCCGCCCTGATGGTGGCCGAGGTCGACGACGCCAAGAAAGACGGCGACACGCTCGGAGGCATCGTCGAGGTGCTCGCCTACGGGCTTCCCCCGGGACTCGGTTCGCACGTGCACGGTGATCGTCGACTCGACGCTCGTCTGGCGCAGGCGCTGATGAGCATCCAGGCCATCAAGGGCGTCGAGGTCGGCGACGGGTTCGAGACCACGCGTCGACGCGGTTCCGCAGCCCATGACGAGCTCTTCGCGACCGACGCCGGCATCACGCGGGCCTCCGATCGCGCGGGCGGCATCGAGGGCGGCATGTCCACGGGCACCGTTCTGCGCGTCCGCGCGGGGATGAAGCCGATCGCGACCGTGCCGCACTCGCTGCGGACGATCGACATCGCCACTGGCGACGAGGCGACGGCGCATCACCAGCGCTCCGACGTGTGCGCGGTCCCGGCCGCCGGCGTCGTGGCCGAGGCGATGGTCGCGATCGAACTCGCACGCGCCGTGCTCGAGAAGTTCGGCGGCGACAGCATCCGCGAGACGCGTCGCAATGTCGAGGGGTACCTCGCAGGCATTCCCGACGAGCTCCGCACCGCCCCGGCATCCGAGGCCGCGCTCCTCGCGCATGACGAACAGCACTGACCCCCTGACGCTGGTGCTCGTCGGCCCGATGGCCGCCGGGAAGACCAGCGTGGGGCGTCGCGTGGCACGTCGGTTGCGCGTGCCGTTCATCGACACCGACAAGCGGATCGTCGCCGCCCACGGCCCGATCCCGGCGATCTTCGCGGAGCACGGCGAGGGAGCGTTCCGTGAACTCGAGCGTCTCGCCGTGGCCGACGCCCTCGCCGAGGGAGGAGTCGTCTCCCTCGGAGGCGGAGCGGTGACCGACGCCGGTACGCGCGACCTGCTGCGTGCGCACCGGGTCGTCTTCCTGACGGTCAGCGCCGACGCCGTCGCCGATCGGATTCGCGGTGGCAGCCGTCCGCTCCTCGAGTCCGAGGATCCGCTGGACAGATGGCGGGCGATCTTCGACGAGCGGCGCCCCTGGTACGAAGAAGTCGCGTCGACCACATTCGACACATCACGCAGACCGATGCAGAAGATCGCGGATGAGATCGCGACCTGGAGGAAAGAACAGCGATGAGCACCACGACGATCAGTGTCACCGGGAACGACGCCTACGACGTCTCGATCGGGCGGGGAATCCTCGACCGGGTCTCCGCGGCCCTGTCTCCCGGAGTCCGCAAGATCCTGGTGGTGCACCCGCCGACGCTCGCCGCCCGCGCGGCCGAACTGCGCGATCGGCTCCTCGCGGACACCGCCAACGGCCAGCGTGAGGTACTGCTCGCGGAGATCCCCGATGCGGAGCAGGGCAAGCGCATCGAGGTCGCCGCCTTCTGCTGGCAGGTCATGGGCCAGGCCGACTTCACCCGCACGGACGCCGTCGTGGGTTATGGCGGGGGAGCGGTGACTGATCTTGCAGGATTCGTAGCGGCCACCTGGCTGCGCGGCATCCAACTCGTGCAGGTGCCCACTACCGTGCTGGGTCTCGTCGACGCGTCGGTCGGCGGTAAGACGGGGATCAACACCGCCGAGGGGAAGAACCTCGTCGGCGCGTTCTGGGCTCCGCGCGCCGTCATCGGCGACCTCGATGAGCTGAGCAGCCTGAGCCCGAACGAGGCGACGGCCGGGTTCGCCGAGGTGGTGAAGGCCGGATTCATCTGGTCGCCCGAGATCCTCGACATCATCGAGGCCGATCCCTCCCGCGCCGTCGACCCGCACACCGACGAGTTCCGCCGGGCGGTCGAGCTGGCGATCGGCATGAAGGCCACGGTCGTCTCGGAGGACTTCCGCGAAGCCGGACAGCGCGAAATCCTCAATTACGGGCACACCCTCGGTCACGCCATCGAGCACGCGGAGCGCTACCGCTGGCGTCATGGCGCGGCGATCTCGGTCGGAATGCTGTTCGCCGCAGAGCTCTCGCGTCTGGCCGGACGACTGTCCGATGACGCGGCGGCACGCCACCGCAGCATCCTCGAGTCCCTCGGTCTGCCGACGTCGTACCGTGCCGGCGCGTGGCCGCAGCTGCTCGCGACGATGCAGCGCGACAAGAAGAGCCGCGGCGGGATGCTGCGCTTCATCCTGCTCGATGACATCGCGAAGCCCACGGTTCTGCAGGCTCCGGACGAGTCCCTGCTGTTCGCCGCCTATCAGGAGGTCGGGTCGTGACCCGCCGCATCCTGCTCGTGAACGGCCCCAACCTCAATCTGCTGGGAACGCGCGAGCCCGCGGTGTACGGCACGGCGACTCTCGTCGACGTCGAGCGGATCGCCGCCGAGGCCGCCGCGGCCGCCGGGTTCGAGGTGCGGGCCCTGCAGAGTAATCACGAGGGCGTCCTCATCGACGCGATCCATGCGGCGCGTGATGACTGCGCGGCGATCGTGATCAATCCCGGCGGGCTCACGCACACCTCCGTCGCACTCCGCGACGCGCTGACCGGGGTCGCCCTTCCGTTCGCCGAAGTGCACATCTCGAACGTGTACGAGCGCGAGGAATTCCGTCATCACTCGTACCTGCACGACGTCGCAGCGGTGCGTGTCATCGGCGAGGGCGTGCAGGGGTATGCAGAAGCGGTGCGACAGCTCACCGCGCTCATCCCGTAGAATCTACTGTCGGCCCTTCCCTAGCCTGTCGAGGGCGGCCGCGAAACCACACAGGAACGGAACTCTCAGCGCATGGCATCTACCGCAGACATCAAGAACGGCGTCGTCCTCAGTATCGACGGGCAGCTCTGGAGCGTCATCGAGTTCCAGCACGTCAAGCCCGGTAAGGGTGGAGCGTTCGTCCGCACCAAGCTCAAGAACGTCGTGTCGGGCAAGGTCGTTGACCGCACGTACAACGCCGGTGCGAAGATCGAGATCGAGAACGTCGATCGTCGTGACTTCACCTACCTCTACAACGACGGCGACGGTTTCGTCTTCATGGATGCCACCGACTACGACCAGATCACGGTCGGCGCCGCGACGGTCGGCGACGCCAAGAACTTCCTGCTCGAGAACCAGCAGGTCACGATCGCCCTGAACAACGGCAACCCGCTGTACATCGATCTTCCGGCCTCCGTGACCCTCGAGGTCACCTACACCGAGCCCGGTCTGCAGGGCGACCGCTCATCGGCCGGCACGAAGCCCGCCACCCTCGAGACCGGCTACGAGATGCAGGTTCCCCTGTTCCTCGAGACCGGCACGAAGATCAAGGTCGACACCCGCACGGGTGACTACCTCGGTCGCGAGAAGTAAGGCGTGAGCGCCCGGACGAAGGCGCGCAAGCGCGCACTCGACATCCTGTTCTCCGCTGACGTTCGTGGCGACGAGGTTCCTGTGACCCTCGCCGCAGAGGCGAAGCGTGCGGCGAGCGAGCCCTCCCGCGAGGCCTCCTGGCTGTACGCCCGCGAGATCGTCGACGGCATCATCGATCACCGCGATGACATCGACGAGCAGATCACGACGCACAGTCGCGACTGGAAGCTCGAGCGGATGCCCGCTGTCGACCGTGCGCTGCTGCGCATTGCCGTGTGGGAGATTCTGTTCAACGACGAGGTACCGACCGCCGTCGCGATCGACGAGGCCGTCGAGCTCGCCAAGGAGTTCTCCACCGACGACTCCGGGGCGTTCGTGCACGGCGTCCTCGCTCGGGTGTCCCGCGCCGCCTGACCGGCTCGACAGCCGCCGTGTCGGCGGCACGGGAGAGGATGATCTCCATGTCCTTCCCGAGCGAACCGTCCCGACCGGACGGCTCGTCCGCCGGCGGATGGCGTGACCTCCTCGGCGCGCCGGACGACGGCGGGGCGACCGCGCTCGCGCTGGGCGTGGAGCTGCGCTATCGGGAGTCGCGAGGCACGAATCCGTGGGGCGTGCGGCCCCAGCGGGCAGCGACCGTTCGCGACATCGCCAAGCGCTCGGGCGAGATCCTGCTCGGCATCCGCCCCCTGGAGCGGAGCGAGGCGACGGGCGCGTGGGTGCAGGGTTCGGCGACCTGGGACCTCGTTCGGCGTTCGCCGACCCGCTACGGGCGCGATCGTTCCCGGTGGTTCGCCGACCTCCTCAGCATCGCTCGGGACACGCTGCTCTCGGGCACGGCCGGAGACTGGCTGCTGGTCGATCACATCGAATCGACCCTCCTCTGGGAGCACCTGCGCGCCGGACTCGCGATGGGCATACCTCTCGTCGCCACCCAGAAGGCGTTCGACGTCGATGTCGCCGAGTCGGTCAGCGTGGCCGCCGCGGTCGACCGGAACGACGACGGAGCCCTGGTCGTCACGCCCGAGGTCTCGATCGATGGGCGCGCGACGCCCCCGGGAGATGTGCGGGTGATCGGACGCAGCGGGTTGTACGCCGTGTCTCTGCGCGGTGCGCGTGCCCGTGTCTCCCTCGGCGAGATCGCGCTCACCGAGTCGGTGCGGGCGCTGCTCGCGGCCACGGGTCCCGTCGAGGTGCCCTCGGCCGACGAAGCCGCGTTCCTTCGCGAGGCGTATCCGCTGCTCGCGCGACGGATCGATGTGCGTGGCCGTGGAAGCGTGCGGCTGCCGCCGCTTCCGCTCCCGCAGCTGGTTCTCGTGCTGTCCTTCCACCGTGGTGACACCGTGAGGTACGTCTTCGAATGGGACTACCGCGGATTCGGTCGTGTGCCCTTCATCGACTCCGCCGATGGGGTGCGCGACCGCACGGAGGAGGAGGCCGTTCTCGCTCCGGTGGCCGCTCTGTGGCAGCAGCTCACCGGGGCGGCGCTCGGGCCCTCAGGCGCCTTCCACGATGTCGAGGCGGCGGAGTTCGTGACGCACACCGTGCCGAAGCTCGAGAACGAGCAGGTGACGGTGGTCGTCGACGGGCCGCGCAAGACCTATCAGGAGCTCACCGGAGAACCCCAGGTGACGGTGTCGACCCTCGAGTCGAGCGATCCGGACTGGTTCGATCTGGGCATCCTCGTGCGGATCGACGGGCGCCTCATCCCGTTCGAGCCGCTGTTCACCGCGTTGAGCAAAGGACGCAAGAAGCTGCTGCTCGTCGACGGCAGCTACTTCTCGCTGCAGCATCCCGCGCTCGATCGGCTCCGCGAGCTCCTCGACGAGGCTGCGGCGCTCGACGAATGGGAGACGGGGCCGCGCATCAGCCGCTACCAGACCGATCTCTGGGAGGAGTTCGAAGACCTCGCGCACGAGGCTCTTCCCGCGGTGAGCTGGAGGGCCACGGCCGAGGGGCTCCGTGACGCGACGCGGGTGCCGTCGACGCCGCTTCCCGGGGGGCTCGCGGCGACGCTGCGTCCGTACCAGAAAGACGGATTCGACTGGCTCGCGTTCCTCTGGTCCCACCGGCTCGGGGGGATCCTGGCCGATGACATGGGACTCGGGAAGACCGTGCAGCTGCTGGCCCTTCTCCTGCATGCGCGGGAGGCCGGTGAGCGGCGGCCGTTCCTGGTGATCGCGCCGACATCGGTCGTCGCGACCTGGAAGACCGAGGCCGCGCGGTTCGCGCCCAGTCTTCGGGTGCAGGTGCGCGAGGCGACCCGGACATCGGGGCTGGCCGAACCGTTCGATGCCGACGTGGTGATCACCACCTACACGATCGCCCGCCTCGACGAACAGGTGTTCGCCGACGTCGAGTGGGCCGGCGTGATCCTCGACGAAGCGCAGTTCGTGAAGAACCCGGCGACGAAGCTGCACCGGGCGATCGCCGGCTTCCGCGCCGATGTCACGTACGCCGTCACCGGAACACCGCTGGAGAACAGCCTCAGCGAGCTCTGGGCGCTGCTGAAGCTCTCGGCACCGGGCCTGTTCCCCTCGGAGAGCAAGTTCCGTGAGCGGTACATTCAGCCGATCGAGCAGGGCAAGGTCCCCGAGAACGAAGAGGGCGGGCCGTACCGACAGCGGCGGCTGGATCAGCTGCGCCGGCGCATCCGTCCTCTGATGCTGCGGCGCACGAAAGACCTCGTCGCCGCCGAGCTTCCTCCGAAGCAGGAGCAGGTTCTCGAGATCGAGCTCAGCTCTTCGCATCGTGCCCTCTACGATGTGGTGCTGCAGCGAGAGCGGCAGAAGGTGCTGGGGCTGCTGCCCGACCTCGATCGCAATCGCTTCATCGTGTTCCGCTCGCTCACACTGCTGCGGATGCTCAGCCTGTCACCCGCGCTCATCGATCCGATCGACTCCCGCATCGGATCGCGCAAACTCGATGTGCTGCTCGAGCGCGTGGCCGAGCTGCAGGAGGAAGGCCACCGCGCCCTGGTGTTCAGCCAGTTCACGTCGTTCCTCGATCTGGCCGCCGAGCGTCTCACCGCCGCCGGAATCCCGTACGCGCACCTCGATGGGTCCACGCGTCGGCGACAGGAGACCATCGAGGGGTTCCGGTCCGGTGAGCAACCCGTCTTCCTCATCAGCCTGAAGGCGGGTGGCTTCGGCCTCACCCTCACCGAGGCCGACTACGTGTTCCTGCTCGACCCGTGGTGGAACCCCGCAGCCGAGGCGCAGGCGATCGACCGCACGCACCGCATCGGGCAATCGGCTCAGGTGTTCGTCTACCGGATGATCGCCGTGGGCACGATCGAGGAGAAGGTCCTCGATCTGCAGCGCCGCAAGGCTCGGCTGTTCTCGGCCGTCATGGACGACGACGCGCTCTTCGCCCAGTCCCTGTCCGCCGACGACATCAGGGGCCTGTTCGAGGGGTGAGCTCGCGTCGCGCGCGTGTCCTCGCCGTCGAGCTCACGGGGTGTGCGGGTGCTGCGCAGGCTCCACCGGCCCACCGGCGGCTTCGAAGAGCGCCGGGTGCGGTGTCTGGAGCGGTGTCTGGAGCGCAACTGCGGATGCCGGGACCCGACGCCGCTTCCGCGCGACGAGCCACATGACGACTGCCGCGATGGCCGCGAGCAGCACGAGCCAGGGGAGCGCGACACCGAGCGCGATGACCACGCCCGACCAGAAGGCCACGAAGCCCGTCCACCCCACCGCGAGCGCCTCGCCCAGGTTGGACGGCGCCGTCGAGGTGGGCACGTACTCGGAGCGGATCGTGACGGTGATCGTCGACATCGCCACCTGGTCTTCGAGCGCGTGGAGCTCGCCCTGCAGGAGTTCGAGTTCGCTCTGCCGCTCGGCGATCGCCGATTCGAGATCGATGAGGTCGGAGGTCTTGTCCGCGGTCGCCAGCCATTCGTTGTAGCGCGCGATCGAGGTGGTGAGGGTCGTGATGCGCGCGGTCAGGTCGCGTTGCTGACCGCCGACCTCGGCGGTCTCGAGCGAGGTCTCCTCCACGGTTCCGAGGTCGCGGAGCGCGACCCGCACTTCTTCGACCGCGGTGGCGGGGATGCGCATCGTCAGCTCGGCGGTCGCATCGCCGCCTTCTCCGCTGGCGTGCTCGCTGCGCGCATCGACACGCCCGCCCGCGTCGATCGCGATGTCGGTCGCCTCGTCGGCGGCCGCCACCGGCGAATCGGCGGTGATGACCACGCGACCGGTGATGATCACCGCGGTGTCGGCGGAGTCCGGGTCGGCGACCGTGGCGGCTTCGTCCTGTGCAGGAACCTGGTCGACGGATGAACTGCTGCCGCCGCCTCCCGCAGTGCAGCCGCTGAGCGCGAGGGCGGCGGTGCCCGCGAGGACGAGAGCGAGAAGGATGCGCGATGGCGAGGTCATGTCGGGATGCTATTGGCCCGACCATCCGGTCACCCCGTGAGTTCGGTCACGATCCGATCAGCTTTCGATAACGAGTCCGCATCTGCGACAAAGCACGCCGTGCGCACGGGGAGCCTTTTGCACGGCCGGGTCACCGCAGACGATCAGGGCGTCGCGGGTAGAATCGAGCGCGTCCCCGGCGGGCGTTCGAGAGTGGATGCCCCGGGATGCACCAGGAGGAGAGCAATGCGGATCACGGGACTCGGCCACGCCGGGATGTTCATCGAGACGGTCGGCGGGAACATCATCTGCGACCCCGTATTGGGTCCCTCGTTCTTCGGCTCCTGGTTCCCCTTCCCCGACAACCGCGGTCTGGACTGGGAGCGCTTCGGCCGTGAAGCGGACTTCCTCTACATCTCGCACCGGCACCGCGACCACTTCGACCCGGCACTCCTCGAGCGGTACATCCGCAAGGACATCGAGGTCCTGCTGCCCGAGTACCCGATCGACGATCTCGAGCGCGACATCCGGGCGCTCGGGTACACGAACATCACGTATGCGCCGGCGGGCGAGATCATCCAGCGCGGCGATCTGAAGATCATGATCACGCCGCTGCGGGCCCCGAGCGACGGACCGATCGGCGACTCGTCTTTGAGCGTCGACGACGGAACGGGCTCGGTCCTCAACCAGAACGACTCGCACCCGCTCGACCTCGAGACCCTTCTCGACTTCGGTAAGCCTGACGCGTACTTCACGCAGGTCTCCGGTGCGATCTGGTGGCCGATGGTCTACGACCTCCCACTCGACGCCAAGCAGAATTTCGCGAAGCTCAAGCGCGACGCGCAGAACAAGCGCGCCATGTACTACATCGAGAAGGTCGATGCCCCGCACGTCTTCCCGATGGCGGGTCCGCCGATGTTCCTGCGCGACGAGCTGTTCCCGTACAACGGGATCGGCAAGAACGAGGACTCGATCTTCACCGATCAGAAGCAGTTCCTCGCGCACATGAATGAACTGGCGCCGAAGTACGACGGCCAGCTGTTCATCCCCGGCACCGTCGTCACGGTGTCGGGCGGAGAGGTCACGACCGAGCAGTCGCTCTACTCGGATGCCGAGATCGCCCACATCTTCGACGAGAAGTGGGACTACCTCGAATCCCAGCGCGAGACCCGGCAGCAGGAGATCCGCGATGAGGAGGCCTCGCGCGCCGAGCCGCTCCCCGCAGCCGAGATCCTCGAGGCGCTGAAGGCCTGGTGGGAGCCGCTGCTGAAGAAGTCGCGCACGATCCGCCTCGGCGTCGGCGGATGCGTGCGATTCCGTATCGGCGATCTCGACATGGTGGTGGACTTCCCACGTGCCAAGGTGCGCGAGTACGCCGGCGAAGAGTGCGTGTACTGGTACACGATTCCCGCCGATCTGGTCTCGACGAACATCCGCGACCACGAGATCGACTGGTCGAACTCGATCTTCCTGTCGCTGCAGTTCCAGGTGGGTCGCAGCGGCAAGTTCAACGAGTTCCTGACGACGTTCCTGAAGTGCCTCTCGGTCGACCGCATCGAATACGTCGAGAACTGGTACCAGGAGCAGACCGACCAGACCGAAGACGCCGAGATCGGCGAGTGGAAGGTGCAGCGTCGCTGCCCGCATCTCCGTGCCGACCTCACCCGCACGGGCACGGTCGACGGCGACGGCATCCTCACCTGCAGCATGCACGACTGGAAGTGGGACCTGAAGACCGGGCGCTGCCTCTCGACGAGCGGTCACCCCATCCGATCGACCAGGATCGACGACACGGCCGCGGACGAAGCCCTTCGTCCGGCGAGCTGACCGCGTGGTCGGCACGGAGCATCCGCAGGGGAGGGGCCGGGAGGCCCGCACCTCACGAGGCGCGTGGAAGGGCTCGCTGCACGGCGCCCGCTGGGTCGTGCGCTCGACTCCCGATCGTCTGGTGCGCATCGCTATCGACTTCCTCGAGGCCGAGGGGTTCGACGTTCGAGCCGACGGCTTCGCCGAGACGTTGCACGCTCAGGGGTCGGAGTGGACGGCCACGGCCATGGAGATCGGTGACGAGAAGCGGTCCAGCCGCGGCTGGTGGCAGGGTTTCCTCACCGACGAGTTGCCGTTCCCGCTGCCGCGCGCACTGCAGCATGTGATCCCGCCGACCCTCGTCATCGTCGCGGCCCGCCGGGTCGCCGGCGGCGTGGGGGAGCTGGTCGTGTTCCCGCACACGTCCGGACGCGGCGACGCCGAGTACGCCCGGGCGGCGGCGCCGCGAGTCAGCGCCGCGATCGACGGCATCACGGCGGCGGCGGGAGCGGAGGCGGCGATGCTCTCGCACGAGACGCTGAACGCAATCGCCAACGACGGCAGCCCGGCATCGCAGGCGGTCGTCCGCGACGTGCTCGGGTGGCGGTGAGCACGGGTAGACTGACAGGACAAGCAACCTTTAACACCGTCCTGTGAGGCGGAGAAGGGAGCGGCTGATGAGTGCACGCACCGTCTTGCACGAAGCCGATATCTCGCGGGCTCTGACCCGCATCGCGCATGAGATCCTCGAATCCAACCGAGGAGCCGAGAACCTCGTCCTGCTGGGCATTCCGACCCGCGGCGTCACCCTCGCCCAGCGCCTCGGCGCTCTGATCAGCGACATCGCGCAGCAGACCGTTCCGGTCGGTGCGCTCGACGTCACGCTGTTCCGCGACGATCTGGCGAAGCATCCGACGCGTTCCCCGCACCCCACCGAGATCCCGGCGGGGGGAGTCGACGGCAAGACCGTCGTGCTCGTCGATGACGTGCTCTTCTCCGGTCGCAGCATCCGCGCCGCCCTCGATGCCATCCAGTCCGTGGGGCGCCCGTCGATCGTGCGCCTGGCGATCCTCGTGGATCGCGGTCATCGCGAGCTCCCCATCCGCCCCGACTTCGTCGGCAAGAACATCCCGTCGGCTCGGACCGAGCGCGTCAACGTGCGCCTGGTTGAGAACGACGGCTCCGAGGAAGTGACGATCGGCGAATGAGACACCTCCTCGACACCCGAACGCTCGACCGAGCGACCGCCGTGCGCATCCTCGACGTCGCCGAAGACATGTCGGACACGCAGTCCCGCGAGGTCAAGAAGCTTCCGACCCTGCGGGGCAAGACCGTCGTGAACCTCTTCTTCGAGGATTCCACCCGCACCCGCATCTCATTCGAGGCCGCGGCGAAGCGCCTCTCCGCCGACGTCATCAACTTCGCGGCCAAGGGCTCCAGCGTCTCGAAGGGCGAAAGCCTCAAGGACACGGCCCAGACGCTCGAAGCCATCGGGGCGGATGCCGTCGTCATCCGCCACCCCGGTTCCGGCGCACCGCAGACCCTCGCGACCAGCGGCTGGATCTCAGCCGGGGTGGTCAACGCGGGTGACGGCACCCACGAGCATCCGACGCAGGCGCTGCTCGACGCGTTCACCATCCGCAAGCGTCGGTTCGGCTCCGACAGCCGAGGCCGCGACCTCGCCGGCCTGCGCGTCGTGATCGTGGGCGACGTGCTGCATTCCCGTGTCGCACGCTCGAACGTCTGGCTGCTGACCACGCTGGGTGCCGAGGTGACCGTCGTGGCTCCGCCCACGCTGGTTCCGCAGAATGTGTCGCTCTGGCCGATCCGGGTCGTGTACGACCTCGACGAGGCTCTGGCCGAAGGCCCGGATGCCGTCATGATGCTGCGCATTCAGCTCGAACGCATGAACGCCGCGTATTTCCCCACTGAGCGGGAGTATTCGCGACGATGGGGGCTGGACGCACGGCGTGTGGCCGGTCTGCCGGACGGTAGCATTGTGATGCACCCAGGGCCTATGAACCGCGGACTGGAGATCTCCTCCGAAGCCGCCGATTCGCCCCGCTCCACGGTGTTGGAGCAGGTCACGAACGGGGTGTCCGTGCGCATGGCGGTGCTGTACCTGCTGCTGGCAGGAGAACGAGACGACGAACGAGGGGGAGACCTGTGAGCGAGACTCTCGTCATCACCGGTGCGAAGGTGCTCGGCGCGGAGAGCGCCGACATCATCATCGAGAACGGAATCATCGCGGAGATCGGAACGGCGCTGAGCCGCTCTGGGGCCCGCGTCATCGAGGCCGACGGTCTGGTGGCGCTGCCCGGGCTCGTCGACCTCCACACGCATCTGCGGGAGCCCGGGTACGAAGCGTCCGAGACGATTCTCACGGGCACCAGGGCTGCGGCATCCGGCGGATTCACCGCGGTCTTCGCGATGCCGAACACGTCGCCCGTCGCGGACACCGCCGGAGTGGTCGAGCAGGAGCTCGCCCTCGGTGAGGCGTCCGGCTATGCCACCGTGCAGCCGATCGGAGCAGTCACGGTCGGGCAGAAGGGCGAGCGCCTCGCGGAGCTCGGGGCCATGGCCTCGTCGCGTGCGAAGGTGCGCGTCTTCAGCGACGACGGGTTCTGCGTGTTCGATCCGCTGATCATGCGCCGTGCACTCGAGTACGTGAAGTCCTTCGGCGGCGTCATCGCTCAGCATGCCCAGGATCCGCGTCTCACCGAGGGCGCTCAGATGAACGAGGGCACCGTCTCGGCCGAGCTCGGTCTCGCCGGATGGCCCGCGGTCGCCGAGGAGTCGATCATCGCCCGCGACGTGCTGCTCGCTGAGCACGTCGGCTCGCGACTGCACGTCTGCCACCTGTCGACCGCCGGGTCGGTCGACATCATCCGCTGGGCGAAGAAGCGCGGGATCGCGGTCACGGCCGAGGTCACCCCTCACCACCTGCTCCTCACCGATGAACTGGTGCGCGGCTACGACGCCCGCTACAAGGTCAACCCGCCGCTGCGCCGTGAGGAAGACGTTCTCGCGGTGCGCGACGGACTCGCCGACGGCACGATCGACATCGTCGCCACCGACCATGCTCCGCATCCGAGCGAGAACAAGGCCTGCGAATGGCAGGCCGCGGCGAACGGCATGGTAGGTCTCGAGAGCGCTCTGCGCGTCGTGCACCAGTCGATGGTGCAGACGGGCCTCATCGGTTGGGACGACGTCGCCCGCGTCATGAGCGCCACGCCGGCGCGCATCGGTCAACTCGCCGGGCACGGCACCCCGCTCGAGGTGGGCCAGCCGGCGCATCTCGCCCTGTACGACGCATCGGTCGACGGCGTCTTCACCGAGGCCGACCTCCACGGACGCAGCACGAACTCGCCCTACCTCGGACGCGCTCTGCCCGGCCGTGTCGAGTTCACGGTGCACGGCGGACGCCTGACGGTCGATGCCGGCTCTCTCGTCGAGGATCTCAACGCATGAGCGCACGGGATATCGCGATCGCGATCACCATCGGGGTGGCGCTGCTCGTGCTGCTGACGATGCTGCTGGCCTGGCGTCGACGACAGCGACGCGATGCCGCGATCGTCGCGCCCCTCGGCGTGCCCGAGCACGCGGAGGTCGTCTCGCGCCACGAGGTGCTCTACGTGTCTTCCACGAAGCACGATCAACCGCTCGAACGCCTCGCGATCTCGCCCCTGGCCTACCGGGCCCGCGGCGAGCTCGCGCTCACCGATCGGGGAATCGCGCTCTGCCTCGACGGGGCGCCGACCGTGTTCCTCGCCTCCTCCCGGCTGCTCACCGTCGATCGCGCCACCGTGACGATCGACCGCGTCGTGGAGCCGGGCGGGCTCGTCCGCATCGTCTGGACCGCCGACGACGGCACGATCGTCGACTCCTACCTCCGCCTCGCCACCGGCGACCCACAGAACCTCGTATCAGACCTGCAGCGGCTCGTCCCCGCAGCCCACGACACAGGAGCCACCTCATGACCGCTCTGCCCGAAACCGCCGTCCTCGTCCTCGAAGACGGCACCCGCCACGTCGGACGCGCCTATGGCGCGCGCGGCACCACGCTCGGCGAGGTGGTGTTCTCCACCGGGATGTCCGGTTACCAGGAGACGATCACCGATCCCTCCTACGCCGGGCAGATCGTGCTGCAGACCGCGCCCCACATCGGCAACACCGGCATGAACGACGAAGATCGCGAGTCGCGTCGCGTCTGGGTCGCCGGTTACATCGTGCGCGACCCCTCGCGCGTCGTGTCGAACTGGCGGGCCAACGCCTCTCTCGACGATGTCCTCGTCAAGGACGGGATCGTCGGGATCAGCGGGATCGACACCCGATCCATCACCCGGCACATCCGCTCGGCCGGCTCCATGCGCGGTGGAATCTTCTCGGGTGCGGACGCCGACCAGGATGCCGAGGAGCAGCTGCGCATCGTGCGCGAAGCGCCGGAGATGGCGGGCCGCAACCTGTCGGCCGAGGTCTCGGTCGACGAGATCACGATCACGACCGGGCTGGGGGAGCGCGTCGGAAACCTCGCGGTCCTCGACCTCGGGGTGAAGCAGGCCACGATCGACAACCTCGCGGCGCGCGGTTTCGACGTGCACGTGCTGCCGCAGAACGTCACGATCGACGAGATCCGCGCGGTCGACCCGGTCGCGGTCTTCTACTCGAACGGCCCCGGAGACCCCGCCGCCTCCGATGGCCACGTCGAACTGCTGCGCGCCGTCCTGGACGACGGCCTGCCGTTCTTCGGCATCTGCTTCGGAAACCAGCTCCTGGGCCGCGCGCTCGGTCTCGGCACCTACAAGCTGCCGTTCGGCCACCGCGGTATCAACCAGCCGGTGCTCGACAAGACCACGGGCCGCGTCGAGATCACCGCGCACAACCACGGCTTCGCGGTGGACGCACCGCTCGAGGGAGCCTTCGACAGCCCGAACGGCTACGGCAAGGTCGAGGTCAGCCACGTCGGGCTGAACGACAACGTGGTCGAGGGCCTCCGCGCCCTCGACATCCCCGCATTCTCCGTGCAGTACCACCCCGAGGCCGCCGCAGGCCCGCACGATGCCAACTACCTCTTCGACCGGTTCCGTGACCTGGTCATCGCGACTCAGAAGGACACCAAGTAATGCCCAAGCGCGACGACATCTCCTCCGTCCTCGTCATCGGTTCCGGCCCGATCGTCATCGGTCAGGCCTGCGAGTTCGACTACTCCGGCACCCAGGCGTGCCGCGTCCTCCGCGAGGAGGGCGTGCGTGTGATCCTGGTCAACTCCAACCCGGCCACGATCATGACCGACCCGGACTTCGCCGATGCGACCTACATCGAGCCGATCACCTGGCAGGTCATCGAGACCATCATCGCCAAGGAGCGCCCCGACGCGATCCTGCCCACGCTCGGTGGTCAGACGGCCCTCAACGCAGCCATCGAGCTGCACAACCACGGGATCCTCGAGAAGTACGACGTCGAGCTGATCGGCGCCAGCTTCGAGGCGATCAACAAGGGCGAAGACCGTCAGATCTTCAAGCAGCTGGTCCTCGACGCCGGCGCCGATGTCGCCGACTCCCGAATCGCGCACACGATGGACGAGGTGCTGGCCGCTGCCGGCGAGCTCGGCTACCCGCTCGTGGTGCGCCCCAGCTTCACGATGGGCGGACTCGGTTCCGGCTTCGCATACGACGAGACCGACCTTCGCCGCATCGCCGGCGCCGGCCTGCACGACTCGCCGACCAACGAGGTGCTCCTCGAGGAGTCGATCCTCGGATGGAAGGAGTACGAGCTCGAACTCATGCGCGACACGGCCGACAACACGGTGGTCGTGTGCTCCATCGAGAACGTCGACCCGGTCGGTGTGCACACGGGTGACTCGATCACGGTCGCCCCGGCGCTGACCCTCACCGACCGCGAGTACCAGAAGCTGCGCGACATCGGTATCGACATCATCCGCGCGGTGGGCGTCGACACCGGCGGCTGCAACATCCAGTTCGCCGTGAACCCGGAGAACGGCCGCATCATCGTCATCGAGATGAACCCGCGCGTGTCGCGTTCGAGCGCGCTGGCGTCGAAGGCGACGGGCTTCCCGATCGCCAAGCTCGCCGCGAAGCTCGCGCTCGGTTACCGTCTCGACGAGATCCCGAACGACATCACGGGTGTCACGCCGGCCAGCTTCGAGCCCACGCTCGACTACGTCGTCGTGAAGGTGCCGCGCTTCGCGTTCGAGAAGTTCCCCGCCGCCGACGTCACGCTCACCACGACCATGAAGTCGGTCGGCGAGGCCATGGCGATCGGTCGCAACTACGCGACGGCGCTGCAGAAGGCACTGCGTTCGCTCGAGAAGCGCGGATCGAGCTTCCACTGGGGCGCGGAGGACCGCTCGCTCGAGGAGCTCCTCGAGGTGTCGAAGACGCCGACCGACGGCCGCATCGTCGTGCTGCAGCAGGCGTTGCGTAAGGGGGCGACGATCGAGCAGGCCTTCGAGGCCACGGCCATCGACCCCTGGTTCCTCGACCAGATCGTGCTGATCAACGAGGTCGCCGAAATCGTCCGCACCGCTCCCGAGCTCGACGCCGCGACGCTGCGCTACGCCAAGGAGCATGGATTCTCGGACGCCCAGCTCGCCGAGATCCGCGGCGAGACCGAGGCGGAGATCCGCGGGGTGCGTCACGGCCTCGGCATCCGCCCCGTCTACAAGACGGTCGACACGTGCGCGGGAGAGTTCCCCGCCCTCACGCCCTACCACTACTCGAGCTACGACTTCGAGACCGAGGTCGCTCCGTCGGATCGCACGAAGGTCGTCATCATCGGTTCCGGTCCGAACCGCATCGGCCAGGGCGTCGAGTTCGACTACTCGTGCGTGCACGCATCGTTCGCGCTCTCGGATGCCGGGTACGAGACCGTCATGGTCAACTGCAACCCCGAGACGGTCTCGACCGACTACGACACCTCCGACCGCCTGTACTTCGAGCCGTTGACGCTCGAGGACGTGCTCGAGGTGCTCGACGCAGAGGCCGCGAGCGGCACCATCCTCGGAGTCGTCTGCCAGCTCGGTGGACAGACCCCGCTCGGGCTCGCCAAGGGCATCGAGGCCGCCGGTTACACGGTGCTCGGCACCAGCCCGGAGGCCATCGACCTCGCCGAGGAGCGGGCGCTGTTCAGCGGCATCCTCGACGCGGCCGGCCTCGTCGCCCCGCGCCACGGCACGGCGGTCGACGTCGACGGCGCGGTCGCGGTGGCCGAGGACATCGGCTTCCCCGTTCTGGTGCGCCCGAGCTTCGTGCTCGGCGGCCGGGGCATGGAGATCGTGTACGACTCCGAGAGCCTGCGCGATTACTTCGTGCGCACCGCCGGCGAGGTGATCATCGAAGAGGGCAAGCCGCTCCTGGTCGATCGCTTCCTCGACGACGCGATCGAGATCGACGTGGACGCGCTGTTCGACGGCACCGAGCTCTACATCGGCGGCGTCATGGAGCACCTCGAAGAGGCGGGCATCCACTCCGGCGACTCGAGCTGCACCCTTCCGCCGATCTCGCTCGGACGCAGCGACATCGACCGTGTGCGCACGGCGACGCTCGCCATCGCGCAGGGCGTCGGCGTTCGCGGCCTGCTCAACGTGCAGTTCGCGATCAGCGCCGGCGTGCTCTACGTCATCGAGGCGAACCCGCGGGCGAGTCGCACCGTGCCGTTCGTGTCGAAGGCGCTCGGCATCCCGCTGGCCAAGGCGGCCAGCCGCATCATGGTCGGCTCGTCGATCGCCGAGCTGAAGGCCGAGGGCCTGCTGCCGGAGAACGACGGTTCGCGCGTTCCCCTGGGGTCTCCGGTCGCCGTGAAAGAGGCTGTGCTGCCCTTCAAGCGCTTCCGCACCAAGGAGGGCAAGATCGTCGACTCGGTCCTCGGCCCGGAGATGCGCTCGACCGGTGAGGTCATGGGCATCGACAAGGACTTCCCGACCGCGTTCGCGAAGAGCCAGGCCGCAGCCTACGGCGGCATGCCGACGTCCGGCACCGTGTTCATCTCGGTGGCCGATTCCGATAAGCGCGCGGTGATCCTTCCGGCGCACCGGCTGCAGCAGCTCGGTTTCACGATCGTCGCGACCGAGGGCACGGCCGAGATCCTCTCGCGCAACGGCATTGCGGTGACCGTCGTCGAGAAGTTCAGCGAGACGCAGGATTCCGGAGCCGAGAACATCGTCGATCTGATCAACGACGGTGCGATCGACATCGTCGTCAACACGCCCTCGGGCGGTGCTGCACGCGCTGACGGATACGAGATCCGCGCCGCGGCCGTCGCCGCCGACAAGGCGCTGTTCACGACGATGGCCGTTCTCGGCGCCGCAGTGAGCGGTATGGATGCCGCCGACGAGGGCTTCGAAGTGAAGAGCCTGCAGGAGTACGCACTCGACCGGAAGGCGGGCGTGTGAGCGCAGGCTTCGGCGAGCGGGCGCGCGCCGGCATCGCGGAGCGCGGCCCGCTCTGCGTCGGCATCGACCCCCATGCCGCGCTGCTCGCGGCGTGGGGTCTGACCGATGACGCCGCCGGCGTGCGCGAATTCGGCCTGCGTACGGTGGATGCCGTCACCGACCGGGTCGCGTTCGTGAAACCGCAGGTGTCGTTCTTCGAACGCTTCGGCTCCCGGGGGATCGCGGCGCTCGAAGAAGTGCTCGTCGCGGCCAGGGCTGCGGGGCTCATCGTGATCGCAGACGCCAAGCGCGGCGACATCGGATCGACCATGGACGCGTACGCCGCGGCGTGGCTCACCCCGGGGTCGCCGCTCGAGGCCGACGCGCTCACGGTGAACCCGTACCTCGGAGTGGGCGCGCTCGACGGCGCGTTCGCCCTCGCCGAGGCCCACGGCAAAGGGCTCTTCGTCCTGGCCGCCACGAGCAACCCGGAGGCGCGTGAGCTGCAGCGCTCCCGCAGCGCCGCCGGGTCGACGGTCGCCGCCGACGTCATCGCCGAGGTCTCGGCGCGCAATGCCGCCGCGGTCGACGGCGATGAGTGGGGGAGTGCCGGCTTCGTGATCGGAGCCACGGTCGACTGGACGGATGCCGCGATCGCGGCGTTCGCGCCGGTGGCCCCGATCCTCGCTCCTGGATTCGGCACCCAGGGCGCAGAGCCTCGCGATCTGCGCACGCGTTTCGGAGCGATGGCGGCGAGTGTCATCGCGAGCGAGAGCCGGAGCATCCTCGCGGCAGGACCGGATGGTCTCACGCACGCCGTCGACACCCGAGTCGCCCAGTACCAGGAGGCCGCCCATGGCTGACGCACGCGTCATCCCCGAAGTCGATCGAGCTGCGGCAGCCCGCAAAGCCGTGGAGCGGCGGCGCGCACGCGCCTCGCTGAAGCGGGATCTGACCACGCGCGTCGTGACGCCGCAGACCGTGCTGCGCCGCGCCACCGACGACGCCGACTCGGTGGCGGGGTCGATGCGCATCACCGACTTCCTGCTGGCGCTGCCCGCCATCGGCGCCGGCAAGCGCGATCGTGTCCTCGAAGAACTGCGGATCTCGCCCGTCAAGCGCCTCGGCGGCCTGGGGGTCCGGCAGCGCGTCGCCCTGTCGGACTGGCTCGACCGTCGTTTCCCGGTGCTCGAGCCCCGCGGAGCCCGCAGCCGTCTGCTCGTCCTCGCCGGGCCCACGGCGGTCGGCAAGGGCACGGTGGCCGCTCACATCCGCGAGCACAACCCGGAGATCCATCTCTCGGTGTCGGCGACGACCCGCCCGCCCCGCCCGGGCGAGATCGACGGCGTGCACTACTACTTCGTCGACGATGCCGAGTTCGATCGGCTGATCGATCAGGACGAACTCCTCGAGTACGCGGTCGTGCACAATCGTTCGCGCTACGGCACCCCGCGGGCCCCCATCGACGCGGCTCTCGCCGCGGACAAGACGGTGCTGCTCGAGATCGACCTGCAGGGAGCCCGGCAGGTGCGAGCGGCAGAACCGTCGGCCACGCTGATCTTCCTGCTGCCGCCGAGCTGGGACGAACTCGTGCAGAGGCTCGTCGGTCGGGGCACCGAGGGCGACGAGGAACGGGCTCGGCGGTTGCGCACGGCGAAGGTCGAACTCGCCGCTCAGAACGAGTTCGATCACCTCATCGTGAACGAAGACGTCGCCGTCGCCGCCGGCGAGGTCGTAGAATTGTCTTCAAGCTCTGCTCGCTGAGTTCTCTCGCGCGCCCATTGCACCGTCTTCGCGACGATCCCGTCGCCTGATCAGGAGGTCTCACCATGGCCGGACACAACAACGGAATCATCGATCCCCCCATCGACAACCTGCTGGATCGCGTCGACTCGAAGTACGAGCTCGTGATCTACGCATCGAAGCGCGCTCGTCAGATCAACGACTACTACTCCGACCTGCACGAGGGCAACCTCTTCGACAACGTCGGTCCGCTCGTCGACTCGTCGGTCGAGGACAAGCCGCTCACGATCGCACTGCACGAGATCAACGAGGACAAGCTCCGCCTTCGTCACGCAGAGTGATATTCGTGGACCGCGCGCCCGCTCTGTCGGAGGCGCGGTCCAGAATGGGTTCATCAGCCCTTCCCCCGCCCGAGTCTGTTCTGGAGCCCCGATGAGCGCCCTGCGTCTGTTCACGTCCGAGTCCGTCACCGAAGGGCACCCGGACAAGATCTGCGACCAGATCTCAGACAGCATCCTCGACGGCCTCCTCGCGAAAGATCCGGAATCCCGGGTCGCCGTCGAGACTCTCGTCACGACCGGGCTCGTGCACGTCGCCGGTGAGATCCGTACCGAAGCGTACGTCGACATCCCCACGATCGTCCGCCAGGTCGTCAACGGCATCGGTTACACCTCCAGCGACACCGGCTTCGACGGGGATTCGTGCGGCGTCAGCGTTTCCGTGGGGGAGCAGTCGACCGACATCGCCCACGGCGTCGACAACGCCCAGGAGCACCGCGACGGATCATCCGTCGATCCTCTCGACGGCCTCGGCGCCGGCGACCAGGGCATCATGTTCGGTTTCGCGACGAACGAGACGCCTCAGCTCATGCCGATGGCCGCCTGGACGGCGCATCGCATCGCGGAGCGCCTGACCGAGGTGCGCCGTAGCGGCCTGCTCCCGTTCCTGCGCCCCGACGGCAAGACCCAGGTCACACTCGGATACGAGGGCTTCACGCCCAAGACGGTCGACGCGGTCGTCGTATCGACGCAGCACAACCCGGAGATCTCGCAGGAAGAGCTCCAGGCACTCGTGCGCGAGCACGTCATCGACCCGGTGCTCGCCTCGACGGGGCTGCAGCGCGACGACGTCACCTATTACATCAATCCCGCCGGCCCGTTCGTCACCGGGGGACCGAAGGGCGATGCCGGGCTCACGGGCCGCAAGATCATCATCGACACCTATGGGGGAGCCGCTCGCCACGGTGGTGGCGCATTCAGTGGCAAGGACCCGTCGAAGGTCGACCGCTCCGGTGCCTACGCGACCCGGTGGGTGGCGAAGAACGCCGTCGCCGCGGGTCTCGCCGATCGCCTCGAGGTGCAGGTCGCGTACGCGATCGGGGTCGCTCGTCCGGTCGGGCTCTACGTCGAGACCTTCGGGACCGGCAAGGTCTCCGACGAAGCGATCACACGTGCCATCGACGAGGTGTTCGACCTGCGCCCGCAGGCCATCATCGAAGAGCTCGACCTGCTGCGGCCGATCTATGCGCAGACAGCCGCATACGGTCATTTCGGCCGTGAGCTGCCCGAGTTCACCTGGGAGCGCACCGATCGCATCGAGCAGCTCCGCCGCGCTGCCGGGCTCTGAGCGGGCCTCGGTTCCCGTGACCGGAGAGAGCCGGCGCATCGCGCGGGTGCTCCTCGACTCGCCGCTGCCGCAGCTGGATCGCATCTTCGACTACGCACTTCCGGCGTCCTTCGGCGAGGTACCGATCGGCGTGCGCGTGCGCGTGCCCCTGCGCACGGCAGGGCGGGTGATCGACGGCTACGTCGTGGGCATCGACACCGAAGACGACGCCGACCGTCCGCTGTCCGAGGTCGACAGCGTCGTCTCGCCCGTGCCCGTGCTGCCGGAGCGACTGCACCGGTTGGCGCGGAGCGCAGCCGACCGCGCTGCGGGCTCGGAGTCCGACGTGCTGCGACTCGTGATCCCGAAGCGACAGGTCCGCGTCGAGAAGGCTTGGACGGCGGATGCTGCGGCGGTGGTGCCGAGCGATGAATCACTCGCTCATGCCGAGTCCGTCGTGGCCCGCTACGACGGACTCGATGCCGTTCTCGACGAGCACGGACGAGCGGCGCTCGAAGCGATCCCGGGGATTCATGACGGTGCCCCCGCTTGGTCGACTCTCCTCGCGGCCGTCGCTGTGCGCACGCTTGCCGCGGGGCAGTCCTCGATCCTGGTCGTGCCCGATCATCGCGACCTCGACGGGCTCCTCACCGCGCTCGGCGAGGTCATCGCGCCGGAGGCGGTCGTGCGTTACGACTCCCGCCAGACGAATCCCGACCGCTACCGCGCTTTCCTGCGCACGCTCGAAGACGCCCCCTGCATCGTCGTGGGCAACCGCTCGGCGGTGTACGCCCCCGTCCGAGCCGGCCTCGTCGTGATCTGGGACGACGGGGATCCGCTCCTGGGCGAGCCGCTCGCGCCCTACATCAACGCGAGAGACGCCGCGCTTCTGCGACAGGGAGACGAAGAGTCCGCTCTCCTGTTCGCCGGGCACACCCGCACGACGGATGTCGAGCGTCTGGTGTCGATCGGCTGGTTGCGCGATGTGCGCGCGGTGCGCCGTGTGCTGCCCCGCGTGATCCTCAGCACGCCGCACGAGATGGAACAGCCGACCGCGCAACGGATGCCCTCATCGGCGTTCCTGGCGGCGCGGAACGCCGCAGCGGAGGGTCCGGTGCTGGTCCAGGTCTCGCGCCCCGGGTTCTCTCCGTCGCTCGTCTGCGCCGATTGTCGTGCTCCGGCACGCTGCGCGCACTGCGGCGGGCCCCTCGGCGCCCGCCATCGCGGTGCGGTGCCGGTCTGCGGATGGTGCGGCCGGGGTGCTCGCGCCTGGGCGTGCGCCACCTGCTCGTCGACGAAACTGCGACTGGCGTCGTCGGGGAGCGAGCGTACGGCCGATGAGCTGGGGCGTGCGTTCCCGGGCGTCCGGGTGATCGTCGCCGACGGTGCCCACCCGGTCGAGCGCGTCGATGCGAAGCCCGCTCTCGTCGTCGCAACCCGCGGGGCCGAGCCCCAGGCCGAGGGCGGCTACCGCGCCGTGGTGCTGCTCGACGGTCCTCGCATGCTGCAGTCGCCCGACCTCCGCATCGGAGAATCCTGTCTCCGCTGGTGGTCGAACGCTGCGGCTCTCGCGGCCCCTGGTGCCCCGGTGCACCTCGTCGGCGTCGATGGGGGCACGGCGCGGGCGCTGGCGACCTGGAACCACAGCGGCTACGCCCGCTCGGAACTCGAGAGCCGGGCACCACTGCACATGCCGCCGACGACCCGCGTCGCACTCGTCGAGGGATCGGCGGCTGCGGTGTCCCGTGCCCTCGTGTCGCTCACCGAACTCGCCCTGCCGTCCGATGCCGTGCTCGGCCCCGTGCCCATCGAATCCGATGATGTCCCCCCGCGGGTGCGCGCCCTCGTGCGCTTCGACTACAGCGTGGGAAGCCGCGTCGCGGGCGCTCTGCGCGCGGCCGTCGTCGCCGAGGCGGTGAGCAGCCGGCGCGGGAGAGGCAAGAACCCTCGCAGCACACTCACCGTCCGTCTCGATATCCTCGATCCTGAACTCTGATCCTTCCGGAGAACCTTCATGCGCCTCGTCTTCGCCGGCACGCCTTCCGCCGCCGTTCCCACTCTTCGCCGTCTCGCCGCTGTCCACGACATCGCTGCGGTCGTCACGCGCCCCGACGCGCCGTTGGGGCGGAAGCGGGTGCTGACGCCGTCTCCGGTCGCGCAGGCGGCATCCGATCTGGGCATCCCCGTCATCAAAGCGGCGCGTCTGGACGATGAGGCGACAGCGCAGATCCTGGCACTCGAGCCAGACCTCGGCGTAATCGTCGCCTACGGCGGGCTCGTGCGCGAACCGCTTCTCTCCGGGCCGCGCGAGGGGTGGATCAACCTGCACTTCTCGCTCCTTCCCCACTGGCGCGGGGCGGCGCCCGTGCAGCGGGCGCTCATCGCCGGTGACACCGAACTGGGAGCCAGTGTCTTCCAGCTGGTGGCCGAGCTCGATGCGGGCGATGTCTTCGATTCGCGCACTGTGCCGGTACCCGAAACGGCGACGGCCGATGTCGCCCTCGAGATCCTCGCGGTCGACGGGGCCGCGCTCACCGCAGATGTCGTGGCGACCATCGCCCACGGTTCCGCGACGCCGTCGCCCCAGCAGGGCGAGCCGACATTCGCTCCCAAGCTCTCACTCCTCGACGGTGCGCTCGACTGGTCGCAGCCGGTGCACGCCGTCTTCGCCCGGTTCCGCGGCGTCACGCCGGAACCGGGGGCGCACACGACGATCGAGGGGCAACGTCTGAAGATTCTCGAGGCGGCGCCCGCACGGGAGGAAGAACCTCTCGACCCCGGCGTGATCGTCGCGACGAAGACGACCGTGCTCATCGGCACCGGCTCCGCTCCTCTGGCGGTCACGCGGGTGCAACCCGCAGGCAAGGCGGCGATGAATGCCACCGACTGGTGGCGCGGACAGCGCGGGAGCGAAGGGATACGTGCAGGATCATGAACGACGACCGGAAACGACGTCAGGGTCGCCCTGCACACGCTCGCCCGCGTGCCGACGCGAGCGAGCGTTCCGCTCGGGGGAGCGCTCAACGCGGACCCGCGCGCACCGTTCAACCCGCCCGCCGTGTCGCATACAGCGTGCTGCGCGCGGTGACGGAAGACGATGCCTACGCCAACCTCGCCCTGCCATCGGCCATCGGGGAGGCGGGGTTGAATCCGCAGGATGCCGGGCTCGCCACCGAACTGACGTATGGCACGCTCCGCCGGAGGGGCACATACGACGCCATCATCTCGGCAGCGGCAGACCGCCCCGCGGACGAGATCGATCCGGCAGTGCTCGATGCGCTGCGCCTGGCGGTGCATCAGCTTCTCGCCACCCGGGTCGCGTCGCACGCCGCCGTCAACGAGTCCGTCAATCTGGTCGCGATGGAGGTCAGCCGCGGGGCCTCCAGCTTCACCAACGCCGTCCTCCGTCGTGTCGCACGCGAGACTCCCGGTGAATGGCAGGAGCGCATCGAGCGGGATGCCCGCTCCGACGACGAGCGTCTCGCCCTCCGCACCGCGCACCCGGTCTGGGTCATCCGCGCTTTCCGACGCGCGCTGGCCGCCGAGGGCCGGGCCGAGGAACTCGAGGATCTGCTCGAGGCCGACAACGCCTCACCCGAGGTGACGCTCGTCGCCCTTCCCGGACTCGCCGAGCCCGAGGAGCCACGTCGCCCCTATGCGCGGACCGCGTTCGGATCGCCCGGCGGTGACCCGCATCGGATCATCACGGCCTCCGGCGGCACGATCCGCGTTCAGGACGAGGGGTCGCAGCTGGTGGCGCTCGCGCTGGCCGGTGCGGCGCCGATCCGGGCGGGGGAGCGGTGGCTCGACCTGTGCGCGGGCCCCGGGGGCAAGGCTGCTCTTCTCGGTGCGATCGCCCGTCAGCACGACGTGGAGCTCGAGGCGAACGAGATCGTGCCGACGCGTGCCCGGCTCGTCCGCTCGGCGCTCCGTGCGGTTCCGGGCGAGATCACGGTGCACGAGCAGGACGGACGTTCGTTCGGCGGGTCGCACCCGGGGGAGTTCGACCGCATCCTGGTCGATGCTCCCTGCACCGGGCTCGGTGCGCTGCGTCGTCGTCCTGAGGCCCGCTGGCGGAAGACGCCGGCCGATGTGGCCGAACTGGTCCCGCTCCAGGTCGAACTGCTGTCGTCTGCCGTGGATGCCCTGGCTCCCGGCGGAATCGTCGCCTACGTCACCTGCTCGCCGCATCTCGCCGAGACCACGGGTGTCGTGCAGGAGGTGCTGCGCACTCGCGGCGATGTGAGCGAACTGGATGCGCGGGCCGTCGTGTCCGAGATTTCGCGCGCCCCGATCGACCTGGCCTCCGACGGGCGGACCGCGACCGGATCGGTGCAGCTGTGGCCGCATCGCCACGGCACCGACGCCATGTTCCTCGCGCTCCTCCAGCGCACCCCGAAGGGAGAATGAGCCATGGACCTGCCCGCCGCTCCGCGCATCAACCCCAGCATCCTCGCGGCCGACTTCGTGAACATGCAGGCCGATCTGGCCCGCATCGCGACGGCCGACTTCGCGCACGTCGACGTGATGGACAACCATTTCGTCCCCAACCTCACCTTCGGACCCCAGATGGTCGAGCGGATCCAGGCCACCAGTCCCATCCCGCTCGATGTTCACCTGATGATCACCGACCCCGATCGGTGGGCGCCCGAATACGCGGATATCGGCGCGGCCAGCGTCACCTTCCATCTCGAAGCCGCTGCCGACCCGATCGCACTCGCCCGCCGTCTGCGCGACATCGGGGCGCGAGCCGGCGTCGCGATCAAGCCGGGCACGCCGGCGGACAGCCTGTACGAGATCCTGGACGAGTTCGATCAGATCCTCGTGATGACGGTCGAACCGGGTTTCGGTGGGCAGGGGTTCATGCCCGAGACGATGCCGAAGTTGCGCGCGTTGGCCGACGAGGCCCGACGACGGGGCTCGGATGTCTGGCTGCAGGTCGACGGCGGCATCTCCGACAGCACGATCGAGTTCGCGGCGGCAGCCGGTGCCGATACCTTCGTGGCGGGGTCCGCGGTCTACGGCGCCGATGACGTCGAGGCGGCCGTCACCCGGCTCAGACGGCTCGCCAGAGCCGCTAGCCTGGAATCGTGAAGACTTTCGAGGAGCTGTTCGCCGAGCTCAGCGTCAAGGCAGAGACCCGCCCCGAAGGTTCGGGGACCGTTGCGGAGCTCGACGGCGGCGTGCACACGATCGGCAAGAAGATCGTGGAAGAGGCCGCCGAGGTCTGGATGGCGTCCGAGTATGAGTCCGACGAGGCTGCTGCCGAGGAGATCTCGCAGCTGCTCTACCACGTCCAGGTGATGATGCTCGCGAAGGGCCTCACCCTGCAGGACGTGTATCGACATCTGTGATGCGCTCCGCCCATCCCGATTCGATCTGAAAGCCAGACATGCTGCGCATTGCCGTTCCCAATAAGGGCTCGCTCGCCGAGACCGCTGCCGAGATGCTCGCCGAGGCGGGCTACGCCGGCCGGCGTGACCCCAAGACACTCCACGTGATCGACGCCGACAACGACGTCGAGTTCTTCTTCCTCCGTCCGCGTGACATCGCCACCTACGTCGCCTCCGGCGCTCTGGACGTCGGCATCACGGGCCGAGACCTGCTGCTCGACGTCCAGCAGCCCGCTCGTGAGATCGAGCAGTTGGGCTTCGGTGGGTCGACCTTCCGATTCGCAGGCCCTCCCGGCGCCTTCTCGTCGCTCGAAGACCTCGACGGTGTGCGCGTGGCATCGGCCTATCCGAGTCTCGTCGACGCCTTCCTCCGCGAGCACGGAGTCACTGCAGAACTCGTGCAGCTCGATGGAGCGGTGGAGTCCGCCGTGCGACTCGGCGTGGCGGATGCCGTGGCCGATGTGGTCTCGACGGGCACGACGCTCCGTCAAGCCGGTCTGGAGATCTTCGGGCCCGTGATCCTCGAGTCCGAGGCCGTGCTCATCAGCCGTCCGGGTGACGCCGAGGGCACGGACACGCTGCTCCGCCGCCTGCGCGGTGTGATGGTGGCGCGCCGATTCGTGCTCCTCGACTACGACCTCCCTGCGGAGCTCGTCGATCGTGCCGTGGCGCTCGCGCCCGGACGCGAGTCGCCGACCATCTCGCCGCTCCGTGATCCCGCCTGGGTCGCGGTGCGCGTGATGATCCCGCGCCGGGGCGTCAATCAGCTGATGGACGAGCTCTACGCGCTCGGTGCCCGCGCGCTCCTCGTCACCGCCATCCACGCCGCGAGACTCTGATGGCCCTCGCGAGCCGAGTCATCCCGTGCCTCGATGTCGCCGATGGCCGCGTCGTCAAGGGCGTGAATTTCGAGAACCTCCGCGACATGGGCGATCCCGTCGAACTGGCCAGGCACTACGCGGCGCAGGGC
The DNA here is from genome assembly GCF_044743285.1 of Microbacterium sp. NPDC087665. Classification (NCBI taxonomy): domain Bacteria; kingdom Bacillati; phylum Actinomycetota; class Actinomycetes; order Micrococcales; family Microbacteriaceae; genus Microbacterium; species Microbacterium sp. NPDC087665. Next base: position 194,538 of record NZ_JBIUWD010000004.1, on the reverse strand, counting down.
GCCGACGAGATCACGTTCCTCGATGTGACCGCCACGGTCGACGCGCGTGCCACGACCTACGACGTCGTGCAGCGCACGGCTGAGCAGGTGTTCGTGCCGTTGACGGTCGGGGGAGGAGTGCGCAGCGTCGACGACGTCGCGCGGCTGCTCGGGGTCGGCGCCGACAAGGTCGGCGTCAATTCCGCCGCCATCGCCCGCCCCGACCTGATCGGCGAGATCGCCGACCGTTTCGGTGCGCAGGTCCTCGTGCTCTCCCTCGATGTGAAGCGCGCCGACACGTCGAGGTCCGGTTTCGTGGTCACCACCCACGGCGGGCGCACGCAGACCACGCTCGACGCGCTCGAGTGGGCGCGTGAGGCGGCGGAGCGCGGGGCCGGTGAGTTGCTGGTCAACTCCATCGACGCCGACGGCACCCGCGACGGGTTCGATCTCGAGCTCGTGCGCCTGATGCGCGAGGTCGCCACTGTCCCGATCATCGCGTCCGGCGGCGCCGGCAGCGTCGACCACTTCGCGCCGGCCATTCATGCGGGTGCGGATGCCGTGCTCGCGGCGAGTGTGTTCCACACCGGCGCGCTGACCGTCGGCGACGTGAAGGATGCGCTGCGCGCAGAAGGAGTACTGGTCCGATGACCGATCTGGAATCCCGTCTCGGACAGGTCGCCTGGAACGGCGACGGCCTGGCCCCGGTGATCGTGCAGCAGTGGAACTCTCACGAGGTGCTGATGCTCGCGTGGGTCGACGAGGAGGCGCTCCGACGCACGCTCAAGTCCGGACGCGCGACGTACTGGTCGCGTTCGCGGCAGGAGTATTGGCGCAAGGGCGACACGTCCGGCCACATCCAGGTCGTCCACGAGGCACGGCTGGACTGCGATGGCGATGCGATCCTGCTGATGGTCGACCAGACCGGACCCGCCTGCCACACGGGCACGCGAACGTGCTTCGACACGACCGACCTCGAGGCCACCGCAGGGAGCGAAGCCGTATGAGCCTCGCGCGGCGCGGGCGCTCGCTCACCCTGTCCGGATTCGTGATCGCCGGTGCGATCGGCATCGTGTCCTCGACCCAGACCTGGCTGACGGTCGAACGCGCCGACGCCGGCGCCGAGATCCTCGTTCCCGGCGCCTCCGCTCTCGTCCTGCTCGCTCCGTTGAGCCTGGCCGTGCTCGCGCTGGGAGCAGCCCTGTCGATCGCCGGGCCGATTCTCCGGCTGGTCTTTGCGATCCTCGCAGCGGCAGCAGCGCTGTTCCTCGGCTGGTCGACGCTGCAGCTGCTGGTGACGGTACCTCTGGCCGCGGTGGGTCCCACCGTGACAGAGGCCACCGGGCTCGCCGGAATCGGAGCGGTGTCGGACGTCGTCGCCTCCGTCACTCCGTCGTTCTGGCCGGTGCTCGCTCTCGTGGGGTGGGTCATTCTGCTCGCCGCCGCCGTGTTCGCGCTCTTCACCTGGCGCCGATGGAAGACCGGTGGGCGCCGTTACCGCACGGGGGCCGACGCACCCGTGCACACCGAGGGTCCGGTGGACGCGATCGATTCCTGGGACGACCTGTCCCGCGGAACCGATCCGACCCGATGACCCCGATAGACTGAATCAGATCCCGCAGACGTTCCACGGAGGACACCATGACCAACCCGATCGCTGACCCCGGCCACGGACACTCGCCGGCGGCCTGGACCGCCGTGGTGATCATGCTGCTCGGCTTCACTCTCGCCACCGTCGCGTTCTGCTTCGAGCAGCCGACGTTCGTCTGGATCTCCTCCGCGCTGATCCCGATCGGCGCTCTCGTCGGCTGGATCCTGGCGAAGGCCGGTTACGGCGTGAAGGGCCCCAAGTACTCGCCGAAGGCGCACTAGTGGTTCTCGCCGACCTGACGGCCGGCGCTGTCGCAGACGCCGAGCGTCGCGCCCTGTCGCGTCCCCTGGCCGATGTCGAGCGTGTCGCTCTCGCTCGGCCTGCGGCGAAGGATGCCCTCGCATTCCTCGCACCGTCGGAGCGCGTGAAGATCATCGCCGAGGTCAAGCGTGCGAGCCCCTCCCGCGGTGCTCTCGCCGAGATCCCCGATCCCGCTCTGCAGGCTTCGCTGTACGAGATCGGGGGAGCGTCCGCGATAAGTGTGCTCACCGAAGAGCGCCGGTTCGGCGGCAGTCTGGCCGATCTGGAGGCCGTCACGGCCCGCGTGTCGCTTCCGGTGCTGCGCAAGGACTTCATCGCCACGCGCTACCAGGTCCTCGAGGCCCGGGCCGCAGGGGCGGATCTGGTGCTGCTGATCGTCGCCGGTCTCGAGCCCGCCGTCCTGCGCGACCTTTTCGGCTTCATCGGCGAGCTGGGAATGACTCCACTGGTCGAGACGCATTCCGCCGATGAACTCGACGTCGCCATCGATCTGGGGGCCCCGTTGATCGGGGTCAACGCCCGTGATCTGAAGACGCTCGAGCTCGATCGCGATCTGTTCGGTCGTCTCGTCGACCGCATCCCCTCCACCGCGGTCAAGATCGCCGAGTCCGCGGTCCTGACCCCCGCCGATGTCGCGCACTACCGCGGCGCCGGAGCGGACGTCGTCCTGATCGGCGAGGCGCTCGTCACGGGCGACCCCGTCGCCACCCTCAAGAGCTTTCTGGAGGTCTGATGAGCCTGCGTGACCAGCACGGCCCGTACTTCGGCACGTACGGTGGCCGCTACATGCCCGAATCCCTCATCGCGGCGATCGATGAGTTGACCGTCGCCTACGAAGAAGCGATCGCCGATCCCGCGTTCCGCTCCGAGCTCGCCCACTTGCTCAGCTCATACGCCGGTCGTCCGTCCGCGCTCACCGAGGTGCCGCGTTTCGCCGAGCACGCGGGTGGCGCGCGCATCTTCCTCAAGCGGGAAGATCTGAACCACACCGGCTCCCACAAGATCAACAACGTCCTCGGGCAGGCTCTGCTCACCAAGCGGCTCGGTAAATCCCGGGTCATCGCCGAGACCGGTGCCGGCCAGCACGGTGTCGCAACGGCCACGGCGGCGGCATTGTTCGGTCTGGAGTGCACGATCTACATGGGAGAGGTCGACACCGAGCGCCAGGCGCTCAACGTCGCCCGCATGCGTCTGCTCGGTGCCGAGGTCGTCCCGGTCACGTCGGGCTCTCGCACTCTCAAGGATGCGATCAACGACGCATACCGCGATTGGGTGGCGTCTGTCGAGAACACCAACTACATCTTCGGAACGGCCGCAGGACCGCATCCGTTCCCCGCCATGGTGCGCGACTTCCAGAAGATCATCGGCGAAGAGGCGCGCGAGCAGCTTCTTGCCGAGGTCGGACGCCTTCCGGATGCGGTCGTCGCCTGCGTCGGCGGCGGATCGAACGCGATCGGCATGTTCGACGCGTTCCTCGACGACGACGGCGTGAAGCTCTACGGGGTGGAAGCCGCCGGCGACGGCGTCGACACGCCCAAGCACGCCGCGTCGATCGAGCGCGGGCGCCCCGGCATCCTGCACGGCTCGCGCACCTACGTGCTGCAGGATGACGACGGTCAGACCGTGGAATCGCACTCCATCTCGGCCGGACTGGACTATCCCGGAGTGGGTCCCGAGCACTCGTGGCTCGCCGACCTCGGTCGTGCGGAGTACATCCCCGCCACCGACGACGAGGCCATGCAGGCGTTGCGTCTGCTGAGCCGTACCGAAGGGATCATTCCGGCGATCGAGTCCGCTCACGCCCTGGCCGGAGCGCTCCGCCTCGCACCCGAGCTCGGTGCGGATGCCGTCATCGCCGTGTGCCTGTCGGGCCGTGGCGATAAGGACATGGATACGGCCGCGAGGTACTTCCGCCTCTACGACGAGGCCGCAGCCGACGGGGGAGCCCAGTGAGCAAGGTCGAAGCCGCGTTCCAGAAGGCGGAGGCAGCGGGGCGCAGTGTGTTCGTCGGCTACCTCCCCGTGGGATATCCCGATCTGCAGACGAGCATCCAGGCCGCGATCACGCTCGCCGAGAACGGCGTCGACATCATCGAGCTGGGCCCGCCCTACAGCGACCCGGTGATGGACGGCGCCGTCATCCAGGAGGCGACGACGGCGGCTCTCGCCGCGGGCTTCCGCATGGCAGACCTCTTCACCGCGATCCGCGCGATCACGGCCGCCACCGACGTCCCCGTGCTGGTGATGACCTACTGGAACCCTGTGGTGCAGTACGGGATCGACCGGTACGCCGACGATCTGCTCGCCGCAGGCGGAGCGGGTCTCATCACCCCGGACATCACGCCCGAGGTCGCAGACGAGTGGATCAGCGCGAGCGAGCGCACCGGCCTCGACCGTGTGTTCCTCGCCGCTCCGACATCATCGGATGAGCGTCTCGACCTGGTCGTGCGCTCGTCGACGGGCTTCGTCTACACGGTGTCGACCATGGGCATCACGGGGGAGCGGACCGAACTCGACCGCGCCGCTCGCACCCTCGTCGGTCGCCTGCGCGATCACGGCGCCACGCGTGCGTGCGTCGGTATCGGAATCTCCACCGCCGACCAGATCGCCGCCGTGTCGGAGTACGCCGACGGCGCGATCGTGGGTACCGCACTGGTCCGCGCGCTGCGCGACGGCGGTCTTCCCGCCCTGGCCGAGGTCACACGAACCCTGGCGGACGGCACGTCGTCGTCACGCTCCCTTCTCGAGAACTAGAATCGCACTCATGCCCTTCGCGCTCCACAGCACCGTCAACGGTGTGCTCGCCAGCATCCCGAGCCCTCCGGTCGCCTTCATCGACCTCGGCCCGGTGCGTATCCACTTCTACGCCCTCTGCATCATCGCCGGCATCATCGCCGCAACGCTGCTGACGAATCACCGCCTCACCAAGCGCGGAGCAGAGCCGTGGGTCGTGATCGACATCTCGATCCTCGCCGTGCCGCTCGCGATCATCGGCGCGCGCATCTTCCACGTGCTCACCCACCCGAACTTCTACTTCGGCGAGGGCAAGAACACCTGGAACCCGTTCGAGCCCGGCTCCGTCTGGGCGATCTGGGAGGGCGGCATCGCCATCTTCGGCGCCCTCATCGGTGGCGCGATCGGTGCGTATCTCGGCTGCAAGTGGACGGGCATCCGCTTCTGGACCTTCGCCGACGCTCTCGCCCCGGGACTGCTCCTCGCGCAGGCGATGGGCCGTTTCGGCAACTGGTTCAATCACGAGCTCTTCGGCCTCCCGACCGACCTGCCGTGGGGACTCGAGATCGAGTCCACGAACAGCGCATTCCCTCCCGGTCTGCCCGAAGGCACGCTCTTCCACCCCACGTTCCTGTACGAGGTGCTCTGGAACGGTCTGGGCGTGCTCGTGCTGCTCTGGCTCGGCCGCAAGCTGTTCTTCCAGTGGGGCCGCCTGTTCGCGATCTACCTCATCTGGTACAGCGCCGGACGTGTCGTCTGGGAGTCGATCCGCATCGACCCGAGCGAGATCATCCTGGGCCTGCGCAGCAACGTCTGGGCGTCGATCATCGGCATCGTTGTCGGTATCGCGATCCTCATCGTGCAGAACCGCCGTCACCTCGGCCTCGAGCCTTCGCCGTACGTCGCAGGACGCGGACGGAAGGACCTGGACGACGCTGATGTACAATCGCAGAACAATCCCTCTGACTTCGTCGACGTGAGCGAGCCTCCGGCAGACGAGGTCACCGCAGGAGCTACCGCCACAAGCACCGCTCCCACGAGCGAGAACGGCTCCCGATAAAGCCGCCACCTCGTGGCGTGAGAACCATTGCACTGAACGAGCGGGCCGACGTCGTCCCCGGTGTCACTTGAATATCTGAGGACGGTAACTGGTGTACTTCCAGCCCCCTTACGGCGCTTCCGGCGCATATCCCCCGAAACAGGGCATGTACAACCCCGCGTTCGAAAAGGACGCCTGCGGCCTCGCCATGGTCGCGACCCTGCGCGGCCACGCCGGGCACGACATCATCGCGTTGGCGCTGGAAGCGCTGCGCAACCTGGAGCACCGCGGTGCGATCGGCTCTGACGCCGGCACCGGAGACGGAGCGGGCATCCTCACGCAGATGCCGGACGCATTCCTCCGAGCGGTCACCGACTTCGACCTCCCCCCGGTCGGCGAGTATGCCGCCGGTCTCGCCTTCCTGCCGCGCGACTCGGGAGAGCGTCGTCAGCAGAAGGCCGGCATCGAGAAGATCGCCCGCGCCGAGGGCCTGCGCGTCCTCGGGTGGCGCAGCGTGCCCACGGCCAACGAGAACCTGGGCAAGCTCGCCGACGAGGCGCGTCCCGCTTTCGAGCAGCTCTTCGTGAGTGCCGGTGGAACGACCCACGCGCATGCACCGCTCACGGGCATCGCGCTCGATCGTGTCGCCTACCGTCTGCGCAAGCGCGCGGGCCACGAGATGGGGGCGTACTTCGTCTCGCTTTCGAGCCGCACGCTCGGCTACAAGGGCATGGTCACCACCCTGCAGCTCGAGCCGTTCTACCCCGATCTGCAGGACGAGCGTTTCGCCTCCGAGCTCGCCGTCGTGCACTCCCGGTACTCGACGAACACCTTCCCGTCGTGGCCGCTCGCGCAGCCGCTGCGGATGCTCGCGCACAATGGTGAGATCAACACCGTGGGCGGCAACCGCAACTGGATGCGTGCACGGCAGTCCCAGCTCGAATCCGAGCTGCTGGGCGATGTCGCACCTCTCCTGCCGATCTGCACCGACGGCGCCAGCGACTCGGCATCGTTCGACGAGGTGCTGGAGCTACTCACGCTGACCGGTCGCAGCCTTCCGCACGCGATCATGATGATGGTGCCCGAGGCATACGAGAAGCAGACCGACATCACGCCGGAGCTGCGCTCGTTCTACGAGTACCACTCGAACCAGATGGAGCCGTGGGACGGCCCGGCGGCGCTGATCTTCACCGACGGCACGCTCGTGGGCGCCACGCTCGACCGCAACGGTCTCCGTCCCGGTCGCTGGACCGAGACGACCGACGGATTGATCGTGATCGGCTCGGAGACGGGCGTGCTCACGTTCGAACCCGAGCGCATCAAGCGTCGTGGGCGCCTGCGTCCAGGCAAGATGTTCCTGGTCGACACGGCGCAGCGCCGCATCGTCGAGGACGACGAGATCAAGCGCGAGCTCTCGACGCTCCAGCCGTGGCAGGAGTGGTTGGATGCCGGCGCCGTACGGCTCGCCGAGCTTCCCGAGCGCGAGCACATCGTGCACCCGCCGGCATCGATCACGCGTCGTCAGCGCACCTTCGGCTACACCGAGGAAGAGGTTCGCATCCTCCTCACGCCGATGGGGCAGAACGGCGCCGAGCCGCTCGGAGCGATGGGCTCCGACACGCCGATCGCCGTGCTCAGCAAGCGTCCGCGCCTGCTCTTCGACTACTTCACGCAGCAGTTCGCCCAGGTGACGAACCCGCCGCTGGACTCGATCCGCGAAGAGGTCGTCACGAGCCTCAAGCTCGGCCTGGGCCCCGAGAGCAACCTTCTCTCGTGGGGTCCCGAGCACACCCGCACCGTTTCGCTGGACTTCCCGGTGATCGACAACGACGAGCTCGCGAAGATCCGTCACATCGACAAGGCGCTGCCCGACCGTTCGAGCGCGACCATCCGCGGTCTCTACCACTTCGACGCCGGGCCCCAGACGCTCACCGATCGACTCGACGAGATGTGCGCCGAGGTCGACCAGGCGATCGAAGACGGTGCCGAGTTCATCATCCTGTCGGACCGCGACTCGAACAAGGACCTCACTCCGATCCCGTCGCTGCTCATGGTGGCGGCCGTGCATCACCACCTCATCCGCCGCGAGAACCGGATGAAGGTCGGCCTGATCGTCGAAGCCGGCGACGTGCGCGAGGTTCATCACGTGGCCACGCTCATCGGGTACGGGGCATCCGCCATCAACCCGTATCTCGCGATGGAGACCGTCGAGCACCTCGCACGCACCGGTTACATCACCGGAATCACGCCGGAGAAGGCCGTCCGCAATCTGATCTACGCGCTCGGCAAGGGCGTGCTCAAGATCATGTCGAAGATGGGCATCTCGACGGTGTCGTCCTACGCGGGCGCCCAGGTGTTCGAGGCGGTCGGCCTCAGCCAGGACTTCATCGACGCGTACTTCACGCGCACCGAGTCGAAGCTCGGCGGCATCGGCATCGAGCAGGTCTTCGCCGAGAACCAGGCGCGCCACGACTACGCCTACCCCGAAGACGAGGCGGCGCGCGCGCACGAGCGTCTGTGGACCGGCGGCGAGTACCAGTGGCGTCGCGACGGGTCTCCGCACCTGTTCAGCCCCGAGACGGTCTTCAAGCTGCAGCACTCGACCCGCAACCGTCGGTACGACATCTTCCGCGAGTACACGAAGCTCGTCGACGATCAGGCCGCCGAGTTGAAGACGCTCCGCGGGATGTTCTCGCTGCGCACCGGTACTCGTCGGCCCGTCCCGATCGATGAGGTCGAGCCCGTCTCCGCGATCGTCAAGCGGTTCTCGACGGGCGCGATGAGCTACGGCTCGATCTCGCAGGAAGCGCACGAGACCCTCGCGGTCGCCATGAACTCGATCGGCGGCAAGTCGAACACAGGAGAGGGCGGCGAAGATCCCGACCGTCTCGTCGACCCCGCCCGACGCAGTTCGATCAAGCAGGTGGCATCGGGACGCTTCGGCGTCACGAGCCTCTACCTGACCGAGGCGGACGACATCCAGATCAAGCTCGCTCAGGGCGCCAAGCCCGGCGAGGGCGGTCAGCTGCCTCCGACGAAGGTGTACCCGTGGGTGGCGCGCACGCGCCACGCGACGGCCGGTGTGGGCCTCATCTCGCCGCCGCCGCACCACGACATCTACTCGATCGAAGACCTCAAGCAGCTGATCTTCGATCTGAAGCGTGCCAACCCGGACGCCCGCATCCACACCAAGCTCGTCAGCCAGTCGGGAATCGGCGCGGTCTCGGCCGGTGTCGCCAAGGCACTCAGCGACGTCATTCTGGTCTCCGGCCACGACGGCGGAACGGGCGCCAGCCCGCTGAACTCGCTCAAGCACGCGGGCACGCCGTGGGAGCTCGGCCTCGCCGAGACCCAGCAGACGCTCATGCTCAACGGCATGCGCGACCGTGTGGTGGTGCAGGTCGACGGCCAGCTCAAGACCGGTCGCGACGTCATCATCGGCGCGCTGCTCGGTGCAGAGGAATTCGGCTTCGCGACGGCTCCTCTGGTGGTCAGCGGATGCATCATGATGCGCGTCTGCCACCTCGACACGTGCCCCGTCGGTGTCGCGACCCAGAACCCGGCGCTGCGCGAGCGGTTCACCGGTAAGCCGGAGTTCGTCGTCAACTTCATGGAGTTCATCGCCGAAGAGGTGCGCGAACTCCTCGCAGAGCTCGGCTACCGGTCGATCGATGAGATCGTTGGACGCTCCGAACTGCTCGAGACCAACACGGCGATCGAACACTGGAAGGCCGACGGTCTCGACCTGAGCCCGGTGCTCGAAGGCCCCGCGTTCCCCGCGGGCGAACCCCGCCGGAGCGGTCGCACGCAGGACCACGAGCTCGAGAAGCACTTCGACGTGCAGCTCATCGACATCGCGAAGGGCGCACTCCTCAACGGAGAGCCCGTCGTGGTGGAGCTGCCGATCGCCAACACCGAGCGTGCGGTCGGAACCATGCTCGGACACCAGGTGACCGCGCGCCACGGAGCCGCGGGCCTCGCCCGCGGAACCATCGATGTGACGCTGCTGGGCACCGCAGGGCAGTCGCTCGGCGCGTTCCTGCCGCCGGGAATCGTGCTGCGACTCGAGGGCGACGCCAACGACTACGTCGGCAAGGGACTCTCGGGTGGTGACATCACCATCCGGCCGCCCCGCGCCTCGCAGATCGCCCCGGAGCAGAACGTCATCGCGGGCAACGTCATCGGTTACGGCGCGACGTCGGGAACGATGTTCATCTCCGGCGTCGTCGGCGAACGCTTCCTCGTGCGCAACTCCGGCGCGACGGCGGTCGTCGAAGGTGTCGGCGACCACGCCCTCGAATACATGACCGGTGGGCTCGCAGTGATCCTCGGCACGACCGGACGCAACTTCGGTGCCGGAATGTCCGGGGGAGTGGCGTACGTCCACGCCCTCGACACCGCGAAGATCAACGCGCAGTCCCTGGGCAGCGGCGAGCTCCTGCTGGAGTCGCTCGACCGTGCGGACCTCGAGGTCCTGCGCAGTCTGCTCGTCGAACACGTCGAACGCACGGCGTCACCGCTCGCATCCGACCTCCTGGGTCGTTTCGAGACGGTCGCCTCAGAGTTCGTGAAGGTGCTTCCGCGCGACTTCGCCGCGGTGCGCAGCATGCGCGAAGAAGCACTGGCCGAGGGAATCGATCCCGATGGCGACATCGTCTGGAACCGCATCCTGGAGGTGACCGGTGGCTGATCCCAAAGGTTTTCTGAAGGTCACCGAGCGCGAGGTTCCTGCTCGCCGCCCGGTGCCCGTCCGCATCATGGACTGGAAAGAGGTCTACGAGCCCGGCGACAAGGCCGTGCTGCGTCGTCAGGCCGGCCGGTGTATGGACTGCGGCGTGCCGTTCTGCCACTCGGGCTGCCCCCTGGGCAACCTGATCCCGGAGTGGAACGACCTCACCTGGCGCGGCGAAGGCCGTGCGGCGATCGACCGCCTCCACGCCACGAACAACTTCCCGGAGTTCACGGGTCGCCTGTGCCCCGCTCCCTGCGAGAGCTCGTGCGTGCTCGGCATCAACCAGCCGGCCGTCACCATCAAGCAGATCGAGGTCTCGATCATCGATGAGGCCTTCGCCAAGGGATGGGTCGAACCCCAGCCGCCGGCACGCCTCACCGGCAAGACCGTCGCGGTGGTCGGCTCCGGTCCCGCGGGTCTCGCCGCCGCGCAGCAGCTCACGCGCGCCGGTCACACGATCGCGGTCTTCGAGCGCGACGACCGTATCGGCGGGCTCCTCCGTTACGGCATCCCGGACTTCAAGATGGAGAAGGGCCAGCTCGAATCCCGCCTGCGTCAGATGCAGGAAGAGGGCACGCGTTTCCGCGCCGGCGTCGAGATCGGCAAGGACATCACCTGGGCCGACCTCCGCGCGCGGTACGACGCCGTCGTCATCGCGACCGGATCGACCGTGCCGCGTGATCTCGCGATCCCCGGGCGCGACCTCGATGGCGTGCACTTCGCCATGGAGTACCTCGTGGAGTCGAACCACGCCGTCGCAGGTGACACGGTGACCGACCAGATCTCCGCCGAGGGCAAGCACGTCATCGTCATCGGTGGCGGTGACACCGGCGCTGACTGCATCGGCACCGCCCACCGTCAGGGTGCGCTCAGCGTGACCAATCTCGCGATCGGCCAGCAGCCCAGCGAGACGCGGCCCGACCACCAGCCGTGGCCGATGATGCCGACCGTGTTCGAGGTATCGTCCGCTCATGAAGAGGGCGGCGAACGCGTCTTCCTCGCGTCGACCGTCGAGTTCCTCTCGAACGAGGTCGGAGAGGTGCGCGCGCTGCGCGTAGCGGAGACCGAGTACATCGACGGACGTCGCGTTCCCAAGAGCGGCTCCGAGCGCGAGATCCCCGCCGACCTCGTTCTCATCGCGATGGGCTTCACCGGCCCCGAGCAGGACGGCTTCACCGAGGAGACTCGCCCGCAGGTCACCGATCGCGGCGCATTCCGCCGCGACGAGTCCTACGAGTCGACGATCCCGGGCGTCTTCGTCGCCGGAGACGCGGGGCGCGGTCAGTCGCTGATCGTCTGGGCGATCGCCGAAGGCCGTGCCGCGGCCGCGAGCGTCGACAGCTACCTGATGGGCACGACCGTGCTGCCCTCGCCGGTCGCACCGCACGATGTCGCGATCGGCCTTCAGCCCGCGTAGGCTGAGCGGCGGCACCGTCGCCCGAGTTTTTATCCCCCTCTACCCTGGAGATTCTGTTGAGACGCGCGAAAATCGTCGCCACACTGGGCCCCGCAACTTCCACCTATGAGACCGTGCGTGCGTTGATCGACGCCGGCGTGGACGTCGCCCGCCTGAACCTCAGCCACGGTGACTACTCCGTGCACGAGAACAACTACGCGAACGTCCGTCGCGCAGCCGAGGACTCGGGCCGCGCGGTCGCGATCCTGGTCGACCTCCAGGGCCCGAAGATCCGTCTCGGCAAGTTCGAGAACGGGCCGTATGAGCTCGCCAAGGGCGACATCTTCAAGATCACCACCGAAGACATCATCGGCAACAAGGACATCTGCGGCACCACGTTCAAGGGCCTGCCCCACGACGTCAAGCCGGGCGACTTCCTGCTCATCGATGACGGCAAGGTGCGCGTCGAGGTCGTCGAGACCGACGGCGTCACCGTGACCACCCGCGTGATCGTCGCCGGTGCGGTCTCGAACAACAAGGGCATCAACCTTCCCGGTGTGGCCGTCAACGTGCCCGCGCTGAGCGAGAAGGATGAAGACGACCTTCGCTGGGGCCTGCGCATCGGCGCCGACCTGATCGCCCTCTCGTTCGTGCGCAACGCCGAAGACGTGACCCGCGTGCACGAGATCATGGCGGAAGAGGGCGTGCGCGTCCCCGTCATCGCCAAGGTCGAGAAGCCCCAGGCCGTCGATGCTCTCGAGGGCATCGTCGATGCCTTCGACGCCATCATGGTCGCCCGCGGCGACCTGGGCGTGGAACTGCCGCTCGAGGCGGTTCCGATCGTGCAGAAGCGCGCCGTCGAGCTCGCTCGTCGCAACGCGAAGCCGGTCATCGTCGCGACGCAGATGCTCGAGTCGATGATCAACAGCCCCGTCCCGACCCGCGCCGAGACCTCGGACGTCGCGAACGCCGTGCTCGATGGCGCCGACGCGGTCATGCTCTCCGGCGAGACCAGCGTCGGAGACTACCCGGTCGTCGTGGTCGAGACCATGGCTCGGATCATCGAGTCGACCGAAGAGCACGGCCTGGAGCGCATCGCGCCGCTCACGGCGAAGCCGCGCACGCAGGGTGGTGCGATCACCCTCGCGGCCCTCGAGGTCGCCGAGTTCGTGGATGCCAAGTTCCTCTGCGTCTTCACGCAGTCCGGTGACAGCGCTCGTCGTCTCTCGCGACTGCGTTCGCGCATCCCGATGCTGGCGTTCACGCCCGAGCCCGACATCCGTCGCCGCATGGCGCTCACCTGGGGCATCCACTCGACGCTCGTCGACATGGTGCAGCACACCGACCTGATGTACATGCAGGTCGATGAGTATCTTCTCGGCAACGGCCTCGCGGCCGAAGGCGACAAGGTCGTCGTGATCTCCGGGTCCCCTCCCGGAATCATCGGGTCGACCAACGACATCCGCGTGCACAAGGTCGGCGACGCCGTCAACGGCGCAGCCCCCGTCTACAAGGCGGGCGTCTGACCTCGAGCATCACGGAGGGGGCGGGGCTTCGGCTCCGCCCCCTCCGTCGTATCCGCAGAAGGAATTGCTGCGCTCCGTCAAGCCGCTTTCTGCTCGACGCGCACGCCGGATAGATTGCCGACATGTGCTTTTCCCGCCGCCACACGAATGCGCGCGGCGCCATGACGGTGACGCGGATCTCATGATCAACGGGATCAAGAAGTTCGCCTGGTGGGTGGCGGACTATGCGTATGCGGCCATCTGGCAGGTGCGCGCCTTCGTGAGCCGGACCAGGGCGGATGCTTTCGTCGACGGCGCGAGGGCGCCGATCCTGATCCTTCCCGGGGTTTACGAGACGTGGCGGTTCATGCAGCCGCTGGTGGCCCGGCTCCACGCTCAGGGTCACGGCGTGCATGTGCTGGACAGCCTCGAGCGCAACCAGCGCCCGGTCTCCGAGATGGCGGCGCTGGTCGACGACTACCTGCGGCAGCGCGATCTGAGCGACGTCATCCTGGTCGCGCACAGCAAGGGCGGCCTCGCGGGCAAACGCGTGATGATGGGGGAGTCGGCACCGCGCATCCGAGCCATGCTCGCCGTCGCCACGCCGTTCGGGGGCTCCCGCTATGCACGACGTCTTCCCGTGCGCACGCTGCGGGCGTTTTCGCCCGACGACCCCGGCATCGTCGAGCTCTCACGCCAGGTCGACGTCAACGCGCGGATCGTGTCGGTCTATGCCGCGTTCGATCCCCACATCCCGGAGGGAAGCGAGCTCGTCGGCGCCAAGAATGTGCGTCTCGCCACCGGGGGTCACTTCCGGGTGCTCGCGAATCCCCGCGTGATCGCCGAACTGGCGATCCTCGTGACCGGAGCCGACGAGAAGCCCTAGCCCCGCAGGCCACATCGTGACGCTGCTATCCGCGGTGTCAGTCCTTGAGTCGCTTGCGCACCGCACGCTCGGTCAGGACGGTGAAGTAGTCGGTGACTTTGCTGTGGGCGAGCTTGGCGAGTTCCTCGGTCGCGAGCGAGGAGATGTGCTCGTATGCGACGCCAGGATTCCTCTCGGCGACTCGGGTGGTGACCTGTTTGACGATTTCCTGGGGATCTATTTTCGTTGCCACGCTCGCATCGTACGCCCCGCACATGTCGGGCAGTAGAGCGGAAGGCGCGTGCGGATCGGAGTTTGATCGGCGTTCTTCTCGTACCTGTACGCTGTGCCCCGCATGAACCCCGTCGTCATCTGCGGCGGCACCGGCGTAGTGAAGAGAGTCATCATGGCGAAGACAACAAAGGCAGTGAAGTCCGCGAATGCGGCGTTGGACGCCGCGGCGGAGGCGGCGAAGGGCGCGAAGCGGCTCAGCAAGACGCTGCCGAAGAAGGACGCGAAGAGGCTGCGTGAGCTCGCCGATGACGCGAAGGATGCTGCGAATGTGAAGCAGAAGAAGATCGTGCGCCGCCCCCGAAAGGTCGAGAAGAAGGCCATCGCAGCCATCGGACGCATCGAGAAGGCCGCGGACAAGATCGAGTCCCGCCTGGCATCCGAGGCGGAAGCGGGCGAGAAAGCAGCGAAGAAGGCAGCGAAGAAGGCCGCCGAGAAGCGCGCCGAGAACGCAGACCCGCAGACGCCCGAGGAGCCGGCGGCCTCTGCCGCCGACCTCTCCGTCCACACAGTCGCCCAGCTGCGCGCTCGAGCACGCGACGCCGGACACACCGGGTTCTCGCGACTCAACAAAGCGCAGCTGGTCGCACTTCTGTCGGTCTGACCCGCGTCATGCAGGAGTACCTGAACCGGGCGGAAGCCACCACCGATCCACGCACCCTGATCGACATCCTGAGCACCTCGGCGCGGCAGCATCCGCAGGCCTCCGCGCTCGAAGACGCTGACGGGGCACTGAGCTACGCCGAGTTGTTGGCTCTCGTGTGGCAGACCGCTGCGCGACTCCACGACAACGGCGTGAGGGCAGGTGATCGAGTCGGTGTGCGCATGCCGTCCGGCGATCGCGAACTCTATGTGTCGATCCTCGCCGTCATGGCGGCGGGCGCGGCGTATGTTCCCGTCGATGCCGACGATCCCGAGGAACGGGCCGAGCTCGTCTTCGGCGAAGCAGGCGTCGCAGGCGTGATCACCGGAGCCGGTTCGTATGAACGGCGTGCGGCGTCAGGAGCGGGCTCCTCGCCCACGCGACTCTTCGAAGGCGATGTCCCGCATCCCAGTTCGACCACGCTGTTCACACCCCCTTTGCCGACGGTCGACGACGACGCATGGATCATCTTCACCTCGGGGTCGACCGGAGTGCCCAAGGGCGTTGCCGTGACGCATCGCTCGGCCGCGGCCTTCGTCGATGCTGAAGCGCGGTGCTTCCTGCAGGAAGCACCGCTGGGCCCGGGCGATCGGGTGCTCGCCGGCCTCTCCGTCGCTTTCGATGCCTCGTGTGAGGAGATGTGGCTCGCGTGGCGGCACGGGGCATGTCTGGTCCCCGCGCCGCGGGCGCTCGTGCGTTCGGGCGAAGACCTCGGGCCCTGGCTGCTCGGGCACGGCATCACCGTCGTCTCCACGGTGCCCACGCTCGCGGCTCTCTGGCCGCAGGATGCCATCGAGAACGTCCGTCTTCTGATCTTCGGGGGCGAGGCGTGTCCGCCGGAACTCGTGGCTCGGCTCGTCGCCGATGACCGTGAGCTCTGGAACACCTACGGTCCGACGGAGGCTACCGTCGTGGCGTGTGCGGCGCTCATGCAGGGAGCGGGTCCGGTACGGATCGGGCTGCCCCTCGACGGGTGGATGTTGGCTGTCGTGGACAGTGACGGACACCCGGTCGCAGACGGTGAGATCGGCGAGTTGATCATCGGCGGCGTCGGACTCGCCCGCTATCTCGACCCTGCAAAGGATGCGGAGAAATACGCTCCGATGCCGAGCCTCGGCTGGGCGCGTGCCTACCGCTCGGGCGATCTCGTGCGGGCGGATCCGGAGGGCCTGCTCTTCCAAGGTCGCGCCGACGATCAGGTCAAGGTGGGCGGACGACGCATCGAACTGGGCGAGGTCGAGACGGCGTTGCAGGCGCTGACGGCCGTGTCCGCCGCCACCGTCGTCGTGCAGCGCTCCGACGCCGGAGTTCCGCTGCTCGTCGGATATGTCGTCCCCGCAGAGGGCTTCGACCGCCAGACCGCCCGCGCCGAACTCGCCGACACGCTACCGGCACCGCTGATTCCGGTGCTCGCCGTGCTCGACGAGCTACCGGTGCGCACCTCGGGCAAGGTCGACAAGGCAGCTCTGCCCTGGCCATTGGGCGCCACGGATGCCTCCGATTCGCCATTGTCCGGAACGGCGGCCTGGCTCGCAGAGCAGTGGGTCGCTGTGCTCGGCATCCGTCCGGCGGATGAGAAGGCGGATTTCTTCCAGCTCGGCGGAGGATCCCTCGCCGCAGCACAACTGGTCTCCCGCATCCGCGTTCGCGCGCCCGAATTCACCATGGCCGACGTCTACGACCTGCCGCGGCTGGGACAGATGGCGGATGCCGTCGAAGACGAGTCCATCGAGGGCGAAGTGTCCGACGTCTTCAGTACCGCGCATCCGACGCCGAGATCGATGCAGTGGGTGCAGACCATCGCGAGCCTCCCGCTCTTCATCCTCACGGGGCTGCGGTGGACGCTCTGGCTACTCACCGCCAGCTGGATCCTGCGGCTGGTTCCGGGGTTCGATTTCCTTCCCGAGGCGCCAGCATGGGCGATCATCGTCGGCCTGCTCATCTTCGTCACGCCCGTCGGGCGTATGGCGCTCTCGGCGGGGATCTCGCGGCTCCTCCTCCGCGGAGTGAGGCCGGGCGATCATCCACGCGGTGGCGGGGTGCATCTGCGGCTGCGGCTGTGGCTTGCGGAGCAGATCGCGCATCGGATCGATCCCGTCGGCCTCGCGGGCGCTCCCTGGGTCACGTACTACGCGCGGGCGCTCGGAGCGAAGGTCGGCCCTCACGTCGATCTGCACGCGCTCCCGCCGGTCACCGGAATGCTCGACATCGCCGAGGGCGCCGCCATCGAGCCGGAGGTCGATCTGTCCGGATACTGGATCGACGGCGACACCGTCCGCATCGGCGGTATCCGCATCGGTGCCGGCGCCACCATCGGCGCGCGCAGCACCCTTGCGCCGGGAGCGCGCATCGGCAGGAACGCCGAGATCGCGCCCGGCTCCGCCGTGTTCGGGCGCGTGCGCGCCGGGCAAAGATGGGCAGGCTCACCCGCTGTTCGGGTGGGCGGAACGTCGACACCGCTGGCACCGGAAAGGCCGCCGGCTCCGCGACGCTGGCTCTGGGTGTACGGGGCATCGTCCGCGGGCCTGGGCCTGCTGCCCTACCTCGCCTACGCCGTCGGCGCCGTCGTCATCGCCCAGGGCATCCGTGGATCCGCATCGATCGTCGACGCCCTTCCCGCCGTCGCCGCGTGGTTGGCGCCCGCGACTGTTGCCGCGGGCACCAACCTGGCCGGCGCCGTGTTGATCTTGACGAGGCTGCTGTCGATCGGTCTGGTCGAAGGCATCCATCCCATCCGCGGGCGCGTCGCCTGGCAGGCCTGGACGACGGAGCGTCTCCTCGACTCGGCTCGCACGGTCCTCTTCCCGCTGTACTCGAGCCTTTTCACACCGGTCTGGCTGCGGATGCTCGGAGCGAAGGTGGGTCGAGATGTCGAAGCATCCACGGTGTTGCTGATTCCGTCCATGACCACGATCGACGACGGTGCGTTCCTCGCCGATGACACCATGGTCGCCACCTACGAGCTCAAGGGTGGATGGATGCGCATCGACCGTGCGCGCATCGGCAAGCGTGCCTTCCTCGGCAACTCGGGGATGGCGGGTCCGGGGCACCGTGTTCCGCGAGACGGTCTCGTCGCCGTGCTCTCGGTGGCCCCGGAGAAGTCCAAGCCGGGTTCTTCGTGGTTGGGTTCGCCAGCGATGAGACTGAGACGAGTCGTCAACGATGCCGACCTCGAGCGCACGTTCCGGCCACGACGGAGCCTTCGAGTGGCCCGCACCCTTTGGGAGCTGTGCCGCTTCATCCCCGTCGTCGTCAGCTGCGCGATCGGACTGACGGTTCTGTTCGT
Organism: Microbacterium sp. NPDC087665; assembly: GCF_044743285.1. NCBI lineage: Bacteria > Bacillati > Actinomycetota > Actinomycetes > Micrococcales > Microbacteriaceae > Microbacterium > Microbacterium sp. NPDC087665. Next base: position 176,158 of record NZ_JBIUWD010000004.1, on the reverse strand, counting down.
GCTCGCCGGAATGATCGAGGCGTGGGGCATCGGCCCCACCGTCGCAGTGTCCGGCGCGGTGGTTCTGGGCGCCGGCGCCGTCGCGGCGGCCATCAGCACGTCGGCGAAGTGGGTGTTCGTCGGTCGGATCAGACCGGGGGAGCACCCGCTCTGGTCGAGCTTCATCTGGCGCACCGAGGTTTCTGACACGTTCACGGAGATGGTCGCCGCTCCCTGGTTCGCCAACGCGGCAGCGGGCACACCGGCTCTCGCTCTGTGGTTGCGCACGCTCGGCGCCAAGGTCGGTCGCGGTGTCTGGACCGACAGCTATTGGCTACCGGAACCCGATCTCGTGACACTCGGAGACGGGGCGACCGTCAACCGCGGTTGTGTGGTTCAGACCCATCTGTTCCATGATCGAGTCATGAGTACTGACACCGTGACGCTCGAGCCCGGGGCGACCCTCGGCCCGCACAGCGTGATTCTTCCGGCAGCATCGATCGGTGCCAATGCCACGGTGGGCCCCGCGTCCCTGGTCATGAGGGGCGAATCCGTCCCCGAGGGCAGCAGATGGAGCGGTAATCCGATCGGACCGTGGCGAGCCGTCAAGGTGCGCGCCTATCAGTCTGCGGACGCATGAGCGGTGACCCGTACACACCTCAAAGCGGCGACCCGAATCTGAGCATCGAGCACTACGAACTCGAACTCGACTACAAGGTCTCCACCAATCGGCTCAGCGGCACTGCCACGGTGAGTGGATATGTGCGCGCGGCGACGTCGTCATTGTCCCTCGATCTCGTCGGGCTCCGCGCCTCGAAGGTGAGCGCGGCGGGGAGGAAGCTCGCCTTCCATCAGAGCGACCGCAAGCTGCGCGTCTCCCTGGGCACGACGTGGGAACCAGGAGAACGTTTTTCCGTGTCGGTCGTCTACGCGGGTGCGCCTCGTCCGCGAAGGTCCCGATGGGGAACCATCGGCTGGGAGGAGCTGGAAGACGGCGTGATCGTCGCCTCGCAGCCGACCGGCGCACCCACGTGGTTCCCGTGCAACGATCTGCCCTCCGACAGGGCGACCTACCTGCTCACCTTCACCACGGAGTCCGCCTACACCGTCATCGCCGGAGGCGCGACGACGTCGTCGACCCGCGGGGGAAAGACGACGTGGACGTTCCGCCGCGATATCCCCACGGCGACGTACCTCGCGACAGTCCAGATCGGACGCTACCTGGCGAAGCCGATCCCGTTCTCCGCAGTGCGGGGGGAGATTCACTATCCGCAAGCGATTGAGAGCCGGGTACTCGCCGATTTCGAAGACCTTCCCGCGATGATGAAGGTCTTCGAGGAGTCGTTCGGCCCCTACCCGCTGCCGGACTATCGCGTCGTGGTGACCGAGGACGAACTCGAGATCCCGCTCGAAGCGCAGGGCGTCGGCATCTACGGGGCCAACCACGCCGACGGACTCGGCGGATCGCGGCGACTGATCGCGCATGAGCTCGCTCATCAGTGGTTCGGGAACAGTGTCGGTCTCTCCCAGTGGCGTGACATCTGGCTCAACGAGGGGTTCGCCTGCTACGCAGAATGGATCTGGTCGGAGCGCTCCGGAGGACCCACCGCAGACGAGAAGGCACTGATGCACCATGCGCGACTTCGTCTGCTCGCTCAGGACATCGTGCTCGGCGATCCCGGGCCGGACCTGATGTTCGATGATCGGATCTACAAGCGGGGCGCACTCACTCTGCACGCCATCCGTCGCACGGTCGGCGAACTGCTCTTCTTCCGGCTTCTCCACGCGTGGGCGGGACGCTTCGCAGGCAAGACCGCTACGACCGATGACTTCGTCGCCCTCGCGGAGGAAGTGACGGGCGTGCCGTTGGCCCAACTCATCCACAGTTGGGTGAGCGAGCCGCGTCTCCCCGCGCTGCCCGCGCGGGCGGCCTGATCGCTGCCGAAGAGGGGGCTCGCTTCAGGCAGCGACGATAGCGATGCTGACGGTGTGCCCGGGCGGCCCTGGTGCGGGAGCAACCTCGATCGCCACTCGCTCGCCGGCGATTCTCACGGTCTGCCCGCCGGGGAGCAGCAGAGCGGATGCCTCACCGAATGCGACGTCAGCGGGCGGGATCCTCAGTCCCCGCCCGTCCGCTTTCACAACCGCCTCGAATGCCGTCCAACGCTCCAGCGTGGGCGGCGGAAGAGGCGCGTAGAGGGGCGCGAGATCACGGAGTAACCCGGCGGGGCCATCCGACGAGACACGCTCGACATCGATACCCACGGCGGATGCCGATATTCGGGGGACGGCGGCAGCGACCACCATGTCACCCGCGTAGCTGAGGTTCACCGCCAGGGGAGCGCCGTCGACCTGCGGGCGGCCATGGTCGCCACCGCAGTGCGCGCAGACACTCGAGATCGTCGTCGCTCCGTCGTGGGTGGGGGCAACGAGTGCCGTCAGCAGGAGGCGCCCGGTGGCGAAGCGTCGTGCTCTCACCGCATCGAGCTGTCGGTAGCGATGGAGTTGGTCGCCTCCCAGCCGCCGCATGATCGCGTCCAGATCGGCGTCGACGAACGAGGCGTCCGTCCACGCGATGCGCACCGGACCCAACGATCTCTGCTCGATCTCCACGACCTCAGCGTAGGACGAGGGCAGGCTGCTCGGCGGCGCGGTCCGCGTCGAGATCACTTGAAGGTGCCGGCGGTGGGACTCGAACCCACACGCCCTTTCGGACAAAGCATTTTGAGTGCTCCGCGTCTGCCATTCCGCCACGCCGGCTCGTGTGTCGCGTCTACGACTTTAGCGCAGGGGAGCGGAGCGTTTCGTCGTTCGCCCACGTGCACCGCCGTTGCAGAGGGCGTCTCCACTAGGATGGGTGTGTGACCGAGCAAGAACTGTCTGAGCAGCCCGCGGCATCCGCACCCCGACGCGTGGTCGTCGCCGAAGACGAATCGCTGATCCGTCTCGACATCGTCGAGATCCTCCGCGACAACGGCTTCGACGTGGTCGGCGAGGCCGGAGACGGCGAGACGGCGGTCGCGCTCGCGACGGAACTGCGCCCCGACCTGGTCATCATGGACGTCAAGATGCCGCAGCTCGATGGCATCAGCGCTGCTGAGAAGCTGCACAAGGGCAACATCGCCCCGGTTGTCCTGCTGACCGCATTCAGCCAGAAGGAGCTCGTCGAGCGCGCGAGCGAGGCGGGGGCCCTGGCCTACGTCGTCAAGCCCTTCACCCCGAACGACCTGCTGCCCGCGATCGAGATCGCACTGGCGCGTCACGAGCAGATCATCACGCTCGAGGCCGAGGTCGCCGACATGGTCGAGCGTTTCGAGACCCGCAAGCTCGTCGACCGTGCCAAGGGTCTGCTGAACGAGAAGATGGGCCTCAGCGAGCCCGAGGCCTTCCGCTGGATCCAGAAGGCGTCCATGGACCGCCGTCTGACGATGCAGGATGTCGCCAAGGCGATCATCGAGCAGCTCGCACCGAAGAAGTAGTGTTCGCGCTCGACTCCGAGCACACGCTGCGGTCGATTCGTATCGGTGATGGTGCAGCACTGGCGCGAGCCTATGCTGCCAATCGCGAGCACCTCGCGCCGTGGGAGCCGATGCGTCCGGCCGAGTTCTTCACCCCGTCATGGCAAGAAGACGATGTGAAAAGCTGCGTTGAGGACGCGGCATCCGCACGCAATGCGCGGTTCGTGATCGAATCGTCAGATGGCGTGATCTTCGGGCGGATGAACCTGAACAACATCGTCCGCGGCGCCTTCCGCAGCGCTGATCTCGGGTATTGGATCGATCACACGCGGCAGGGGCGCGGCCTCGCGTCACGCGGCGTGGAGGCACTCGTCGCGTACGCACGGGACGCTCTGAGCCTGCACCGCCTGCAGGCCGCGACTCTCGTGCACAACGGCGCCTCGCAGCGCGTGCTGTCGGTCAACGGTTTCGGCCGCATCGGCCTCGCACCGCGTTACCTGCGGATCGCGGGGGAGTGGCAGGACCATGTGCTCTTCCAGCGACTGCTCGACGACGACGTCAGCTCTCGCGAGGAACGTCCTTGATCATGTTCGTGATGCGGATCGTCGAGCACCGGCGTCCCTGATCATCGGTCACGACGATCTCGTGCACGGTGATGCTGCGTCCGAGGTGCACCGGCGTGCACACGCCGGTGACGATGCCGGAGGTGGCAGAGCGCGTATGGGTCGCATTGATGTCGACCCCGACGGCCAGCCGCCCGGGACCCGCGTGGAGGTTCGCGGCCATCGAGCCCAGCGACTCGCCGAGCACCACGTACGCGCCGCCGTGCATGAGACCGACGGGCTGCGTGTTGCCCTCGACCGGCATCGTGGCGACAGATCGCTCGATCGTGAATTCGGTGAACTCCAGGCCCATCTTCTCGGCCAGCGCACCCATTCCGCGGGCAGTGGCCCACTCGAGTCCTTCACTCATCGCGACCTCGCTCATGCATCCTCCTCAGCGCGTGTCCGTCGTCCTCGTTAGGCTGACAGGGTGACGGACTCCGCAAAGCCTACCCTCATGGTCATCGACGGCCATTCGCTCGCCTATCGTGCATTCTTCGCGCTCCCGGTCGAGAATTTCACCACGAAGGACAACCAGCACACGAATGCCATCTACGGCTTCCTGTCGATGCTGGTGAACCTTCTCAAGGCCGAGCAGCCCACTCATCTCGCGATCGCCTTCGACACCTCGCGACACTCGTTCCGCACCGACGAGTATCCCGAGTACAAGGCGACGCGGTCCGAGACGCCGCAGGAGTTCCGTGGCCAGATTCCACTGCTCCAGGACTGCCTCGCGGCGATGTCGATCCCGGTCCTCACGAAGGAGGGCGTCGAGGCGGATGACATTCTCGCAACGCTCTCCACCCAGGGAGCGGCGCAGGGGTACAACGTGCTGGTCGTCTCGGGCGACCGAGACACCATTCAGCTCGTGAACGACGACGTGACCCTGCTCTACCCCTCCGTGCAGGGCGTGTCGCAGCTCAAACGCTACGACCCGACCACCGTGCAGGAACGGTACGGCGTGCGGCCGGAGCAGTATCCCGAGATCGCCGCGCTCGTCGGCGAGACCAGTGACAACCTCCCCGGTGTGCCCAAGGTGGGAGAGAAGACCGCGGTCAAGTGGCTCACCCAGTTCGGATCCCTCGGCGAGCTCCTGGCCCGGGCCGAGGAGATCAAGGGCGTGGTCGGCGGCAACCTCCGCGATCACATCGAAGACGTGCGCCGCAATCGCAAGCTCAACCGCCTTCTCGTCGATGTCGAGCTGCCCGTCGCGCCCGACGATCTGATCGTCACGCCGATCGACGCACAGGCCGTGCGCGACATCTTCGCGCGCCTGGAGTTCCGCACGCTGCTTCCTCGAGTTTTCGAGGCGGTCGGTGCGGGCGAGGTCGCCGATGACCCCGCCACGATCGTCGAGCTGCCCGTGCCGGCGCAGGTGTCGGCCGAGGACTTCCTCGCATGGGCGGAGGCGGCATCGACCGACGTCTCCGTGCGTCTCCTCACGCAGGGCGGCCTCCCCATCCGGCTCGGCGCCGCGACCGAGAACGAACTGCGCGAACTCGACTGGACGGATGCCGTCGCCGAGACGCTGCGCCCCTGGTTCGAGTCCGAGCAGCCCAAGGTCTTCCACGATGCGAAGCCGCAGGTGAAGGCTCTGCGTCGCGCGGGCATCCGACTGCAGGGGATCGCCTACGACACGAGTCTCGCCGGCTGGCTCCTGCGACCGAGCTTCCCCGACAAGACGCTCTCCGACCTGGTCGAGCGCTATCTCGGCGAGAAGCTTCCCGAAGCCGATCCGTCGCAGCTCGTGCCCGAGACGGAAGGAGCGACGCCCTCGCAGGAGGCGTGGTTCGCGCTCCGAGTCGCCACGGCGCTCCGCGACGACATCCCCGAGTCCGTCAACTCCGTGCTCACCGACATCGAACTGCCGACCCTGTTGGCTCTCGCCGACATGGAGGTCGCCGGTGTGGCCGTGTCGCACGAGGTGCTCTCGACGTTCTCCGCAGAGCTCGCCACGCGCGCGGAGGGAATCGCTCAGGATGCCTTCGGCATCGTGGGCCGCGAGTTCAACCTCGGGTCCCCGAAGCAGCTCCAGGAGGTGCTGTTCGAAGATCTCCAACTGCCGAAGACGCGTAAGACGAAGACCGGCTATTCGACCGATGCGGCCGTCCTCGCCGATCTGCAGGAATCGCATCCGCATCCGTTCCTGAACCTGCTGCTGCAGCACCGTGAGGCGACCAAGCTCCGGCAGATCATCGAGTCGCTCGACACGGCGATCCGCGACGATGCGCGCATCCACACGACCTATGTGCAGACCGGCAGCCAGACCGGCCGGTTGTCGAGCACCGACCCCAACCTCCAGAACATCCCCGTGCGCACCGAGGAGTCCCGCCGCATCCGCAGCGCGTTCCAGGTCGGGGAGGGCTACGAGGCACTGCTCACCGCCGACTACTCGCAGATCGAGATGCGCATCATGGCGCACCTCTCCGGCGACGAAGGGCTCATCGAGGCCTTCAACAGCGGCGAAGACCTGCACCGATTCGTCGGTGCGCGCGTCTTCGGCGTCGAGCCGAGCGAAGTCACCTCGGCGATGCGCACGAAGGTGAAGGCCATGTCCTACGGCCTGGTCTACGGGCTTTCGGCCTTCGGCCTCTCCAAACAGCTTCGCATCGAGCAGTCCGAGGCCAAGCAGATGATGGTCGAGTACTTCGCTCGATTCGGTGCCGTGCGCGACTATCTTCGTGCTTCAGTGATGGCGGCCAAAGAGGTCGGGTACACCGAGACGATCTTCGGGCGTCGGCGTCCGTTCCCCGACCTCTCGAGCCCGAACCGGGTGCTGCGCGAGAACGCCGAGCGTGCCGCTCTGAACGCACCGATCCAGGGCAGCGCGGCCGACATCATGAAAATCGCGATGTTCCACATTCACGACGACATCCGGTCCGAGGGACTCGCTTCGCGGGTGCTGCTCCAGATCCATGACGAGCTCGTGCTCGAGGTCGCACCGGGGGAGTGGGACGCCGCCGAGCGGATCGTGCGCACGCGCATGGGCGATGCCGCCGACCTCACGGTGCCGCTCGACGTACAGGTCGGGCGCGGAGACAATTGGAACGAGGCCGCGCACTGACCCTCGGGCATCATCACCCGACGATTAGGGTGGGACGCATGACTTCATCGCCTCGCACTCCCACCGCCATCGACAAGGTCGCCGAAGACTGGGTCGACACGATCGTGACGCTCGCGCCGACCCTGGGCACCTACATCGGGCGCGACGAGGTGAACGATCGTTTCGGCGATCTGAGTCCTGCTGGGCACGAAGAGATCGCGGTGGCGACGCGCGCGACGCTCGATGCCCTTTCGGCGCTCGAACCCGTCGACACGATCGATGAGGTGACCAAGGCAGACCTCGGCGCCGAACTTCGCCTCGATCTCGAGTTCCACGAGGCGAACTGGCATCTGCGCGACCTCAACGTGATCGCCTCGGTACCGCAGGACGTCCGCTCCGCGTTCGACCTGATGCCGACGTCGACGGCCGACGACTGGTCGGTGATCGCCACACGCCTCGCGGCTGTTCCCGACGCTCTCCGCGGCTATGCCGAGACCCTGCGCGAAGGCATCGCGCGTGGCGTGACGCCCGCCCGCCGTCAGGTCACCGAAGTGGCGACGCAGATCGATCGGTACACGGCAGACGACGGATTCTTCGCGGCGTTCGTGGCCGACGCCGTTCCCGACGAAGGCCAGCTTCCCGCCTCGCTCGCGCGCACGCTCGCCGATAACTCGGCGGCTGCGCGCGTGGCCTACGACGAGCTCCGCCGCTTCCTCGCTGAAGAGCTCGTTCCCGCCGCATCCGAAGACGATGCCGTCGGCCGTGAGCTGTACGCACTCCACTCGCGTCGGTTCCTCGGCGCCTCCATCGACCTCGACGAGACGTACGAGTGGGGTCGCGAGGAGCTGGCGCGAATGGTCGCGGAGCAGGCCGCCATCGCGCACGAGATCCTGCCCGGCGCGTCGGTCGAAGAGGCCGTCGCCCACCTCGAAGCGGATCCTGCGCGCAAGCTCGTCGGTACGGACGCCCTCCAGCGGTGGATGCAGGAGACGAGCGACCGTGCGGTCACGGAACTCGCAGCTTCGCACTTCGAGATCCCGGAGGCCATCCGCACTCTCGAGTGCATGATCGCTCCCACGCAGGAGGGTGGCATCTATTACACCGGCCCGACGGACGACTTCTCGCGTCCCGGCCGCATGTGGTGGTCCGTGCCGGAGGGCGTCACCGAGTTCGACACCTGGCGTGAGCTGACGACCGTCTACCACGAGGGCGTACCGGGTCACCATCTGCAGATCGCACAGGCGGTCTACAACCGTGCCGAGCTGAACTCGTGGCGCCGCCTCTTGGCGGGCACCTCCGGTCATGCCGAGGGCTGGGCGCTCTATGCCGAGCGACTGATGCAGCAGCTCGGTTACCTCGACGACCCTGCCGACCGGCTCGGCATGCTGGACGGACAGCGTATGCGTGCAGCCCGCGTCGTCCTCGACATCGGCGTTCATCTCGGCAAGCCCCGGCTCGACGGTGACGGCGTCTGGGATGCCGACTACGCACTCGATTTCATGCGTCGCAACGTGAACATGTCGGACCAGTTCGTGCAGTTCGAGGTCAACCGCTACCTCGGGTGGCCGGGGCAGGCCCCGTCGTACAAGGTGGGTCAGCGCATCTGGGAGCAGGCCAGGGACGAGTACGCCGCGAAGAAGGGCGACGAGTTCTCGGCGAAGGACTTCCACAAGCGCGCGTTGGACCTCGGAGGCGTCGGACTCGACACCCTCCGCATGGCCCTCCGGGAGCTCTGAGCGCAGGGAGAGGCTCTCACGCGCCGAATCCTGGGGAGGCGGGCACGGAAAGGACCGTGCGCGACGTCACCGAAGCGTTACGTCGCTGATCTGCCGGGGGACCCGGAACTCGAGAGTTCGTGGCCCGTCTCACTGGGGATCGGTCGTGGCATCGAAGAGCTGGCTCTCGAGCACGCGGCTCCGTCGTTCGGGGCGCTCGATGATGTACGTCAACAGGTCCTCGAACTGGGAGAGCACGACAACGGCCTCTTCGAACTCGGGTTCCGTTCCGTGAACGACTGCTCCATCGTCTCGCACCGCCAGATACTCGTATCCATTGCGAACGGAAAGCAGGATGGGGAGATGATGCTCCCAGAAATGGGAAACCGCGGCCGCCTCATCAGCCGTCGTCGCGGCCTGGATGCTCAGCTGTTCGAACTCGTTCCACGCGAAGGCGCCTTGCGCTTCGGAGGAGTAGTCGTCGCTGGACAAGAACCACACCGTCTCGTCCGCGCTCGACAGGAGCGAGAACGACGACACCCACGCGTTCACGGTGTCGGGTGCCGTGTACAACGGGGCGTATGCACCGCCTTCCGTGGACAGGCGCGGTTCACACGTCCATCCGGCTTCCTTCAACGATCCGGCCGCACGTCGGAAGAGCTCGTTCATGCTGTCAACGTTATCGAGCAGTCGCGCCAGGCAGCCGGCGGCGGCCGGTCATGTGGTCGCGCCGGTGTTGACCCAATCCAGTGTCGACAGCTTCGCCTCGATCCGCGCGAGGCCGATGTTCCCGCATCCGACCAGGGTGAGCCTGCGCAGGCGCGGGAGGTCGTTGATGGCCGTGATGCCGGTGATCTTCTTGCAGTATTGGATGTTCAAGCTCTCCAGCTGCTGCAGGGTCGCCAGTTCGGAGACATCGCCCAGAGATGTGAGGTTCTTCAGCCTCAGCGATTCCAACTGGGGGAGCGCGCCGATCCCCGTGATGGACGTAAGCGTGCGTCCACCGATCAGCCCGAGCCGGCGAAGCCCGACCGGTTCGACGAGGCGGAAGATCTCCTCGTCAGTGGGCACGTTCAAAAGGTTCAGCTCTTCCAACGGCAGTTCGAGCGCCTGACGCACGTTGTTCAGAGACCTCTGCGGGTAGAGCGAGAGCGCCTGGAGTCGAGGGAAGTGCTCGTTCTTGAATCGGAACGGTTCGCCGACGTAGAGGCTCCGCAGATTCGGCACCACCACGTCCGGCCACACCAGAGTCCGTTCCCCGACATGCACGAAGAGCTCTTCCATGCTCTCGGGAAGATCGCCTTGCCGGAGCTCAGTGATGACGGTGGGGAGCACCCGCCCGGGCCCGATGCGGAGGGTTTTCAAACCCGTCATCGCTGTGATGATCTCGGGGAGACGGTCGATGGGCCCGTCCAGTGGAGACCACAGGTGCACATCGGTGATGCGTGACAGCTGCTCGGCGGGATAGGGCTGGTCGTAGAACACCAGGTCCCTGTCCGGCACGTCGAACTGCTCCTGGTACGCACTGTGCAGAACCATCGTTCGCTTGCTCATGACGCCTTCATCCACTCGCCCTCATCGACACCACAACCGACATTACCGGTGCGTACTGCTGACTTTCGTGCCGCAGCGACCGGGCGCGCTTCGTACGGGTTCGAGTGGCCGAGATAATGGAGGGGTGACACTGATTCAGGAGGTCGTGACCTACGACGGATTGCCGTCTTCGGCGGGCGGTGCGCACTCCCTTCGCACCAGGAACCCCCGCACGGCCTACGACGCGGTGCAGACATTCCTCGATGCCGCCGTGCGGACGATCAGTGCACCGGAGATGTCGTTCCAGCTCTGGGCCGGTGGCCCGCGCGAGATCGCAGATCGCTTCGAAGCGTTCGCGGCAGCGCATATCGGGGGACCACGGAGCCGACAGCGCACGCACACCGAGTGGCGGGTTCGCCCCGAGAACATCGATGCTGCGCTCGACGCCGTGGGCAGTGCAGGCTCGCAGGCGGTCACCGCCCACGGGCATCCGCTCGCCTCACTGGTCTGGAACGCGCAGGTGATCCTGACCGACCCCGCAACAGGAACACCGTACGACGGGATCGACGCCGATGCACTCGGTCGATTCGCCGTCGACGGTTACGGGCGCCTCCTCGGCGAATCCGGCATACGAGCCACGTTCGGCACGACCGCATCGTCTCTCTCGCTCTGGCTCGCGTTCCCGGCCGACGACCGGTTGCACGATGCCGCCGGGCACGTCCAGAAGCACCTGCCCGTTCGCATGTCGGCGAAGCACTGGCGTCGGTGGCGAGCCACGAAAGACGGTCAGTCCTACCGGGCCACCAAGATCGCGTCACCCCTGGCAACATGAGCGCACGCGCAAAGCTCCACCGGCTCTGCGTCTTCATGACGCCCGCGGATGAAGAACAGCTCAGCACGGCGATCCGGACCCTGCTGCCCACGGTGAGGTTCGTCGACGCATCTCAACAACCCGAGACGCCCAGACCGACGTTTCGCTCGGCACTGAGCGAGTGCACGGGCCCTCACGTCACCCTCGTGGATACGAGCATCATCTCCGAGAGTGCGTTCCATCGCGACGACGTCGTGCCACACCCCTCTGGTCAGGGGTGGGTCTACGCCATCGTCGGCACCGGCCTCGCGAGCTTCGTACGATCACACGCCTTCGAGGGCAGCTTGCGGAACGGTGAACTGCGGGCATCCGTGCCGGCAGGTGACGCCCGCACCACCGCGCACATTCGTGAGCTGATGCGTCTGGTGCGCGATGGCGGGAGGGGCGTGTTCGCCGTCGACCCGATGACCGAGAGCATCGCGCGTCGCGCGGAGCGGAACTTCGTGGCGTGGCCGAACGCCGCATCCCGTTTTGGGGCAGCGGATGCTCCGGTGCTCACCAATGGCCCCACGGCGTGGTTCACCGTCGATCGCTGACGGGTGTTGACGGGAATGCGCGAGACGGTCCCGATGTTCATGCATATGAATAGGAAGGCGTGACATGAGCATCGAGTTCGGTCTGGATACGTTCGGAGACATCACCCGCGGCGCCGATGGCGATCTGCTGAGCGGAGCGCAGACGATCCGCAACATCGTCGCGCAGGCGGAGATGGCGGACTCCGTCGGAGTCGACTTCTTCGGAGTGGGGGAGCACCACCGCAGGGAGTTCGCCGTCTCGGCGCCCGAGATGGTTCTGGCGGCGATCGCGGCGCGCACCGAGAAGATCCGTCTGGGCACCGCCGTGACGGTACTGTCGTCCGACGATCCGGTGCGGGTCTTCGAACGCTTCTCGACGCTGGACGCCGTGTCGAACGGCAGGGCGGAGGTCGTCCTCGGCCGGGGCTCCTTCATCGAGTCTTTCCCGCTCTTCGGCTACGACCTGCACGACTACGACGCGCTCTTCGAGCAGAAGCTCGAGCTCTTCGTCGAACTGCTCAAGGAACAGCCGGTCACGTGGTCGGGGTCGATGCGCGCGTCGCTCGAGAACGCCGACGTCTTCCCGAAGACGGAGCACGGCCTGCGCACCTGGGTGGGCGTCGGTGGCAGCCCCGAATCGGTGGTCCGCGTGGCGCGACACGGCCTCGGACTCATGCTGGCGATCATCGGCGGGTCGGCCGCACGGTTCCGCCCGTTCGTCGATCTGTACCACCGCTCGATCGCGTCGTTCGGCACGACCGAGCATCCGATCGCCGTGCATTCGCCCGGCCACATCGCCGACACCGATGCCGAGGCCTGGGATGGCGCGTACTCGGGGTTCGAAGCGATGAACAACACGATCGGTCGCGAACGCGGATGGCCGGCCTACAGCCGGGCACGGTTCCAGAACGACATCGGTCCCGAGGGCGCGATCTACGCGGGCTCTCCGGAGCGAGTGGCGGCGAAGATCGCCGACACCGTCACGACGCTGGGCCTCGGACGATTCGACCTGAAGTACGCGACCGGAACTCTCTCGCACGAGGCGATGATGCGCAGCATCGAACTGTACGGCACCGAAGTGATCCCGAGGGTTCGCGCGATTCTCGCGAAGAACGCGTGACGCGCGCACATCTGTCACCGCTCAGCGGGAATAGGCTTGAGCGGTGACAGATGTGCGATTCGTGGCGATCGGCGATTCCTTCACGGAGGGCGTCGGAGACGTGCTTCCCGACGGCACCGAGCGCGGGTGGGCCGACATCGCAGCGCAGGGATGGGCCGATGCCCTCGGCCGGCCGATCCAGTACGCGAACCTGGCGATCCGCGGCAAGCTGGCCTGGCCCATCGTGGAGCAGCAGCTCGAGGCGGCGCTCGCGCTGCGGCCGTCGCACCTGTCGTTCAACGGCGGCGGCAACGACATGCTGCGGCCCCGCACCGATCTCGAGCACATCGCCGATGCGTTCAGCCGGGTGCTGCGTCGCTGCGATGAAGAGGGCGTCACGATGATCCTCCTGTCCGGAGCTAACCCCAGCGGCCAACTGCCGATGGGATCGCTCGTCCAGCGCCGCGGCGATCTTCTGTCAGAAGCCGTTCTGCGCCGTATCGCGGATCGTCCCGACGTGGCGCGTGCGCTGAACTGGCCGGATCGAGAGCTCGCGCAGAGCGCGTACTGGTCGGAAGACCGCCTGCACATGAATGCCGCCGGCCACCACCGCGTCGCCGCACGCGTACTGAGCGCGCTCGGCTTCGAACCGCCCGAGACCTGGTGGGCTCCGCAGGAGCGCGGTGGCCTCGGCCCCTCCGGACTCGCCTACTACCGCGAATTCGTCGGGCCGTGGGTGCGCCGACGCGTCACGCGCACGTCGTCGGGTGACGGTCGAACGGCCAAGTACCCCGTCTGGGTCGAGCGGACCCCGGTGTGACGAACGCTCGAGGCGAGGCATCGCGGTGAGCGACATCGAGCTGGCTCGCATAGGCGGCGGCACCGTCGAGCTGCACGACGCACGCCGCGATTCCCGGCGGTCGGTCGCTCTCGACGCCTTCGAGATCGGCGTCTATCCCGTCACCCAGGAGCAGATCGCAGACGTGCTGGGCCTCGCCGCACCGCATCCGACTCGCCCTGCCGCCGATCTCAGCTGGTTGCGCGCTACGCACTTCTGCAACGCGCTCTCGGAGTGGGAGGGCCTGGAACAGGCCTACTTCTTCGAGGGCGAAGAGGTCACGTGGGACGTGACGTCCGATGGCTTCCGCCTTCCCACCGAAGCGGAGTGGGAGTTCGCGTGCCGCGCCGGCTCGACCGGACCGCACTACGCGCCGCTCGCCGATGCGGCCTGGACGGGTGCCGACAATGTGCGAAGCCCGCAACCGGTAGGAAGCCGCATACCCAACCTCAACGGACTCTTCGACACGCTCGGCAACGTCTGGGAGTGGTGCTGGGACTTCCTCGACCCTGCGCGCTACGGCGACTACCGGGTCTTCCGCGGCGGCGGCTTCTCCGACGATGCGTGGAGCGTGCGAGCGTCTGTGCGGCGTGGGGGAGCGCCGCGTATGCACCACGATGACGTCGGGATGCGCGTCGCGCGCGGCGCTTTCGACACTCCGGGTCAGGCGCAGGGGTGGTCGGATCAGGCGGATCGAGAGAGGGCCGTGACCGATGGGCCGCTGCCGATGGGGTGGACGCCGCGCGACCGATGAGCCGCCGACACCGACCCGGTCGGCCCTGTCGCCGTTCCGGCACGTGCAACGCAGCGTTCAGGCGCGCTGTCTCCGCCCCTTGTCCGGCTCGAGGCCCATGCGGATCCGGGTGCGTTTGCGCTCGATCACGATGAACACGACGCCAATGATCCAGAGCGGGATCGGCGCGAGGAAAGCGATGCGGAAAGCGTCGAGTGAGTAGGTCTCGGGCGTTCCTGCGCCCTGCAGGTCGAGCGCGAGCCCGATCAGGAAGATCGCGATGAGTGCGGCGATGAAGCCACCGGCGTTCGTCACGCCGGTCGCGGTGCTGAGACGATGCGAAGGGTTGTGCGTGCGGGCGTGGTCGAACGCGATCATGGATGCGGGTCCACCCGTGGCGAGAGCGATCGCGAGGACGTAGAGCAGCCAGATCGGCGAGGGACCGGGAACAGCGATCACCGCGATCCAGGCGAGCATCTGGATCCCGACGGCCGGCAGCACCAGCGCCAACGAGCGGTAGTTCGGCAACCGCCGCGACAGGTCGCCGATGATCGGACCGAATGCCATGCCGGCGATGACGTAGACCGAGATGATTCCCGCGGCGTGCGCTCCGTCGAGGCCTTGGCCTGCGGTGAGGAACGGCATTCCCCACAGCAGGATGAACGCGGTTCCGGCGAACGGTGTCGTGAAATGCGACCAGAAGGCGAGTCGTGTGCCGGGATGCGCCCATGACGCGCGGATCCCCACGCCGGTATCGATGGCGGAGGTCACCACACGCACCACGCCGGTGTCGGTGTTCACCGACACATCGGCACCGCGCTCGGGAGGGTGGTTGCGGATGACGGCCCACACGAGGATGGTGAACAGCACCCCCAGCCCGGCGATGCTCCCGAAGGTGATCGTCCAGCTGGTCGCATGCAACAGCGCCGCCAGGGGGACGAGCGCCACCAGCTGGCCCGCCTGCCCGATGATGCCGGTGAACTGCACCATGAGCGGGGCTCGTTGGGCGGGGAACCAGGTCGCCACGAGGCGCAGGACCGCGGGGAAGACGGCCGCGTCACCCGCTCCGAGCAGGATGCGGGCGACGATAGCGATCCCGATGCTGGGAGACAGGGCCATCGTCAGCTGTCCGGCTGCCATCAGCAGCATGCCGATCGTGATGATCGGCCGAGATCCGTATCGATCGAGGAGCACACCGATCGGGATCTGCATGCCGCCGTAGACGGCGAGCTGCACGACGGCGAAGAGGGCGAGGGTCGAAGCATCCGCCTGGAAACGATCGGCGGCATCGACGCCGACGGCGCCGAGCGATGTTCGGTTGGTGATCGCCAAGACGTAGGCGGCCACGCCGACGGACCAGATCAGCCAGGCGCGCCAGCCCGGCGTCGAGGCGGGGGAGTGGGGGATGCTCGGCACCACTCCACGCTACTCGCCTCCGCCTCCGACGAACTCGGGCCCCGCGGTCAGCAGATCGCGGGGCCCGAGTTCGGTGAGACTGGTCTCAGTTGGAGCAGAGGGTGCTCACGGCCTGAGTGGAGGTCTGGATGTCGGTCGCCAGAGTCTGCATCTCGGCAGCCGCAGAGGTGTCCTTGTCGATCAGCACCCGCGAGAGCAGGTCGCGCATCGTGGTGAAATCTTCGTAGACGCCGGTGACGGCGTCTTTGACCTCGACGTTGGTGACCGAATCCGCGGCTTCGCCGATGGCGTCGGCCGTCGCGGTGAGAGTGGCGACCGTTCCCTCGGGATCGGCAGCTGCAGCGTTGACATCGAGGCTGGAGAGCGAGGATGCCGCGCCCGCGACCTTCGACGTGGCGATCGCGCAGGCTTCGGCGACGGTCTGGCCGGACGACTGTTCGGTCGGAGCCGAGGTCTCGGTCGACGACGAGGACTTCTCGGTCTCCGTGGCACTCGGCGAGCCGGTGCAACCGGCGAGTCCGAGGACGGCGACGAGAGCGATGGTGACAGCAGCAATACGACGGTTCATATTTCCCCCTTGTTGGTCGGCCGAAGTGCCGACACACATGTACAAATAGGTCAGCAAGATGCGTCGACAAGTCAATCACATCGACCGGACCAGGCAGGGGAGAGGGAGCTGTGCGGGCGCTTCCCCTTCTGGCAGTGGAATACCCTGTGACTGCCCGGCCCCGGACGTTCCTCCGACTAAGAATGTGACATGGACCCGTGGGGCGAGACAGAAGCCCTCCTCGACCGACCATGGGTGTTCATCGCTGTCATCGACTTGCGTTGCGAGCGTTCTTCTTCGCATCCCAGAACTGCTGAGCCGCTTCCGCGCCTTCCTTCTTCTTGATCAGATTGAATCTCACGATTCTGACAACCGAGCGTACAACGAGCCACGCCACAAGAGCGCCGACGACCACTGGAACCACAAGCGTTCCGATTTCATAAGGCCCCATTTGCGAGCCCCCTTCCCTTGTTTGTATTGATGACCACCGCGCCCTGAAGTGCGGAGGCCCCGCCCTCCGTGAACGGGAGATTGAAGTCGTCGCGATCCATGAGGCTATGGCTTCGAGACCTTGAAGATCAGGGGTGCCGACACATACGGCGACCTCGGATCGTCAGCGGAAAAGTGATTGCTTTCGTTGTATCCGAGAGCGTTCCAACCGAGAAAGTCCAGCGTCTGCCCGTCGGGCACGAGAATGACGGTGCAGTAAAGTTCTGACGTCCATGGGTCTGGCAATTCGCCTTCGTAGCAGATCTCATCAAGGTCTCGTCCGATCCCGCCCGACTCAAAGCCGCAGTCGCCCTGCAACTGGTCAGCGTATTGACCATCGGAGAGGACCCCGTAGAAGTCCCCGAGAGAGAAGCCGACGCGCTTCTCATCAGCAGGGGAGTCGACCTGGTAGGCGACTGCCACCGGCTCGTAGTCGGCGAACTCGTCTCCGTTGTCGAACTCATCGAACAGTGCTTTGCCGGGCCAACTTATGTCCGTTACCGTAAGGCCCAGTTCGGCAGGTTCGATACGTGGCGCGGTGCTGCCGTCTGTGTACGCCATCCCCGGCACCCGCAGCGTCTCACCGATGGCGACGCTCGAGCCAGGAACAGTGAGCGTGTCGGGCACCACAACCTCGATCGACTTTGCCTCGACAGATGAAGCCGAAGCCGCGCACCCCGAGAGAGCCGCCACACCGACCAGCGCCACCGCGATCGGCGGGGCGTGCTTTTTGAGCTTCATTGATGCCTCCGGAGTCGTGACAGCGGTTCGTTGTTTTCAGGGGAGGCCGAAATCAGCATCCGAATCTATGACGGGTTCGGCGACAGAATCTGACGCCGAACCTCGAAATCGGCCGAGCGCCGCCTCAAGCTGTCGACGGATCTGCTCGACCATCGCCTCGTTCCCTGAACTGCGGGCGGTTCCATCCGGATAGCTGTGTTCATCGCCTCCGATGCCGGTGACGCGTGTTGAACGGGCGAATGCCGCACGTCCAGATGCCTGATTCCGCGCGATCTTCGCCACATACCCGTCGGCGCTTTCTCGTCGCCGCCGGTACGGGCGTTGCCGTGACCGCAGCGGGGATCTGGCTCGCTGCATCGCCCGAGTCTCCCGAACCTGAGGACTCGCTCCCGGACCCGGACAACCCGAGAGGGCTGACGCAGTACGAGAGCCGGTGTACGAGCGTGCGGTGACGGGCCTCGAGGCGCCGCTGGGTTTCACGGATTGCGGGAGTCCCACCGCTCGAGCGAGCCGCGATACGGCGGGGAGTGACCGGCACGCGGTGACCCCGGTCATTGATCGGTTCATCATCCACCACACCGGAACGACAGATGACCAGCTGGATTTCTTCTCCCGCTGCAACAAGCGTTCGTCTGCTCCGACCTTCTACCTCCGACACGACGGATCCGTGATCGAGTTGATTCGCCCGGGCGCGAAACCATCCTCGAGCGGTGCCGACTGGAACTGGCGCTCGGTGGCGGTGGAGACCTTGAACGAGACGGGTGCGCCCGGTTACACCGTGACGGAGGCTCAGACAGAGGAGCTCGCGCAGATGATCGCGTGGCTCGCGACGTTCGACGGAAAGGACCTGGACGGCGTGCCGGTGTCGTTCACCATCGATCGCGAGCACGTCATCAGCCACCGGGAGACATGCGAATGTCCCGGTCCATTCCTCCAAGCGCGCCTGAACGACATCGTGAACCGCGCACAGCAGATCTTCACCGAGAACCTGACAGCGTGACCGGCGGGAGGGGAGCTCCGGTCCCTGTACGAGAACGCGAGATCGGCTGTTCCGGCTCATAAACTGACATAATGTGCATTATCGGCGATAACGCATCTGGCCCGCCTGCCAGCGTTGTTCCACGAATCGCAGCCGCGGTGAGCGAACCTAGGCCCCGACGTAGGCGGCGAGATGTTCGCCGGTGACAGTTGCGCGACTGGCGACGAGATCGGCAGGAGTTCCTTCGAAGACGACGCGTCCTCCGTCGTGACCTGCGCCGGGTCCGATGTCGAGAATCCAATCCGCGTGAGCCATGACGGCTTGATGATGCTCGATCACGATCACCGTCTTGCCCGACTCCACCAACCTGTCGAGCAACCCGAGGATCCTGTCGACGTCTGCCAGGTGCAGACCGGTGGTCGGCTCGTCGAGCACGTACACATCGCCCTTGCCGCCCATCTGGATCGCGAGCTTGATGCGCTGACGCTCGCCGCCCGACAGGGTCGACAACGGCTGACCCAGCGAGAGATAGCCGAGTCCCACGTCATCGAGACGCGACAGGATCGCCGTCGCGGCCGGTAGCTTCGCCTCACCCTCCGAGAAGAACACGCGGGCCTCGGATACCGGAAGATCGAGAACCTCAGTGATGTCCTTACCCGCGAGCTTGTATTCGAGCACGCTCGCCTGGAAGCGCTTTCCGCCGCAGTCCTCACACGGCGTCTCGATCGTGTCCATGAACCCGAGTTCGGTGATGATCACACCCGCACCCTTGCAGGTCGGGCACGCACCCTCGGAGTTCGCGCTGAACAGCGCCGGCTTCACGCCGTTCACCTTCGCGAATGCCTTGCGAATCGGTTCGAGCAGGCCCGTGTACGTCGCCGGGTTGCTGCGGCGCGACCCCTTGATCGCAGCCTGATCGATGGCCACGACGCCCTCGCGCTTCGACACCGAGCCGTGGATCAGCGAGCTCTTCCCGGAACCCGCGACCCCGGTGACGACGGTGAGGATACCGGTGGGAATGTCGACATCGACGTTCTGGAGGTTGTTCGCGTCGGCACCACGCACCTCGATCGCTCCCTGCGACGCACGCACGCTCGGCTTGAGCGCCGCGCGGTCATCGAGATGCAGTCCGGTACGTGTCCCACTGGCCTTGAGTCCCTCGACCGTGCCCTCGAAGCAGATCTCTCCCCCGGCGCTGCCCGCACCCGGGCCCAGGTCAACGACGTGGTCGGCGATGACGATCGTCTCGGGCTTGTGCTCGACGACGAGAACGGTGTTGCCCTTGTCGCGCAGCTTGAGCAGCAGTCCGTTCATGCGCTGGATGTCGTGGGGGTGCAGCCCGATCGTCGGCTCGTCGAACACGTAGGTGATGTCGGTCAGCGACGACCCCAGGTGCCGGAGCATCTTGATGCGCTGCGCCTCTCCCCCGGACAGCGTGCCCGACGGTCTCTCAAGGCTCAGGTACCCCAGCCCCAGCGTCACGAAGGCATCGAGATTCGCGCGGAGCGCATCGAGCAGCGGCCCGGCACCCTGCAGATCGAGACCACTTACCCACGTCGCCAGGTCGGTGACCTGCATGCGACAGGCATCCGCGATGCTCACGCCATCGATCTTCGACGACCGCGCGCCCTCGGTCAGACGGGTACCGTCGCACTCCGGGCACACCGCGAAGGTGGCGACGCGCTCGACGAACGCGCGGATGTGCGGCTGCAGCGCATCGAGATCCTTCGACAGCATGGACTTGGTGATCTTCGGGATCAGCCCTTCGTAGGTCATGTTGATCCCGGCGATCTTGACCTTGGTCACCTCGCCGTAGAGCAGAAGGTGGCGCTGCTTCTCCGAGAACTCCGCGATCGGCTTGTCGCCCGGATAGAACCCGGACTGCGAGAAACCCTTCACCATCCATCCGTCGGCCGTGTAGCCGGGCACCATGATGGCCCCGTCATCGAGCGACTTCGTCTCGTCGATGATCTGAGCGAGGTCGAGGTCGGAGACCGCTCCCCTGCCTTCGCACCGCGGGCACATCCCACCGAGATATATCGCGTCTTTGACGATCTTCTTCTCGCCGCCGGGCCCGGTCATCACGCCGCTGGCGCGCTGGGTGGGGATGTTGAACGAGAACGCCGTGGGTCCCCCGATGTAGGGCGTTCCGAGTTTGCTGAACAGGATGCGCAGCATCGCATTCGCATCGGTGACGGTGCCCACCGTCGATCGCGGGTTCGCCCCCAGCCGCTCCTGATCGACGATGATCGCGGTGGTGAGGCCTTCGAGCACCTCGACATCCGGGCGCGGTACCGAGGGCATGAACCCCTGCACGAAGGCGCTGTACGTCTCGTCGATCATGCGGCGGGACTCCGCGGCGATCGTGTCGAACACGAGCGAGCTCTTTCCCGAACCCGACACGCCCGTGAAGACGCTCAGGCGCCTCTTCGGGATGTCGACGCTGACGTCCTTCAGATTGTTCTCACGCGCGCCCTGGACGCGGATGACATCGTGGTTGTCGGCGGGGTGTTCGACGGTCGTCATCGGCATCCTTCGGGAGAAAAGGCTGAGTACTCAGCCGGCTTGGTTGATTCGGAGCAGATTGCCCGCGGGATCGCGGAAGGCGCAGTCGCGAACGCCGTACGGCTGGTCCATGGGTTCCTGCACCACGTCGGCACCCGCTTCGACGAGACGGTCGAAGAGGGCGTCGAGGTCGTCGCTGGCCAGCGTGAGCGCACCGTAGCTGCCCTTCGCGATCAGCTCGAGGATGGTCTGCCGCTCGGCGTCGGTGATGCCGGGATCGGTTGCCGGCGGATGCAGGACGATCGAGGTCTCCGGCTGCCCCGTGGGCCCGACCGTCAACCATCGCATTCCGTCGTAGCCGACGTCGTTGCGCGCTTCGAATCCGAGGGCGTCGCGATAGAAGCCGAGAGCCGCATCGGCGTCGGTGTGCGGGAGGAACGCGTAGTGGATGCTGATCTTCATGGTGTTCAGGTTAGGTGGGCGTCGGTGCGGGGCGCTTCTCGATTCCTGATCGGTCTCGTGACGTGCTTCGCCTGGAAGACGGGGATGCCCTCCACATGTGCAGCGCGTTCACGGTACACGCTGGGTGCGACACCCACCAGTTCCGAGAAGCGGCTGCTGAAGGTGCCGAGCGACGAGCACCCGACTTCGAAGCACACCTCGGTCACGGTCCTGTCGCCCCGTCGCAGCAGGGCCATAGCGCGCTCGATGCGCCGCGTCATCAGATAGGAGTAGGGGGACTCGCCATACGTCTCCCGAAACGTCCGGCTGAGATGTCCTGCCGACATGTGCACTCCGGCCGCCAGTGACGGGATGTCGAGAGGCTTGGCGTAGTCGCGATCGATGCGGTCCCGTACTCGGCGCATCACCGTGAGTTCGCGCAGATGCGCTTCGTTGTCGACCGCCACGCCCATGATCTTCCCATGACGCCTGAGATCGCCGCATGACCCTCTGCGACGGGCATGACGAGATGGCCCCCACCCGGCGCGCGCCGAGCGCTACTCTGAGGGCATCCCCACAGGATTCTCTCAGAAAGGGTCCCCATCATGACTGAACCTCTCGCAGAAGCGAAGACTCTCTTCAAGTCGATCCGCATCACTCTCGCCGTGTCCGGCGCTCTGGCGCTCATCGCCGGAATCGTTCTGCTGGTATGGCCCGTGAAGTCGGCCGTGATCATCACGGCCATCTTCGCTTCCTACCTCGTCGTCGCGGGCCTCGTGTACATCGGCCTGGGCATCTTCTCGGGCGCACGCGGCGGTTGGTCGCGCGTCGGCCACATCGTCCTCGGCCTGCTGTACATCGTCGCCGGTGTCATCGCATTCGCGAACCTGGGCGTCGCGGCCGCGACGCTCGCCTTCATCGTCGTCATCTTCATCGGAGTCAGCTGGATCATCGACGGAATCGTCTCGCTCAGCCTGCTGGGCAAGGACGGTTCGCGCGTCTGGACGCTCCTCTACGCGCTGCTGAGCATCGTCGCGGGTATTTTCGTCCTCTTCTCCCCGCTGATCGCAGGTTTCACGTTCTGGCTCCTGCTGGGCATCTCGCTGGTGGTGCTCGGGCTGGTGCAGATCATCCGCGCGATCACGATCGGCAAGGATGCCAAGGAGATCGTCGCCGCGGCCCGCCAGGATGCTGCGATCTGATCCTCCCTCCCCCCATAGAGAAGCCCCGCCCTGCGAGCTGCAGGGCGGGGCCTTCTCTTTCGGTGATGGGCGTCACTCGGCGGCGAAGGCGCTGACGTCACCGATCAGTCGGGTGTTGTCGGCGGGGACGGGCTCGACGACCGCCTGGGCGACCTCGGCGGCGAACTCCGAAACGTTGTAGAGCTTGCCGGCGGACTCGCGCCGTTCGGCGATCGCGCCGGGGTTGGCGCGCTCGAGCAGAGTGGCGGTGATCGTGCCCTCGATCATGTCGCCGGAGACCACCGTGAACCCGATGCCCTTCTCCGCGAGACCCGGAATGAGCTCACGCAGCGCATCTTCGCCGGCGCGCTTCGAGAGCGCGACCGGCTCGTACTCGGGCATCGTGGGCGTGGTGCGGATGAAGTGCGCCTGGTGGCTGGTCACGAACACCACGCGGGCGCCGTCGCCGAGCAGCGGAGTGGCGGCGTTCAGCACGCTGACCTGCGCGTCGCGGTTGAGGGCGAGGGCGTAGTCGGCGGCCATTCCGGATTCCATGCCGCCGGAGGCGTTGAGGACCAGCACGTCGAGGCGACCGAACTCGGTGCGCACCGCATCGAACATCTCCGCCACAGACGCGTGGTCAGTGAGGTCGGCGCCGACGACGAGTACACGGCGTCCGAGTTCACGAAGCTCTGCCGCGAGCTTCTCCGCCCGCGGGGCCTTGTTGCGGAAGTTGATGACCACGTCGGCACCGGCCTCGGCGAGGTAGCGGACGGTATCGGCGCCGATCCCCCGCGACGAGCCGGTGACAAGCGCGACCTTGCCGTCGAGAGAACCTGCGGGAAGAACGTCGGTCACGGTGACTCCTCATAGTGCGTGAAGCGCCGCGATGGCGCGGCGTCTCAGAGTACCAAGACCTCCCTGCGGCGCCGGATCGGCGCAACGCCCCCGTGATAGGTTGACCGCAAAGGAGGCCGCATGGACACCGTCTCGACATTCGTACAGTTCATCGACCAATGGGCATGGATCGGCTGGTTGGTTCTGATCGCCGTCTTCCTCGTGATAGAGATGCTCTCTCTCGATTTCACGTTCCTGATGCTCAGCTTCGGCGGAGCGATCGGGCTCCTCACGGATCTCGTCGGCATCCCCGTGTGGGCTCAGGTGATCGTCGCCGCTGCGGCTGCGGCGCTCTTCATCCTGTTTCTGCGTCCGCCGTTGCTCAAGCGGCTCCGCCGTGGTGAGGACCCGACGAAGTCCAACGTCGATGCACTGCTCGACCTGCGGGGAATCGCGCTCCACGACATCACCCAGATCTCGGGCCAGGTGAAGCTGAGCAACGGCGACACCTGGACAGCCCGCACCGCAACGTCCGTGCCGATCCCCCAGGGGGCTCCGATCGCGGTCACCGCGATCAACGGCGCGACCGCCATCGTCCGTCCCGTCAACGACTAGGAGAATTCCGTGAACGACTCCTCGTTCATCCCCACCGCGATCGCGTGGATCCTCGCCATCGCGGTGATCATCTTCGTGGTGGTCACCGTCGCCCGAGCGATTCGCATCATTCCGCAGGCCACGGCCGGCGTCGTCGAGCGTCTCGGTCGCTATCACAAGACCCTCACGCCCGGCCTGAACATCCTCGTGCCCTTCATCGACCGCCTGCGACCGCTCATCGACATGCGCGAGCAGGTCGTGTCGTTCCCCCCGCAGCCGGTGATCACCGAGGACAACCTCGTCGTCTCGATCGACACGGTGGTCTACTTCCAGGTGACGGATGCTCGCGCCGCGACGTACGAGATCGCGAACTACCTCGGCGCCGTCGAGCAGCTGACCACGACCACCCTGCGCAACGTCGTCGGTGGGCTGAACCTCGAAGAGGCGCTCACCAGCCGTGACAACATCAACGGCCAGCTGCGTGTCGTGCTCGATGAGGCGACGGGCAAGTGGGGCATCCGCGTCGGTCGCGTCGAGCTGAAGGCGATCGACCCGCCCATCTCCATCCAGGACTCGATGGAGAAGCAGATGCGTGCCGAGCGTGACCGTCGTGCCGCGATCCTGACCGCCGAGGGAACGAAGCAGTCCGCGATCCTCGAGGCCGAGGGTGCACGACAGGCCGAGATCCTCCGCGCCGAGGGTGACAAGCAGGCGGCGGTGCTGCGTGCTCAGGGTGAGGCCGAGGCCATTCAGAACGTCTTCACCGCGATCCACCAGGGCGCACCCGACGACAAGCTGCTCGCTTACCAGTACCTCCAGATGCTGCCGAAGATCAGCGAGGGACAGTCGAACAAGCTGTGGATCATCCCGAGCGAACTCACCGAGGCGCTCAAGGGGATCGGCTCGGCCTTCACGCCGAAGGCGGGCCCGAACAACACCACTCCGGGCGTGTGACGCACCCGTACTTCGCGAAGGAACGGCACCCCCGAGTCCTCGCTCATCGTGGTCTCGTGACCGCGATGGGCGAGGACTCGGGCGTCTGGGAGAACAGTGCGGCCTCGTTCGCCGCGGCGCACGCGGCGGGTGCCGAGTACATCGAGACCGACTGCCAGGTGACGGCCGACGGCGACGTCATCCTGTTCCACGATTCGTCTCTGCAACGGCTGACCGACGACCCGCGCGAGGTGCGTCACGTGCGCACGCGCGAGATCGCCCGCCTCTTCGCGGATCACGGTGGTCTTCTCACCGTGCGCGAGGCGCTCGACCTGTTCCCCGACACGCGATTCAACATCGACGTGAAGACGTCGGCCGCAGCCGATCGGCTGGGGCCGATTCTCGCGGACCATACGCACCGCATCCTCGTGACGAGCTTCTCGGACGCGAATCGACGCGCCACGGTCGCCGCCACGCTCCGCGCAGGTGCCGCACTGCGACCTGCGACGTCCGGGGGCAGCGCGACGATCGCCGCGGTCCGCGCACTCTCGGCAGCGCACCTCTCCCCCGCGCGCGCTCTGCGCGACATCGATGCCCTTCAGATCCCCGAGCGACAGGGCGTGCTCCGCGTGCTGACACCCGGTCTCCTGCGTGCTGCGCACCGTCTCGGTGTCGAAGTCCATGTGTGGACCGTCAACGAACTCGCCGACATGCGTCGCCTCGTCGCCGCGGGTGTCGACGGAATCGTCTCCGATCGCGCAGACGTCGCTCTCGCGGGACTCGCCGGCACATAACCCTCAGCGCTGGGATTCCGCTGTGAATCCCGCCGAGAACCCGGCGACGTGGATGAAGCGCACAGGCTGAAGCGTTATACCTGACAGCGACGAGAGGACCACACAATGGCAGATCGCAGCCTGCGCGGCATCCGACTCGGCGCCCAGAGCCTACAGAGCGAAGAGGGCGTCGTTTTCATGGAGCGCCGTGAGACCACTTACACCTGTGACACCTGCGGGCATGTCACGAACCTGATGTTCTCGGCCGACGCCGAACCGCCGCAGACGTGGGAATGCCGCACCTGCGGTGCAGACGCGCGGTTGAACGTCGACGGTAAGGCCGTGACCCTCGATCCGACTGACGAGAAGGCCGCTCGCACGCACTGGGACATGCTCCTGGAGCGCCGCACGCGGGCCGAGCTCGAAGAGCTCCTCGAAGAGCGACTCGCCTTCATCCGCGCCCGTCGCGGAGCGGGCGAAGACCCGACCCGCGAGAAGATCGGCGCTTAGACCCGTCGCGCTCGCCACCACGCGATGGCCAGCGCGACCAGCCCGCCCCACAGCAGCACGTGCTGCACCCAGGGGCCCAGCACCACACCAGCAGTCAGGCCGGTGCGAAGCTCGACATCATCGAGCATCGCACCGGGTTTTCCTGCATCGAGGCTCGTCATCGTCGATCCGTCCGGTCGGATGATCTGGCTCGTCCCGACCGTCGACACGTTCACCACGCTGCGACCGGTCTCGATCGCACGCATCCGTGCGAAAGCCAGCTGCTGCAGGTTTTCGTCCGTGCCGCGGAAGTCCGCGTTGTTGGTCTGGAACACCAGCACCTGAGCCCCGTCGCCGACACCTTCGTAGATCACGTCGTCGTAGATCACGTCGAAGCAGATAGCGAGCCCCACCGGCACGCCGTCGACGTCCATCACCGGCGGGTTGGTGCCATGCGCGTACTCGCGCTGGATGAGCCCGATGAGATCAGGGGCCAGGGCATTGAAGAACGCCCGATCGGGCACGTACTCGCCGAAGGGAACCGGGTGCCTCTTGTCGTGGATCTGGGTGGCGGTTCCCTCGGAGGTCCAGAGCATCGACGTGTTGAAGTAGAGGCCGTCGCGTCCCGTCGCGGCGTTGGCCAGAAGAGGAGCGTCGATCCGGGTGCTCACCAGCGTCATCCGTCGGGCGAGCGTGGAGTTCTCGAACGGATCGGTGTCGAGACCGCCCTCCGGCCAGACCAGCAGATCGACGTCTTCCCCGTACAGCGGCGTCGTGGCCTCCGTCTGCGCGAGGATGACGGAGAACGGCTCGCGCTCATCGAAGTACCCGGTCGGGCCGTTCCCCTGCACTGCGGCGATGCGCATCGATCCGGACGGGGTGGTGGGGAACGACGGGGTGAACAGCAGCACCACGGCAACCGCAGCCGGCAGCGCGATCGCGACCGGTCTGCGCCAGACCCCGAGGCGGACGCCCTCGACGATCATGGCGACCACGAGGACGATCAGGAAGCTCAGCCCGCTCACCCCGAGCCAGGACGACACCGGCGCGAGCGGACTGGTGGCCTGGCTCATTCCGATGCGCGCCCAGGGGAAGCCTCCATAGGGCCAGGAGCCGACGAAGATCTCCCGCCCCACCCAGAGGGCCGCGACCACCGTGGGAAGCGCCAGCATGCGGCCCAGGGTCCCGGGGAACGCACGGGGCATCCAGCGGTAGGCCAGCGCGATCGGGATCAGTGCGATCGCTGTGAGGCCGCCCTCGACGACGCTCAGCGCCGCCCAGGGAATCGGGCCGAGATAACGGGACGTCCAGGACACGAGCAACGCGAAGAACAGGATGCCGTAGACGAGGCCGACCAGCAGCGCTCCCCCGGCCCGACGTCCGATCATCGCGAGCAGGAGCAACGCGACGGCGGGGAACGCCAAAATCCAGACGCCCGCTTCCGGGTACGCGAGATCCATGAGGACCGCGGCGACGGCGGCGGCCGCGATCGCCGCCCACAGAGGCAGGAGTGGGCGCGGTCGAACGCGGGTTTCGCGGGGTTCAGACATCGTTCTCCGGGTCACATCGAGGAGTAGGCGACGATGCCGCGACGGACACCGTCGAGAGCCGTTCGCGCGGTACGTGCGAGCGCACCGTCTTCCGCGACGATCGACAGCTGGTCGAGCAGGTCGATCGTCTGCTTCGCCCAGCGCACGAAGTCGCCCGCGGCCATGTCGGCGTCGACGAGCACGCGGTCGAGCATGCCGCCCCGCGCCCAGGAGTGCATCGCGCCGGCCAGGCCCGCTGCCAGCGGCTCGGAACCGGGCAGATGATGGTCCTGCTCGAGATCGTCGAGTTCGGCCCACAGGGTCGTCGTCTTCTCGTAGGCCGCACGGAACGCTCCTCGCGGAAGACCTCGCTCCCCCGAGTTCGCCTCGTCGCGCCGCGGCTCGTAAACGAGACAGCAGGCCATCGCGGCCAATGACGGCGCGTCGAGCCCTGCCCACAGGCCTTGGCGAAGCGACTCTGCGACGAGCAGGTCTCGCTCCCCGTAGATGCGGCGCATCGTGCGCCCGGCATCCGTCAGAACCGTCTCACCGTCATCCGAACGGAGGTAATCGAGTGTCTCGAGAACCTCGACGACGCGGTCGAACACGCGGGCGACCGTTCCCGTCCGCGTCTCGATCTGACGACGGATGCGATCGTTCTGGCGCTTGAGCTTCCAGTAACGTTCGGCCCAGCGTGCGTGCGCCTCACGATCCGGGCACCGGTGGCAGGGGTGACGCTGCATCTTCGTGCGCAGCTGCTGGATGCGCTTCATGCGCTTGTCGCGCGAACTGCGCGGCGCCTGCGAGTCCTGACGGTTCTTCTTCTCGAGGTCGGCGAGTTCGCGGCGGATGCCCGAGTACTCCTCGAAGTCGCCGTGCTCGCACGCCATCGACTTCAGGTAGCCGGCGAGCGACGTCTCGGCTTCTCGCACCTGTCGCGCGAGTCCGACGACGGCGCGATCGGCCTGGAACTGGGCGAAGGACGACTCCAGGATCTGTCGCGCGCGCGCTTTGCCGAACAGGTCGATCAGGTTCACGGCCATGTTGTACGTCGGACGGAAGCTCGAGTTCAGGGGGTAGGTGCGCCGCGACGCGAGTGCAGCGACGGCCTGCGGATCCATCCCCTCGGTCCACTGCACGACCGCGTGCCCTTCGACATCGATCCCCCGGCGACCGGCTCGCCCGGTGAGCTGCGTGTACTCCCCCGAGGTGATGGCGACGCGGGCCTCGCCGTTGAACTTCTCCATCTTCTCGAGTACGACCGTGCGCGCGGGCATGTTGATGCCGAGCGCGAGCGTCTCCGTCGCGAAGACGACCTTGACGAGCTTGCGCTGGTAGAGCTCTTCGACGACCTCTTTGAAGGCGGGAAGCAGCCCTGCGTGGTGAGACGCCACTCCGCGTTCGAGGTTGTCCAGCCACTCCCAGTAGCCCAGCACACCGAGATCTTCTTCTTGCAGCGTGCGCGTGCGCTCCTCGACGATCGCCCGGATCTCGGCGCGCTCGTCGTTGTCGGTGAGACGGATGCCGGATCGGCGCACCTGTTGCACCGCCGCGTCGCAGCCGACGCGACTGAAGATGAAGAAGATCGCCGGCAGCAGGTTCGCACGCTCGAGGAGCTGCACCACGTCGGGGCGATCCATCCGCTCGATACGTCGCACGTTCGACGGCCGCACGGGTCGCTGACCACCGCGCGGCGGGCGCTTGGCCTGCCGACCCGCGTGACGATTGCTGACGTACGACTGCGCGCGGCGATTGTTGTCGTAGTTCGATCCGGTGGCGGAGCGGATGCGCATGAGCTCCTGGTTGACCTGCGCGGTGGCGACACCGGCGCGATCGTCGAACAGGGGCAGAAGGTCGTCACGGACGAGAACGTGCTGCTCGAGCGGCACCGGACGGATCTCGGAGACGATGACCTCGGTGTCGCCGCGAACCGTGTCGAGCCAGTCGCCGAACTCCTCGGCGTTCGAGACCGTCGCGCTCAGCGAGATGAGACGCACCTGGGGCGGCAGGTGGATGATCACCTCTTCCCACACCGCACCGCGGAACCTGTCGGCGAGGTAGTGCACCTCGTCCATCACCACGTACCGCAGGTCGCGCAGCGCCGCGGAATCCGCGTAGATCATGTTGCGCAGCACTTCGGTGGTCATGACCACGATGCGCGCGTTCCCGTTGATGTTGGTGTCGCCGGTCAGCAGCCCGACGTTCTCGGCGCCGTAGACGTCGACCAGCTCCCGGAACTTCTGGTTCGAGAGCGCCTTCATCGGCGTCGTGTAGAACGCCTTGTCGTTCGGCGTCTGCATGGCCAGGTGAATGGCGAACTCTCCGACGATCGTCTTGCCGGCGCCGGTGGGGGCCGCGACGAGTACGCTCCGCCCACGTTCGAGGGCGTGACAGCCGGCGATCTGGAAGGGATCGAGTTCGAACCGCTGAGAAGCGGCGAAGGCGACGGTGGCCGGATGCTCCGAAGCCTGTCGCGCGGAGGCGTACCGCTCCGCCGGCGAACTCATACGGCGTCCGGCAGGAGGCCCGCGGCCGCGTCCTGCTTGCGCTTTCGACGATCGAACAACAGCGACAGTCCTGCCGCAGCGAAGTAGAGGACGATCAGGATGCCGGCGAGCATCAGCATGCTCACCACGTCGGCGGCCGGCGTCGCGAGAGCGGCGAACACGGTCGCGATGATGATGGCGACACGCCAGCCCTTGAGGATCGCCCGCCCCGACATGATCCCCGCGAAGTTCAGAGCGACGAGGAACACGGGAAGCACGAACGAGATGCCGATGACGAGCATCAGCTTGAAGATGAAGTCGTAGTAGTCCTGAGCGGCGTAGAAGTTCGTGCCGCCCTCGGGGGTGAAGCTCCACATCAGTTCGATGATGTGCGGCATGATCATCACGCCCAGGTAGCAGCCGCCGAGGAAGAGCGGAACGGCCGCTGCGACAAAACCGATCGTGTAGCGCACCTCTTTGCGCGTGAGGCCCGGCATGATGAACGCCCAGATCTGCCACAGCCAGACCGGAGCAGAGGCGAAGAGGCCGATCGACAGCGCGATCCTCATGCGCATGTCGAACGCCGACGTGATGGTCGAGAAGTTCAGGGCGCTGAAGTCATCACCGCGCTTCTCGGTGATCATGCGGATGGGCTCGGTGATGAAGTGGATGATCGGATCGGCGACGAGGAAAGCCGCGACCATTCCGACGAGCAGTGCCAGCGCAGCGATCATCAAGCGCTTGCGCAGTTCGACGAGATGCGCACCGAGCGACATCCGTCGATCCCGTCCCGGTTTCACCGTCACGGTCGGTTCGATGACTGCCACGGGCGGTCAGGCGCGGGGCGGAATCTCAGGGTCGGAGCCCGAGTTCTTCACGATCGTCGGGTCGGCCGGTGCAGCATCCACGCGGTCGGCGCCGTCTTCGTCCTTCATGGCCTTCATCTCGCCCTTGAAGACGCGCGCGGACTGGCCGACGCTCTTCGCGAGGGCCGGCAGCTTCGCAGCGCCGAAGAGAAGAAGGATCACGGCGAGCACGATCAGGAGGTGCCACCCCTGCATTCCAGCAAACATCTGTAGTTCCCGTCGTCGATGGGCGATTCGGCCAGTCTACCCGGCGTCTTCCTCGGATGGGTGGTGGTAGAGCGCGAGTCCCGCAGCCGCCCATTCCCGAGTAGCCGTGCGGGCGACGCCGGGTTCGAGGACTTCGAACGCCCCGCCGAAGCGTGCGGCGATCCTCTTGATGCCTCGAGGATCGGCGAGATGCAGGCGCGCGGTGACGACCCCCGACTGTGTTTCGACGTGCTCGGCCGACAGCAGACCGCCCAGCAGAGGGGCGAGCCTTTCGGGCATCCGCACCGCGACCTCGCGATCATCGTCGACCTCGGCGAACGCCTCGGGGACGTGCTCGCCACTGTGGGTGATGGGGATGTCCGTGATCTGCGGATCGCTGACACGGTCGAGGTGGAAGGTGCGCATCGCCTGACGAAGGTGACACCACCCCTGCAGATACCACTGCGCGTTGGTGATCAGAATCTGCATCGGATCGACCGTGCGGGTCGTCGGAGCCGTGTCGGGCGCCTGATACGTGAAGGAGATCGCGCGACCCTCGTTCACGCCGCGGGCGACGACCTCGCGCACGGCATCGATCGCCGTCGGCGCCACGACGACATCGGCCGGCGCATCGGCGGCCCCGCGCGAGAGCTTCGAAATGAGCCCCGCGACGAGACCCGAGTCCGAAACGGCGGGGACGGCGGCCACCATCTGCAGCCCGGCCAGAAGAGCGGCGGCCTCCCGGGCGGTGAAACGGGGAACGCGTCGCAGAGCGACATCGTTGGTGATCTCGATCACGTCTTCCTGATCGAGGAGATCCCAGTTGATGTCGAACATCTCCTGGGGCTGCTGCCAGAATCCGGACTCCCCCGGCAGCCCGATCACGGTCAGCTTCTCGACCATGCCCCGCATCTCGCGAGTGGTGACGCCGAACTCCTCGGCCGCTTCCGCCAGAGAGACCTGGCCGTGCTCGAGAAGGTACGGCACCAGCGTGAGGTAGAGACGTACGCGGTCGCCCGCCAGCAGCGGCTTCGCCTTCGCACTCATCGCAGCCCTTCCTGTTCGGCATGGGTGGCGACGACGGCCCGCAGGCGTGCGATGACGGCGTCGCGCAGTGGCGCGGGCTCGACGACGCGCACCTCGGGACCGTAGGACGCGAGCTCGTCGGCGAGGATGTGCAGGTCGACGAACGGGACGCGGATGCCTTGGACGGCGGGGGTCGCGCGACGACCGAGTCGCAACGCGGCTTCGGTGCCCGGAGTGATCTCGAGCAACGCGGAGTTCGCCGCCGCCACCTCTTCGAGGCCCGCGAGAGCACGCTCCCCCGCGCCTTCTCGCAGGGCAGTATCGAAGGTCGACGCCGTCATCCCGACGTCCCCGACGATGCGGCTGAGCAGGAACATCCGATCCTCTTCGACATCGACGTCGATCCCGAAGACGTGCCACCTCGCCTCGTAATCGACCAGTGCAAGGGGCCGAACGCGGCGACGACGAGGCGCGTCCTCGCCAGGTTTCAGATAGTCGAAGACCACGACCCGGCTCTTCTCGATCGCCTCCTGCAAGGGCGAGAAGGCCGCATCGCGTGCGGTGATCCTGGGCGCGAAACCGATGATCGGCTCGTCACCGTCGATGCCGAGGGCGCGGATCTTGCGCACACCCGACTGCGCATCGCCCGACACCGACTCGGCACTCCACACGCTGCCGGCGAGCTGCAGCACCGCGAGTTCCGCCGGAGTGAAGTCGATGTCGCTCGGCAGATCGTATTCCGCTTGCGGAATGCGATAGCGGGCCTCACGAAGGTCATTCGGGTCGGCAGCGTCGCCGATCGTCTCGATCGGTACCCCGAGAGAGCGGAGCTCGTCTTTGTCGCGCTCGAACATCTTCTCGAGCGCGTCGGTCCGCGTTCCGGCATCTGCGCGCTGGCGGTATCCGGACACGTTGTCGAGGATCTGCTGCTTCGTGAGCCCGATCTCCGTCGCCATCAGCGCCACGACGAGATTCGTCAGGCGCTCCTCTGCGGGGATCCGGGCGGCCATCACTGCGTGGGGACCGTGACGGCGCCCACGATGTCGACGACGTATGCCACAGCACCCGCGCCATCCGTCGCGGGCGTGACGACGAGGAGCTGCGAGCCGACGGTCTGACCCACCAGCGCCTCAGCGACGGTCGGGGCGGTCGACGCGAGGTCTCCGGTGGGCCCCTGGCCCCAGGTGCTGGTGACGACGGTCTTGTCGTCCCAACCGACGGCCATCACGTTCACGAGCGGGAGCTGTCCCGTCGTGACCTCATCGCCGTCTCCCTTGATGAGGGTCTGCGCCACCTGCTCGGTCGGAGCGTCGCTGTCGGGGATGATCACGCCGGGGGTTCCGTCGGGTGCACGGACAACGGTCGGCAGACCGCTGGCGTCGTTGAACTGCAGGGCGCCCTCGGCCTTCGACAGGTAGACGTCGAGGACATCGATCACGAAGACCATGTTGTCGTCGTCCTCGAGCCCCAGACCGACGAGGGCCTCCTCGCCGAATTCCTCGGGGGTGAGCGCGGCCAGTACCCGCGAACCCGCGGTGGCGCACTGCAGCACATCGGCGAGTCCCGGCGACTGCGTCGCCCAGTAGTCGATGTTCGAGACCTGGCCCTGGTCGGGGTTGTAGGTCGTCTCATAGACCCGCTTGCCCGTGTCGCCGCTGTAGATCGACAGTTCGAGCATGATCGCCTGCTGTCCGCTCTCGACCGCGCGACCGTCGCCCGCGATCAGGTCGGTGACGGCGGTCTCCTTCAGATGCAGCGGCGAGACGACGCTGACGTCCGGCTTCGCGCCGAGGCCTCCCTCGACCGTGACCGCATCTCGAAGACCCGTCGCATCGTTGCTGCGGTCGCACGCAGCCCCGTCGAAGGTCGGCGCGGCGGTGCATCCCGTCAGAGCGAGGACGGCAAGGCTGAGAGTGGCCAGAACGGCGGACGTTTTACGCACGCCCGCCAGTCTATTCCGTCGGCTGGTCGGATTCGCGCGACGCGGTCGCGATGCGCGCACCCTCGGCCGCCTTCGCGGCCTCCCGGGCGCGTTTGCGCAGGTTCTTGTCCGTGATCTCCCGATCGCCCACCGCACCGGGCGTCCACGCCTCGACGTCCACATCGCCGTAGCTCGACTTGGAGGCACGGCGCTTGACCGCCGGAGCGACCGCGCCGGGGGCGAGGCGGCGTGCGGTGAGCAGGAATCCCGTGTGCGCGACCATGCGGTGGTCCGGCCGGACGGCGAGTCCTTCGACATGCCATCCGCGAACCATCGTCTCCGAGGCCTCCGGATCGGTGAACAGGCCGGTTGCACGGATGTACTCGGCGACCCGGGAGAGCTGTGTGGCGGTCGCCACGTAGCAGAGCACCACTCCCCCGGGCGTCAGAGCGTCGGCGACGACATCCATGCACTCCCAGGGCGCGAGCATGTCGAGCACGACCCGATCCACGGTCCCGTCGGGAAGCTCGCGCGGGAGTGCATCGACGAGATCGCCGACGACGACGCGCCAGGTGCCGGGCGTCTCGCCGAAGAACGTCTCGACGTTGCCGCGCGCGACCTCGGCGAAGTCGTCTCGACGCTCGAACGAGACCAGGGTGCCAGCGGGTCCGACCGCTCGCAGCAGCGACAGCGAGAGTGCACCGGAACCGACCCCGGCCTCGACCACGGTCGCGCCCGGGAAGATATCGGCGAGCATCACGATCTGCGCCGCATCCTTCGGGTACACGATCGCCGCTCCACGGGGCATCGACATCGCGAAGTCGCGCAGCAGCGGACGCAGCGCCAGGTACTCGTTGCCCGAGCTGTTCGCGACCACCGAGCCGTCGGGCAGCCCGATCAGATCCCGGTGCTTCAGCACACCGTGGTGCGTGTGCAGTTCGCCGTCTTCGCGGAGTGTGATGGTGTGCAGACGAGCCTTCGGGCCGGTCAGCTGCACTCGGTCGCCTTCACGGAACGGTCCGCTCGGACGTTGTGCGCGAAGCGCGGTCATCGGGTGACTCCTGTCGTGGTGTTCCTGCTGTCGAGCAGTTCGATGAGGTCGGCGGTGCTGCGGCCGGCCAGCGTCGGCCACAGCGCGTGCGCGCCGAGGTCGTCGAGGGACACGATGTGCGGCACCCCGAGGGTGACGGCTCCGGAGGCGATGCCGGCGCGGACGCCGGTGGGCGAGTCCTCGATGACGATCGCGTCCGCGATGTCGATGTCGAGGAGTGCCGCGGCCTGCAGGTACGGCTCCGGATGCGGTTTGGGATTGTCGACGTCGTCGCCGGCGACGACGAGATCGAAGGCGGGGAAGTCGATGAGATCGACGACGCTGAGCGCCATCCGTCGGAGCGACATCGTGACCAGTGCGGTGGGGATGCCGGCAGCCTTCAGTTCGAACAGGAGCTCGCGTGCCCCCGGGCGGAAGGGAACGCCATCGGTGCGCAACGACTCCTGAACGGAATCGGTCAGGTGCGAGACGATCGCCTCGGCCTCCATCTTCACGCCCGCGTTCTGCAGGATGATCGCGCTGTCGATCAGCCCGCTGCCGACGAGCTGCAGCGCGTCTTCGTGGCTCCATGAGCCCCCGAACGACTCGACCAGCCGCGTCTCCGCCGCCATCCAGTACGGCTCGGTGTCGACGACTGTTCCATCCATGTCCCAGAGGACCGCGCGGGGCTGTTTGCTCACCGAGCCATGTTATCCGGGTGTCGGGCCCGCCTCCCGCCGACCGCGACTAGCCTGGGGAGACCACCACCGTCGCACTATCGAAAGGAGACCACGATGGATGTTCTCGGTTCGCGCATCGTGATCGTCGCCTTCGACGGCTGGAACGATGCCGGAGAGGCGGCGAGCGGAGCGATCTCGGCGCTGCGGGCGATGACGGAGTACGACCTCGTGCACACCGTCGACCCGGAGCTCTACTTCGACTATCAGTACACCCGTCCGGCCACCAAGACGGATGCCGAAGGCCGACGTCAGCTCACCTGGCCCGAGGCCTCGCTCTGGCGTCCGCGCGATCCCGGCGAGGGACCCGAGTTCTGGCTGCTGACGGGTGTGGAACCCGCACGGACATGGCAGTCCTTCGCCTCGGAGTTCATCGACGTCGCGTTGCGCGACGACATCACCGGCTTCATCACCCTCGGGGCGATGCTCGCCGATGTGCCGCACTCCCGGCCGATCTCGATCTTCGCCGCGAGCCAGAACGACCAGGTCCGCGAAGCACACGGCCTCGAAAGGTCGCTCTACGAGGGTCCCGCCGGCATCCTGACCGTGCTCGAGCACTTCGCCGAGTCCGCGGGCATCCCGACGGCGACGCTGTGGGCCAGTGTGCCCCACTACGTGGCGAACGCGACGCCCTCCCCGAAGGTGACGCTGGCGCTGCTCGACCGACTGGAAGAGCTCACCGGAGTCGATGTGCCGCGCGACGCGCTGCGCACCGAAGCCTCGGCCTGGGAGGCCTCGATCGATGCGGCCGCCGCAGACGACGAGGAGATGACCGAGTACATCCATCAGCTCGAGCGCACGCGAGACACCTGGGACTCGCCCGAGGCCTCGGGCGACGCGATCGCCCAGGAGTTCGAACGCTACCTCCGCAAGCGCGGAGACAGCCCCGGCCCCGGCGACCTCAAGCGCTGAGCGGCGCTCGAGGCTGTGCGCCCCGCGCTCAGGCCGCGATGACCCCGGTCGCGAGCAGGATGAGAATCGTTCCGCCGAGCAGGATGCGGTAGATCACGAACGGCAGGAAGCTGCGCTTCGAGATCCAGCTCATGAAGAACGCGATCACGCCGAGGGCGACGACGAAGGCGATGCCGGTCGCCGCGAGAGTCTCTCCGAACGAGAAGATCCCCGGCTCGTCCCGGCTCTTGAACAGCTGGTAGAAGCCGCTTCCGAAGACAGCGGGGATCGCCAGCAGGAAGGCGTAGCGCGCGGCTGCGGCGCGTTCGTAACCGAGGAAGAGCCCCATGGTGATCGTGCCACCGGAGCGTGAGACGCCGGGCACGAGAGCGAGCGCCTGCGCGAAACCGTAGGCGATACCGTGCGGGTAGGTGAGCTGGTCGAGCGTGCGCTTCTTCGCCCCGACGTAGTCTGCGACGCCGAGCAGGATGCCGAAGACGATGAGCATGATGGCGACGATCCAGAGCGACCGGAACACGCTCTCGATCTGGTCCTGGAAGAAGAGCCCCAGGATCACGATCGGGATGCTGCCGATGATGATCATCCATCCCATGCGGGCATCCGGGTCGGAACGGGGCACCTTACCCGCCAGCGAGCGGAACCACTGCGTGATGATGCGCACGATGTCGCGCCAGAAGAAGACGACGACGGCCGCTTCGGTGCCGATCTGCGTGATCGCGGTGAAAGCGGCGCCGGGGTCTTCTCCCGACGGCAGGAACGAGCCGACGATGCGCAGGTGCGCACTGGAGGAGATCGGCAGGAACTCGGTGAGCCCCTGGACGATGCCGAGGATGAGCGCTTCGAAAAGATGCATGGAGGCCTTCTGGGTCTTCAGCGGCGCGAGTGCCGGGGAGCTGCGGTCAGTAGGTGCGCAGCAGATCGGCCAGCACCTGCTGGCCGAAGACAAGCGAGTCTACGGGCACCCGCTCATCGACTCCGTGGAACATCCCGGTGAAGTCGAGATCTGCAGGGAGGCGAAGCGGGGCGAATCCGTACCCGGTGATGCCGATGGACGACAGCGCCTTGTTGTCGGTGCCGGCTCCGAGCAGGTACGGGATGACGGGAACTCCGGGGTCGTGGCGTCCGAGGCTCGCGACCATCGCCTCGACGAGTTCACCCTCGAACGGCGTCTCCATGCCGATGTCCTGAACGACGATCTCGATCTCGATGCCGTCGCCGACGATCCGCTGCAGCTCAGCGAGGACGGCATCCTCGGTTCCGGGGATGACGCGGACGTCGATCAACGCCTCTGCGCGTTCGGGAATCACGTTGTGCTTGTACCCCGCCGTAAGTGCTGTCGGGTTGCTCGTCGTGCGGAACGAGGAGCGCAGGAAGGCTTCGGCGGGTCCGGCGGCGGCGGCGAGGGCATCCGGGTCGTCGGCGCTGCGGCCGGA
The DNA here is from genome assembly GCF_044743285.1 of Microbacterium sp. NPDC087665. Lineage (NCBI taxonomy): Bacteria > Bacillati > Actinomycetota > Actinomycetes > Micrococcales > Microbacteriaceae > Microbacterium > Microbacterium sp. NPDC087665. The sequence continues at coordinate 137,721 of NZ_JBIUWD010000004.1, read as the reverse complement.
CAGCGCGCTGAGCCCTTCCAGCAGGGCCCGGGTGGTCGGGGTCAGGTGGATCGGCCAGCGCGTGCGCCCGATCGCCGCGACGGCCTCGGCCAGCGCGGTGACGGCGTTGTCCTCGTGCAAGCGGCTCCCGTGCCCGGCACGGCCCTTCGCGACGAGACGGATCCAGATAAGCGCCTTCTCGCCGACCTGGAGCAGGTAGGCACGGCGATCGTCGACCGTGATGGAATAGCCGCCGACCTCGCTGATGGCGGTGGCTGCGCCTTCGAACCACTCCGGGCGATCCTCGACGACGAGAGTCGACCCCTCGACGCCGCCGTTCTCCTCATCGGCGAAGAACGTCACGATGAGATCGCGGGCGGGCTGCTCCCCCGCCCGCAGGATGTCGGCGACGGCCGTCAGGATCATCGCGTTCATGTTCTTCATGTCGACCGCGCCGCGTCCCCAGAGCATCCCATCCTTCACGATGCCGGCGAACGGGTCGACCGACCAGTCCTCGGCCATCGCGGGCACGACATCGAGGTGCCCGTGCACCACGAGGGCCGGCAGCGACCGGTCGCGTCCCGGCACCCGGGCCATCACGTTGGTGCGGCGGGGAATGGGCTCGTAGTACTCGACCTCGAGGCCGAGGCTCTGCAGGTAAGCGCCGACGTACTCGGCGGCCTCGCGCTCGCCCTTGGCGTTGCCGCCACCGAAGTTCGACGTGTCGATGCGGATCAGATCGCTGGCGATGCGGACGACCTCGGGAAGGGACGGATCGATCATGTGCTCCAGCGTATCGACACCGCGTGCCACGCCCGGGCGTCACGCTCGATTCGAGCCGCACCCGAGAACCTGGTAATGTCATTCTTCGGTCGGCAACGATCATCCAAAACCTGCGCGGGTGGCGGAATGGTAGACGCGCTACGTTGAGGTCGTAGTGCCCGTAAGGGCGTGGGGGTTCAAGTCCCCCTCCGCGCACAGATGGCCCCGGTGGTTTCCTAGGAAGCAACCGGGGCCTTTTGCTGTGCCCGACGGGCGTCACCCCTCGACGACACGGGCAGAGCGACGACGGCGAGTCCTAGGCCACCCCGACGCCGAAGAGCAGTCCGAGTAGATAAGTGATCGCCGCTGCGCCGAACCCGATCGCCAACTGGCGCAGGGCGCGGCGCAGCGGCGGCCCGCCGGACAGGATGCCGACCATCGCGCCCGTGGTCAGCAGAGCAAGCCCCACGAGTACGAGGGCGACGACGACGGCGACCGTGCCCTGCAGGCCGAAGATCCACGGAAGCACCGGGATGATGGCACCGGAGGCGAAGAGCAGGAAGCTCGAGATCGCGGCGGTCCAGTCACTGCCGACGATGTCGTGGTCGTCGCCGGTCGGCACACTGATCGGTCCGGTCGCGGCGCGGCGCACGCCCGCCTGCGCCGCCGTCACGATGCGCCGTGCGCGGGCCAGCGCTTCGTCCGGCTCCACGCCGCGCGCACGGTAGACGAGCGCGAGTTCGTTCTCATCGATGTCGAGATCGTGGGCGGACGCCGCGGCATCCTCGTTCGCCTCGGTCGCCGCCAGGAGCTCGCGCTGCGACCGCACCGAGACGAACTCACCGGCCCCCATCGAGAGCGCGCCCGCCAGAAGGCCGGCGATGCCGCTGAACAGCACGAAGCCCGAGCTGACGCCGGTCGCACCGATACCGAGCACGAGGGCGAGGTTGCTGACGAGACCGTCGTTGGCTCCGAAGACCGCGGCCCGGAACGACCCGGAGAGGCGACGACGCCCTCGGGCGGCGAGGCCGCGGACGACCTCGTAGTGAACCTTCTCGTCGGCCCGCATCGCCGGTGTGGCGTAGTGCTCGGAGTCGTAGGGCGAGCGGGCCTCGGCGCTCTGCGCGAGGGCCAGCACGAAGATCGAGCCGAATCGACCGGCCATCCACCCGAGGAGGCGGGAGCGCACCCCGGCGCGCGGCAGCCGTCGCGGCTCGCCGCCGAGAAGGTCGAGCCAGTGCTGCTCGTGCCGGCGCTCGGCGTCGGCCAGGCGCAGCAGGATGTCGCGTTCCTCTCCATCGCGGCGGGCGGCGAGGCGTTGATAGACCGTGCCCTCGGCGCGCTCCTCGACGAGATAGCGGGCCCAACGGCGGCGGTCCGCAGATGTGGGTGCGGCGGCGAGCGGGGCGGTCATGCATCCTCCAGGTGTGCGGACAACCGTTCCACGCTATCCGCGCGACTCGCCTCTGATGCCCCGGATGCCGGGATTGCCAGCATTTCGGGAATCCGAAGGGGGTCAGGAACGCACGCGCTTGCGGAGCACCTCGATGCGGGACTGCAGTTGCGTCACCGTGGCCTGCGCCACGGCAGGACCACCGCAGATCCGTCGGAGTTCGGCGTGCACCGCACCGTGCGGCTCGCCCGCCTGTCGCGCATAGAGTCCGACCAGGCTGTTGAGCAGCTGGCGCTGCTCACGGAGCGTGCGATGCAGGGGCGCCGGCAGCGTGGTCGTCTGATTCGGATCGGTCGTCGCCTCGCGCGCCTCACGCAACCGCGACTGGCGCGACTGCCGCTGCATCAGCAGGTCGTGCACGTGCTCCGGTTCGAGGAGCCCGGGGAACCCGATGAACTCCTCTTCTTCGGGAGTGCCGGGCTCGGCGAGCTGACCGAACTCCTGGCCCTCGAAGACCACCCGGTCGAAGTGCGCCACCGAGGAGAGCGCCTTGTAGCTGAATTCCTGGGTGAGGGCATCCGACGCATCGTCTTCGCGATTGGCGCCCTCGAGCAGCGAATCCTCGAGACCGTCGTCATCTTTCGACTGGCGGTCGAGCGCATGCTCCCGCTGCTTGTCCATCTCGTTCGCGAGCCCCATGAGGACCGGAACCTGAGGGAGGAACACGCTGGCGGCCTCGCCGCGACGACGCGCCCGCACGAAGCGGCCGATGGCCTGAGCGAAGAACAGCGGTGTCGACGACGACGTGGCGTAGACGCCGACCGCGAGGCGCGGAACGTCGACGCCCTCGGACACCATGCGCACCGCGACCATCCATCGGCTTCCGTTCGCGCTGAACTTCTCGATGCGTTCGGAGGCGGTCGCGTCATCGGAGAGCACGATGGTCGGCTGCTCTCGAGTGATGCTGTGGAGGATCTTCGCGTACGCGCGAGCCACCGTCTGATCCGTCGCGAGCACCAGTCCCCCGGCATCGGGCACGTGGTGACGGATCTCGGTGAGACGCCGATCGGCCGCCGAGAGCACCGCCGGCATCCAGTCACCCTCGGGGTCGAGGGCGGTGCGCCACGCCTGCGACGTCACATCTTTGGTGTTGTCCTGCCCGAGGTGCGTCTCGAGTTCGTCGCCCGTGCTCGTCTGCCACCGCATCTTGCCGGCGTACATGTGGAAGAGCACCGGACGCACCACGCCGTCGGCGAGGGCCCGCCCGTATCCGTAGTTGTAGTCGGTACGTGAGATGCGGGCGCCGGATTCGTCGGGGTGGTACTCGACGAACGGGATCGGCGCGGTGTCGCTGCGGAACGGGGTGCCGGAGAGCAGGAGACGTCGCTTGGCGGGGCCGTAGGCATCGCGGATCGCGTCGCCCCAGCTGAGGGCGTCACCCCCGTGATGCACCTCGTCGAGGATGACGAGGGTCTTCGCGTCTTCGGTGAGATGGCGATGCACCGACGACTTCGCCGCGACCTGCGCATACGTCACGACGGCCCCGTGGTAGTGGCGGGCCGGGGCCCAGTGGCTGTTGCGGAATCGCGGATCGAGGCGGATGTGCACGCGCGCCGCCGCATCGGCCCACTGGGTCTTCAGGTGCTCGGTCGGAGCCACCACGATGATGCGGTCGACCTCGCCGATGCGCATGAGCTCGACGGCCAGCGTCAGGGCGAAGGTCGTCTTGCCTGCGCCGGGGGTGGCGGCCACGAGGTAGTTGCGCTGGTCGACCTCGAAATAGTGTTCCAGAGCCTCTTGCTGCCAGGCGCGCAGCTTGTTCGCCGTTCCCCAAGGGGCGCGCTGAGGAAAGGAAGGAGAGAGCATCGGATCCACGATAATCGCTGTCACGGACATCGGGCGCACGCCGCCACGGAAGCACCGCCCGGAGTATGCTCGGTCACTGCGTCGCGATCACCGTCGGCCGACGCCCGTTCGCGAAGGAGAGCTGGATGACCGACCAGGATTCGACTCGGACCCCGCACGACGCCAACGATTTCGTGCACCCGTGGCGCCGTTTCGTCGCGATCGGCGACTCGTTCACCGAGGGCATCGGCGACCCCGACCCGGCGGCGCCCGGCGGTCACCGCGGCTGGGCCGATCGCGTCGCCGAGGTCCTCGCCGAGCAGGTCGACGATTTCGCCTACGCCAATCTGGCCGTGCGCGGAAAGCTCATCTCTCAGATCGTGCGCGACCAGATCGAACCGGCCGTCGCGCTGCATCCCGATCTCGTCTCGATCTGCGCCGGCGGCAACGACGTCATCCGCCCGGGCACCGATCCCGACGCGATCTCCGCGCAGCTCGAAGACGCCGTGACGCGCCTGTCATCGACCGGTGCGTCCGTGCTGCTCTTCACCGGGATCGACACCGCGTTCACCCCGGTGTTCCGCGCCTTCCGCGGCAAGGTCGCGATCTACAACGAGAACGTGCGTGCGATCGCCGAACGCCACGACTGCATCGTCGCCGATCAGTGGGCGCTGAAGGTCGTGCAGGACATGCGATTCTTCGACGACGACCGTCTGCACTACAACTCGCTCGGCCATCACGAGGTGGCTCGCATGGCGTTGCGTGCGTTGAACGTGCCGAACGATCTCGAATCGATGCAGCCCGAGCTGCTCCCCCTCCGCACCTGGCGCGAGGCCCGCGCGGACGACCTCGGCTGGGCGCGCGAACACCTGGTCCCCTGGGTGCTGCGACGCGTGCGCCACCAGTCCTCCGGAGACCACATCGGCGCGAAGCGTCCGGATCCCGCGCCGATCGTCTTCCCCGAGGTCGACTGATCCCTCGACGGCCCGTCAGATGCTCGTCGCGTAGAACGCGACCGCGGAGGCCGCCGCCACGTTGAGAGAATCCACGCCGCCCCTCATCGGGATGGTCACACGGCGGTCGAGGATGCGATCGGTCGCCGGGGTGATGCCGTGACCCTCGGTACCGAACACCAACGCGAGCTTCTCGTTGTCCTCGGCGACCAGGGCGTCGAGGGTGATCGCTCCCTCCCCCAGCGTCATGCCCGCGACCACGTACCCGGCCTCCTGCAGCTCGTGGATGCCCGCGGGCCACGCCGTCATCCGCGTCCACGGCACCTGGAACACCGTGCCCATCGACACGCGCACCGCCCGCCGGTACAGCGGGTCCGAGCAGTCGGGCGAGATGAGGATGGCGTCGACCCCGAGCGCCGCGGCCGATCGGAACAGCGCGCCGACATTGGTGTGATCGGCCAGACCCTCGAGGATCGCGACCCGCCGGGAGCCGCGCACGACATCGGCGACCGCGGGGAGCGTCGGGCGATGCATCGAGGCGATCGCGCCGCGGTGCACGGCGAAACCGGTGACCGCTTCGGCGACGTCATCAGGGACCACGTAGATCGGCACGTCGAAGCCGGCGATGATGCTGAGGATGCCGTCGAGCCGACGTGCCTGCACCAGTACCGACCGGGGCGCGTGCCCCGCGCCGATCGCGCGCTCGATCACCTTGGTCGATTCGGCGATGTACAGACCGCCGGCCGGTTCGGAGATGCTCCTCAGCGCGGTCTCGGTGAGTGAGCGGTACTCGTCCAGACGGGGGTCCGTCGACGATTCGATGTGCACGATTTCCATAGGAGTCCACTGTCCCATGCATCGGACGCAGCGAGAGGAGACCCGACCCCCGGCCAGCCCCGTAGAATCTCTGCGGGAGGTTCCGTGACGACGATCGCAGACGAAGAGCTTCGGCTCCGTGTCGCTCAGGCCGCCGACCTCCTGCGGGGGCGTCGCGTGGCGCTCCTCACGGGAGCCGGGATCTCGACCGACTCGGGCATTCCCGCCTACCGGGGCGAGGGGGCCCGCACCCGCAGCGATCCGATGACGATCCAGACCTACCTGGGCGATGAGGCTGCGCGCCGCCGCTACTGGGTGGGTGGCCACCTGGGCTGGCGGGCGTTCGCCCGTGCCGCACCGAACGCCGGGCATCTCGCCCTGGCGCAGATGGAGTCCGAAGGTGTCGTGAGCGGCGTCATCACGCAGAACGTCGACGGCCTGCATCTCCGTGCCGGCAGCTCGCACGTCATCGAGGTGCACGGCACGATGCGCCGCGTTCTGTGCCTGCACTGCGGTCAGGTCTTCGACCGGCGCGACGTCGCCGTGCAGATCGAAGAACTCAACCCCTGGATCACCGTTGCCGAGAACGTCGCGCTCGCGCCCGACGGCGATGTACTCCCCGAGAGCGTCGAGGGCTTCGTGGTGCCGCAGTGCACCGTGTGCGACGGCATGCTCAAGCCCGATGTCGTCTTCTTCGGCGAGTACGTGCCGCAGGACCGATTCCGCGCCGCCGAATCGCTGCTCCGCTCCAGCTCGGCGCTCGTCGTCGCCGGCTCCTCCCTCGTTGTCAACTCCGGGGTGCGTCTCATCGAACGGGCCCGCCGCCGGAGCATCCCTCTGATCATCGTCAACCGCGAGCCGACCCGCGCTGATGCCTGGGCGAATGTCACCATCGCCGCCGGCACGAGCGACGTGCTCCCCGCACTTCAGGAACTCCTCTCGTGACACTGCTCACCCTCGTCCGTCACGGCCAGACCGACTGGAATCTCGCCAAGCGCATCCAGGGCTCGACCGATATCCCCCTCAACGAGACCGGGCGCGGCGACGCGCTGTGGGCCGCGGGCCAGCTCGGCGGCTCGACCCACCACGTGATCTACTCGAGTCCACTCGTGCGCGCCAGGGAGACCGCGCAGATCATCGCACGCGAGCTGGGGCTGAACGAGCCGGCTCTGGTTCCCGACGTGCGCGAGCGTGAATTCGGGCTCGGTGAGGGGATGCTGGTCTCCGACTACATCGAGACGTATGGCGATTGGCTCGCCGAGGTTCCCGGTGCCGAGACCCTCGAGGGGGTCGCGGCGCGCGCCCTGGTGGCGCTCGACGGCATCGCGCAGGAGTCGCGCCGACGCTCCTCACCGGCCGCCGAGTCGATCATCGTCGTCACCCACGGCGGTGTCATCCGCTCGCTGATCGATCACGTCTCGGGAGGGACGCTCCCCCGGGTCGGCGAAGTGCTGAAGAACGGTTCGGTCCACCGATTCGAAGCGTCTCCCGGATCGCTGCGGCTGCTCGAGCACAGCGTTCTGCTCTGATCGCGCTATCGGCCGATCGGCGACTCCGAGGGGTCAGTCTGCGCGGGCGAGCACGGAGCGCGCGTGTCGGAGCACGGGCTCGTCGACCATGCGCCCCTCGAAGCGGAAGACGCCTCGCTCCTTTTCCGCTGCGTCGAGCACCGAACGCGCCCATGCGATGACCGCAGGGTCGGGCCGATACGCCGCCCGGACGATCGCCACCTGAGCGGGGTGGATGCAGGCCGTGGCGGCGAAGCCCGAGGCCGCGGCATCCGTTGCCTCCTGCTCCAGACCGTCGACATCGTCGAGGTCGACGTGCACCGCGTCGATCGCGGACTTGCCGTGCGCGCCGGATTCGAGGAGCACGCGCGATCGGGCATAGCGCGCGATGTCGCGGTACTCACCATCGGGCCGCCGGCTGGAGGTGCCGCCCAGCGAGGCGACCAGGTCTTCGGCTCCCCACATCATGGCGACGACCTGGCGATGCGCGGCGATGCGCTCGGCCGCGTGGATGCCACGGGCCGTCTCGCACAGGGCGATCAGCGAGTAGTCCGGGCCGAAGGCGTCGAACCCGTCGAGGTCTTCGCTCTTCGCGACCATCACCGTACGGAAATCTGTCTGCGCGAGCGCCGCGAGATCGTCTCGGAACGCATCGCTCGCAGGGGCGTTGACCCGCACGATGACGCGCGCCGGGTCGAGGTCGGCAGCGACGATGTTCTCGCGCGCACGGGCCTTCGCATCCGGCAGCACGGCATCTTCGAGGTCGAGGATCACGGCATCCGCCCGTTCCATCGCCTTCGCGAACCGCTCCGGGCGGTCTGCGGGGCAGAACAGCAGCGCGGGTCCGTACGCGAACGTCATCATCCTTCTCCTCCGGGCCGGCAGTGCACGAGGACCGTGCGAGACGCCGTGGCGACGATCACGTCGTTCTGGTTCTTCCCGGTGTGCGCGATCTCGACGACGCCCTGCCCTGGGCGCGACGACGACAACCGCTTCCCGACGATCAGGCTCTCGGTGTAGAGCGTGTCGCCGGTGAACAGCGGATGCGGGAACCGGATGTCGCCGAGCCCGAGCTGCGCGACGAGCGTTCCCTGGGTCAGTTGGGCGACGGATGCCCCGACCATCGTCGAGAGCGTCCACATCGAGTTCATGAGGCGCGCGTGGAACGGCTCCTGTCCCTCGGCGAAGGCGGCGTCGAGGTGCAGCGCCTGCGTGTTCATGGTGAGGGTCGTGAACAGGACGTTGTCGGCCTCTGTCGCCGTTCGACCCGGCCGGTGAAGATAGCGTGCATCGACGACGAACTCCTCGAAGTAGAGGCCCCGCTGGATGATGTCCTGCGCCGTCATCCCTCCACGCTACCCAACCAGGCCGAGCGAGCGCGCGATCACGAGCAGCTGAACCTCTGTCGTGCCCTCGCCGATCTCGAGGATCTTCGAGTCGCGATAGTGCCGTGCCACGGGGAACTCGTTCATGAAGCCGTTGCCCCCGAAGATCTGGGTGGCGTCGCGCGCGTTGTCCATCGCGGCCTCTCCGGACACGAGCTTCGCGATCGCGGCCTGCTCGGCGAACGGGCGCCCGCTGTCGCGCAGACGGGCCGCGTGGTGCCACGCGAGTCGCGCGGTGTGCACACGCGCGCGCATACGCGCCAACGTGAACTGGGCGTTCTGCCGCGTACTGAGCGCGCTGCCGAACACGGTGCGGCTCTTCGCGTACTCCACGGCGGCCTCGAGGCAACCTTCTGCCGCGCCCGTCGCGAGTGCGGCGATGGCGATGCGCCCCTCGTCGAGGATGCTGAGGAAGCTGCGGAAGCCCGTGCCGCGCTCCCCCAGCAGATTCTCGGCGGGAACGCGCACGCCCTCGAACGTGAGCGGATGCGTGTCGGAGGCGTTCCATCCGACCTTGTCGTAGGGCGCCTCCACCGTGAAGCCCGGGGTGCCGTTGGGCACGATGATCGTCGAGATCTCCTTGCGTCCGCCCTCGGTGCCGGTGACGGCGGTGACGGTGACGAAACGGGTGATCGACGTGCCGGAGTTGGTGATGAACTGCTTCGATCCGTCGATCACCCACTCATCCCCCTCCAGGCGGGCGGTGGTGCGCGTCGCACCGGCATCGCTGCCGGCCTCCGGCTCGGTGAGACCGAACCCGGCGAGAGCGCGACCGGCGAGAAGATCGGGCAGGTGGGTGCGCTTCTGCTCATCGGTGCCGAAGCGGAAGATCGGCATGGCGCCGAGGCTCACGCCGGCCTCGAGGGTGATCGCGATCGACTGGTCCACCCGCGCGAGCGCTTCGATCGCGATGCCGAGGGCCATGTAGTCACCGCCCTGACCGCCGAGGTCTTCCGGGAACGGGAGTCCGAACAGGCCCAACTCGCCCATCTGCGCCACGACGTCCATCGGCAGGGTGTGCGTGCGGTCGGCTTCGTACGAGCGCGGTGCGACGACCGTCTCCGCGAATTCCCGCACCATGCCCGCGAGTTCGCGCTCTTCGTCGGTCAGCTCATCCATCATCAGTTCTCCTCCGTCGATACCTGCGCGACCGGCTGGTCGCGCCGAACCTGGTCCCCGACGGCGACGAGCAGTCGCACCTGGCCGTCATGGGGGGCGAGCACCGGGTGCTCCATCTTCATCGCTTCGATCGAGACGAGCGGGGTGCCCGCGACGACGTGGCTGCCGTCCTCGACGTGCACGGCGACGATGCTTCCCGGCATCGGCGCGCGCCGCACCGGGTCCGTCGCCTCGGCAGCACGGTCGCGGGAGGCGAGTCGGCGCTTCGCCTGCGCCCGGCGGTCGAGTGGGCGCAGGCGCGCGCTCGTGCCGCTCACCGCCACCCAGACCGCGCCGTCCGCGGCGCGCGCGGCGGACACACGGTCGTCGGCCACAGGCGTGTCCGCGGCCGCGCGCACCAGTTCCTCGTCGTCGGTCAGGAATGCACCGCCCGAACGGGACGATGCCGCAGCCCCGAGCCGCCATCCCGGCAACGACCCCCAGGGCTCGTTCGCACGCACGACGCCCCGCGTCGACCCCGCGATCCGATCGGCGGCAGCGACCATCTCCGGGGTGATCTCCGTCGGGTCGACCGGTAGCAGCGTCTCGATCAGACCGGTGTCGAGGTCTCCCGCCCGCACGCGCGGATCGCGGCACAGCTGACGGAGGAACGCGATGTTCGTGTCGACGCCGAGCACCACCGTGCGGCTCAGCGCATCGTCGAGCTTCGCCAAGGCGGCCGCCCGGTCGTCGGCGTGCGCGATCACCTTCGCGACCATCGGATCGTAGAACCCGCTGATCGTGCTTCCCGTCTCGATCGCGGAATCCACCCGCACGCCCGACGGCGCCTCGAACAGCAGCACCGTGCCTGTCGAGGGAAGGAACCCCCGTGCGGGCGACTCCGCATAGATCCGCGCTTCGACGGCGTGCCCGCTGACAGTCGGTACGAGGTCGAGCGGCAAGCCCGCGGCCACCCGCAGCTGCAACGCGACGAGATCGAGACCGGTCACCGCCTCGGTGACCGGATGCTCCACCTGCAGGCGCGTGTTCATCTCGATGAAGAACACCTCCGACGGAGCATCCGCATCGACGAGGAATTCGACCGTGCCGGCACCGACGTACGAGACGCTCTCCGCCGCGCGGACGGCGGCGGCGAACAGCCGGTCGCGGACAGCCTCGTCGAGACCAGCTGACGGCGCTTCCTCGATGACCTTCTGATGGCGTCGTTGCAGGGTGCACTCGCGTTCTCCGAGCGCCACGACGGTTCCGTGCGTGTCGCCGAACACCTGCACCTCGATATGGCGAGGTCGCCGGATGAGGCGTTCCATGATGAGCGAATCGTCACCGAACGCCGAGGAGGCGACTCGACGAGCCGACGCGAGTGCGCCCGTCAGGTGCTCGGGGTCGGCGACAGCCTCCATGCCCTTGCCGCCCCCTCCCGCACTGGGTTTGACGAGCAGCGGATAGCCGACCTCCGCGGCCGCAGCGGCGATCGCGTCGTCGTCCAACCCCGAGGCATCGAAGCCCGGTACGACGGGAACGCCATGTCCCACGACATGCTCGCGAGCGCGCGCTTTGTCCCCCATGATCTCGAGCGCTGTAAGGCCGGGACCGATGAACACGATGCCGTGCGCCGCGCACGCCTCGGCGAGGCCCGCACTCTCGGAGAGGAATCCGTAGCCGGGGTGGATCGCCTGGGCTCCCGATGACACCGCAGCGGCGACGACCGCGTCGACGTCGAGATACGACTGCGCGGCGGGCGGCGGGCCGATGCGCACGGCCGCATCGGCTTCGCGCACGTGGGGTGCGTCGGCATCGGCATCGCTGTAGACCGCCACGCTGCGGATGCCGAGCGCTCGCAGCGTGCGGATCACCCGGCGAGCGATCTCACCGCGGTTCGCGACGAGCACGGTCTCGAAGAACATCTCAGTCATCTCTCTCACATCCGGAAGACGCCGAAGCGCGAGTCGGGCAGCGGGGTCCGGGCGACGACGTCGAGGGCCAGACCCAGCACGTCACGGGTCTGCTGCGGATCGATGATTCCGTCATCCCAGAGCCGTGCGGTGGCGTAATACGGTTCGCCCTGGGTCTCGTACTGGGCGCGGATCGGCTCCTCGAAATCCGCCCGTTCCTCCGGCGTCCACGATTCTCCCCGGCTTGCCAGCTGGTCGTCTCGGACCGTCGACAGCACGGACGCCGCCTGCGCGCCGCCCATCACCGAGATCCTGCTGGCCGGCCAGGTCCAGAGGAAACGGGGCGAGTACGCCCGCCCGCACATGGAGTAGTTGCCTGCGCCGAACGATCCGCCGATGATGACGGTGAGCTTGGGCACACGCGTGCTGGCGACGGCGGTGACCATCTTGGCGCCATCCTTCGCGATGCCACCGGCCTCGGCATCCGATCCGACCATGAAACCGGTGATGTTCTGCAGGAACAGCAGGGGGATGCCGCGCTGGTCGCACAGCTCGATGAAGTGAGCGCCCTTGAGCGCGGACTCGCTGAAGAGCACGCCGTTGTTGGCGACGATGCCGATCGGATGCCCGTGCAGGCGGGCGAAAGCAGTGACCAGCGTCGTGCCGTACTCGGCTTTGAACTCCCGCACGCTGTCGGCGTCGACCAGTCGGTCGATCACCTCGTGCACGTCGTACGCGGCATTCACGTCGACGGGCACGACGCCGTAGAGAGAGGATGCCTCGGCCGGTTCCCGCGGATCGTGCACCTCCCAGGCGGTGGACTGCGGAGGGGGCAGGGTCAGCACGATGTCGCGGAGGATCTCGAGGGCGTGCTCATCGTCTTCGGCGAGATGGTCGACCACGCCGCTGCGGCGCGCGTGCATCTCTCCACCGCCGAGCTCTTCGGCGCTGACGACCTCGCCGATCGCCGCTTTCACGAGGGGCGGGCCGCCGAGGAAGATCGTGCCCTGCCCACGCACGATCACGGTCTCTTCGCTCATCGCCGGCACATACGCTCCGCCAGCCGTGCAGGAGCCCAGTACGGCCGCGAGCTGGGGAATGCGCTCCGCGGACATGCGCGCCTGATTGAAGAAGATGCGGCCGAAATGATCCCGGTCGGGGAAGACCTCGTCCTGCTTGGGCAGGAAGGCACCACCGGAATCGACGAGGTAGAGGCAGGGAAGACGGTTCTCGAGCGCGATCTCCTGCGCACGCAGGTGCTTCTTGACGGTGAGCGGAAGGTAGGTGCCGCCCTTGACGGTCGCGTCGTTGCAGATGACCATGACGTGACGGCCGTGCACGAGCCCGATCCCCGCGATGACACCGGCGCCCGGTGCTTCTCCCCCGTACAGACCGTCAGCGGCGAGCGGAGCGATCTCGAGGAACGGACTGCCCTCGTCGAGAAGCCGATCGACGCGGTCGCGCGGCAGCAGTTTGCCCCGAGCGACGTGGCGCGTGCGGGAGGCTTCCGACCCTCCTCGGGCGGCGGTGGAGAGACGTTCGCGCAGCTGCTGCGCCAGGTCTTCCTGAGTTGCGGGCATCGTGTTGTCCTCCTCGACACACGTCCGCGCGGCGTCTGCACTGGCGCCGCACGCGCACTTTCGGTTAGTGTGCACTAACCCGTCGATTCAGGTTAGCGAGGATTAACTGAGATGGCAACCCCCGTCACCGCTCGCGATCGTGCGAAAGCCGAACGCTCCGACGCGATCCTCCACGAGGCCGCGTCGCTGTTCGCCGCACGCGGATACAACGGAGTGAGCCTGGAGGACATCGGTGCTGCCGTCGGCGTCTCGGGGCCCGCGGTCTACCGGCACTTCACCGGCAAGCAGGCGCTGCTGGGCGCCGTCCTCGTGAAGGTGAGCCACGACCTGATCGCCGGTGGCGAGGCCGTCGCCGCGACGCACCCCGACTCCGACGGGCGGATGCGCGCTCTGATCCGCTTCCACGTCGGGTTCGCGCTGTCGAATGCCGCGGTCATCCAGGTGCAGGATCGCGACGTGGTGCACCTCTCCGACACGGATCGGGCCGATGTGCGCCGCCTCCAACGCGCGTACATCGAACTCTGGATCGGCGCGCTCGCCCCGCTGCATCCGGCCGACGCCGACGAGCTCCGTCTGCGCGTGCAAGCATGCTTCGGGTTGATCAATTCGACACCGCACAGCACGCGAGCCGCCATCCGGCGGCACGCCTCGACCGCTGACATCCTCGCCGGAATGGCGTACTCCGCCCTGCTCGCCTCTACCTGAACAGCATCGCCCGGCCCGGCTCCTCGAGCACGTCGGCGACGTCCTTCAGGAACCGCGCGCCTTCCGCCCCATCGACCAGGCGGTGGTCGAACGACAGGCTGAGCGTCATCAGCTGACGCAGAGCGATCTCGCCCTCGTGCTCCCACGGCTGACGGCGCACCGCACCGACCGCGAGGATTCCGGACTGCCCGGGCGGGAGGATGGGCGTTCCCGCATCGATGCCGAAGACACCGATGTTGGAGATCGAGAACGTTCCGCCCACGAGCTCGGCAGGCGAGGTCTTGCCGGCACGCGCCGTCTCCGCGAGCGCCTTCAGAGCCGCGCTCAGCTCCGTCAGGCTCATCCGCTCCGCATCACGGATGTTCGGCACGATGAGGCCGCGCTCCGTCGCCGCGGCGATCCCGAGATCGACGTAGCGGTACTGCACGATCTCACCCGCTGCTTCGTCCCAGTGCGAGTTGAGGCCCGGGGTGCGACCGAGGGCGAGGCAGACGGCCTTGGCCACGACCGCGAGCGGACCGATTCGGTGCTCGGCCAGCGAGCGGTCGGTGCGCAACGACGAGAGCAGCTCCATCGTGGCCGTCACGTCGACGGTGTGGAACACGGTCACGTGCGGCGCGGTGAAAGCGCTCTGCACCATCGCCGCGGCCGTGTGCTTGCGGACGCCCCGGATCGGTATGCGCACCTCGCGCTCGCCCGGAGCGAGCGATGCCGCGGTGTGCGGAACCCGGTCGCCGGCCGTCGCCGGAACAGCCTGCGTCTCGGTGCCGCGCCCCGCGAAGTCGTCCACATCGTGCCGCGTGATGACGCGGTCGCCGATCGTGGCGGCCACCAGCACGAGGTCGACGCCGAGCCGCTTCGCATGCGCGCGCACCGGGGGCGTGGAGCGAGGCCGCTCGATCACCGGCGCATCGGGGGTGGTCGAGGGCCGGGCATCGTGGGGCGCAGCCTCGAGAACGGCGGTGTCGGTGATCGTCGCTCCCCCACCTCCGCGCCGGGCACGGCGGGCCGGACGGCCACCGGTCGACGGCGCGGCACCGTAGCCGACGAGGTTGGGCTGCGGCTTCTCGGAATCGCCGTCCGCGGCTGGGGCAGGGGCTTCCTCCCCCACGACATCGAAGGCGATCAACGGAGCCCCCACCGCCACGGTCTCGCCGGCATCGGCGTGCAGAGTGGTGACCCTCCCCTCATAGGGAGAGGGCAACTCGACCACGGCCTTCGCCGTCTCGACCTCGGCGAGGGTCTGGTTGAGGGCGACCTCGTCGCCGGGCGACACGAGCCACTGCACGACCTCGGCCTCGGTGAGCCCTTCGCCGAGATCCGGCAGACGGAATTCCGCAATCATGCGTCGGCTCCCGTCAGGCTGTGCGGGCGATCGAGCACACGGTCGACGGCATCGAGTATCCGATCGAGGTCGGGCAGATGGAACTTCTCGAGCTTCGCGGGCGGATAGGGCACATCGTGTCCGGTCACGCGCAACGGAGCGGACTCGAGGTACTCGAAGCAGTACTCGGTGATGCTCGCGATGACTTCGGCCGCGACACCCGCCTCGCGCGACGCCTCATGTGCCACGACCACGCGCCCCGTCTTGCGCACGGATGCGCTGAGCGTGTCGTAGTCGACCGGCGACAGGGAGCGCAGGTCGATCACTTCGAGCGACACCCCTTCGTCTTCGGCAGCGTCGGCCGCCTGGAGCGCCGT
Source organism: Microbacterium sp. NPDC087665 (assembly GCF_044743285.1). Classification (NCBI taxonomy): domain Bacteria; kingdom Bacillati; phylum Actinomycetota; class Actinomycetes; order Micrococcales; family Microbacteriaceae; genus Microbacterium; species Microbacterium sp. NPDC087665. Next base: position 122,083 of record NZ_JBIUWD010000004.1, on the reverse strand, counting down.
CGAGAGCATTGCGCCATAGGTGATGAGCGTCGCATCGGTCCCCGCGCGCACCACCTGAGCGAGGCCCAGGGGCGGTGCATCGGCGAGCGGTGCGTCGAGGTCGACTTCTCCCTTGTGGTGGTAGAGCCGCTTGGGCTCGAAGAAGATCACCGGATCATCCGACGCGATCGCCTGGCGCAGGCTTCGGTAGGCATCGGCCGGGTTCGAGACCGCGATCACGCGGAGGCCTGCGGTGTGCACGAAGTACGCCTCGGGCGACTCGGAGTGGTGCTCCGCCGCGCCGATGCCTCCGGCCCACGGGATGCGGATCGTGATGGGCATCTTCACACGCCCCTGCGTTCGGTAGTGGAGCTTGGCGACCTGTGCGACGATCTGGTCGAAGGCCGGGTAGACGAAGCCGTCGAACTGGATCTCGACCACGGGGCGGTAGCCGCGGAAAGCCAATCCCACGGCCATTCCGACGATCCCCGACTCCGCCAGAGGCGTATCGATCACGCGCGAGGAGCCGAACTCGTCGAGCAGTCCGTCGGTGATGCGGAAAACCCCACCGAGCTTGCCGATGTCCTCTCCGAGCAGCACGACCTTCTCGTCGTCATTCATGGCGCGACGCAGTCCCGCCCCGAGCGCCTTTCCGAGCGCGAGTTCGGTCATGCGCCGGCCTCGCTCTCGAACGAGGCGAGGTACGACGCGTACTCGTCGCGCTGTCGCTCGAGCCCGGAGTGGGGCTCGGCATACACGCCGTCGAAGACGGCGAGAGCGGGCCGCGTCACCATGCTCAGGCACTGGGCGCGCATCTCCTTGGCCACGGCATCCGCCGCTGACTGGATCTCGGCGAGGTGCTCCTCCCGGAGTTCGCCGGCCGAGCGCAGATGAGCTTCAAGGCGCGAGATCGGGTCGCGCCGACGCCATGCCTCGAGCTCGCCCTCCGGCCGATAGCGCGTGGGATCGTCGGCGGTCGTGTGCGGCCCCATGCGGTAGGTCACGGCTTCGATGTAAGCCGGTCCCTTTCCGGAGCGCGCGTGATCGAGGGCCCAGCGCATCGCGGCCATGCAGGCGATGACGTCGTTGCCGTCGACGCGCATGCTCGGGATGCCGAACCCCGGCGCCCGTCCGGCGATCGGGTACTGCGACTGGAGCGCGACCGGCTCCGAGATCGCCCAGTGGTTGTTCTGGCACACGAAGACCACGGGAACGCCGTAGGACGCGGCGAAGATCATGGCCTCGTTGACGTCGCCTTGGCTCGTCGCCCCGTCTCCGAAGTAGGTGACAGCGACCTCGTCGGCGCCTTCGTGGCGGATGCCGAGGGCGTAGCCGACCGCGTGCAGGGTCTGCGCTCCGATGATGATCTGCAGGGGTGCCACGCGCAGCACGGCGGGGTCGTACGCCGACCCCTCTTCGCCGCGCCACATGCGCACGTAGTCGCCGGGCTGCGCGCCGCGCGCGTAGATGACGCCGGTCTCGCGGTAGCTGGGGAAGACGTAGTCCCGGGCTTCGAGAGCCCGGGCCGTTCCGATCTGGGTGGCTTCCTGGCCCTGACAGGGAGCCCACAACCCGAGCTGCCCTTGGCGCTGCAGTGCGACGCCCTCGGCGTCGATGCGACGGAGGATGACCATGTCCCGGTACAGAGCGCGCAGCGCCGCAGCATCCAGGTCCGCGACGAAGGGGTCGAGTTGCGGGTTCGGGACCCGCCGACCGTCGGGAGCGAGAAGGCGCTCGGTGAGCTCCAGATCCTGCTCGGTGTCGGCGATCGGAGTGATCTGGGGTGACATCATCGTCCTCCTCTGTTCAGCGGCCCTCGTGAGGCCCACGCGCTGACGCTGGCCTCAATGCCGGCATGCCCTGAGCGTACGTCCGGTGAACACCTCGCTCAAGCAATCAAAAAGCGCTTGAGCATGTTGCCAAGTAAACAGGTGTGATGCCCTGCTATGGTTTGGCACTATGCCTGGACTGGACCGCGTCGATCTCGAGCTCCTCGCCGCTCTGGCGGACGATCCGCGTGTGACGATCGTCGCTCTCGCCGAGAATCTCGGCCTGTCGCGCAACACCATCCAGGCGCGCATGACGAGGCTCGAGCAGACCGGTGTCTTCCTGTCGTACGAGCGATCCTTCTCCCCCGACGTGCTCGGTTTTCCCCTTCAGGCGTTCGTCAGCATCGGCGTCCGCCAGACGGAGCTGCCACGCATCATCAACGAACTGGCGCGCATCCCCGAGGTGGTGCAGGCTCACGGCCTGAGCGGATCCATCGATCTGCTGGCGCGAGTGGCCTGCCGAGACGCCCGCCATCTCTTCGACACCGATGCCCGCATCCTGTCGATCGAGGGGGTCGATCGCACCGAGACGTCACTCGCGATGGGCGAGGTGATCCCGTTCCGAGTCGCCGGACTCATCGGCCTCGCGCGACGGGAATCCGGAGGAACCGCCTGATCGCTCCTGCGGCCTCGGCCGGGGTCTCGTAGTGGATCAGGTGCCCGACATCGGCGATCTCCACGAGATCCGCGTCGGCGAAGAGGGTCGCGAGCGTGCGCTCCGCCTCGATGGGCGTGATGTCATCGCGCTGAGCCGCCACGAGAAGGGTCGGCACGGAGATGTTCGGCGCGAAACCGCGCACGTCATGGGAGACGCTGGCGACGAACGCATCGCGGAGCACATCGCGATCTGAGAATCGCGAGAAGTACGTGTCGTGCTGATCGTGGATGAACCGGCGCAGCTGCGGATCCTTCGTCTTCGCCATGGTGATGCTCATCACGCGAACGATCACGCGGTTGCGCAGCAATGCCGTTCCCCAGCGTTCGGGCAGGCGCGCGCCGAGGGCGTAGTACAGCACCGCCAGGCGCGTCATCACCCCCTTGGGGCCCTCGAGTGCGGGGGCACCGATGGGGTTGAGAAGAACGAGCGAGGGCGTCTGGAGCCCGCCGGCCACCGCGGCAGACGCCACGATCGACCCGAACGAGTGACCGAGGATGACCGCTCCGGGAGCGACCTCGGCGGCGAAGTCGATGAGCCAGGCCGCGTATTCGTCGAGATCGTGGGTGCGCCCGGGCAGCGGCTCCGTCGCGCCGAATCCCGGCAGGTCGGGCGCGATGATGCGCGCCTCGGGAAGATAGGCCACAACGGACTCCAGGCCGTGGTGGTCACCGCGGAAACCGTGCACGGCGATGATGGTCGTCGCCGCGTCATCCGGTCCGTAGACCCAGTACGCGGTCGTCCCGCCTCGGACGACGACGTCGTGACGTTCGATCGGGATCCTGCTCAGACGTTCGGAGTAGGGCGAAGGCACGGTCATGATCCGAGTCTACGGACTGCAGAGCGCCTTCCCCTGAATGTCGGCGGGCCGTCCTACCGTGAGGACATGGCCCCCGATCTCCCGCTCCCCCGCTGGCTCAATCGGGTGGGGGTGTTCGATCTCGAGACCACGGGTATCGATGTGATGAGTGATCGGGTCGTCACCGCGCACGTGGGGGTGATCGACGCCGACGGGCGCCAGATCGCCGCCCGTTCCTGGCTCGCCGATCCCGGCATCCCCATCCCGGACGGTGCCACAGCCGTGCACGGGGTGACGACCGCGCACGCGCGAGCGCATGGTCGCCCGGCGCGCGAGGTCGTCGAGCAGGTCATCCATGCGCTGCGTTCACTCCTCGCGCAGGGCGTGCCCGTCGTCGCGTACAACGCCTCGTACGACTTCTCGCTGTTGGCGAGTGAAGCGCGCAGGCACGGCGTCGCGCCGCTCATCGATCCCTCGCCGATCGTCGATCCCTTCGTGATCGACAAGGCAGTCGACCGATACCGACGGGGCAAACGCACGCTCGGCGACGTCGCGGCGCACTACGACGTCGTTCTCGAAGGTGCCCATGAAGCATCCGCCGACGCCATCGCCGCCGGTCGCGTCGCGCAGGCACTGGCCCGCCAATACGCCCTTGCCGAGTCGTCGGAAGAGCTCCACACCCGCCAGGTCGGATGGGCCCGCTCGCAGGCCGCCAGTCTGACGGAGTACTTCATCAGCATCGGCCGGATCGATCCCGCCGAGACCCTCGACGGCGCGTGGCCAGTCCGGTCAGACCGTCATGCGTGACGTCACGGCCCTTTCCGCAGCTGCCGCGCCTCGTTCACCTCGGCGCTTCGGCGTGCCTGCTTCTTGACGATGGCCGAACGGTCCCTCAGCGGGAGTTGCGCACGCGTCTCCGCCGGTTCGCCCGCGCGCAGCTCACGAGCGCGCTCGAGCGCCGCATCGAACTCGACGCCGAGAACGAGGGCGAGGTTGCCGATCCACATCCAGAGAAGCAGCACGATCGCTCCGGCCAACGAGCCGTACACGCGCTCATAGTCGGCGATGTTCGTCACGTAGAGCCCGAAAAGAGCGGATGCGGCGGCGAACAGCACGATCGCGACGGCTGCGCCCCAGCTCAGCCAGCGAAAGCGCGGGTGGCGCACGTTCGGCGCGCGGTCGTACATGAACGCGACGCAGGCGATGACGATGGCGGCGAGCAGCGGCCACCGCAGTATCTGCCAGGCCACCAGCACCGAGCTGCCGAGCGAGAGCGCCTCACCGACTGCTTTCGCCACCGGCGCCGTGGCCAGCAGCACGAAGGACGCCGCGGTCGCTGCAGCCAGGAGAACCACGGCGACGACGATCTGCATCGACTTCAGCGCCCACAGCGACCGCCCCTCCTCCACCTCGTAGATCCGGTTCATCCCGCGCCCCAGCGCGGCGAGGTAGCGGGCCACCGCCCAGATCGTCAGACCGAGGCCGATGACGAGCGCGATGCCGGCGATCGACGACTCGGCGAGCTCCTCGATCAGCCCGGCGACGGTGCGCGCGGTCTCCTCCGAGGAGACCGACCGGGTGACGTCGAGCGCGAACTCGATGACCTCGGACCCCGTACCGAGAAGGCTGATGACCGACACGGCCACGAGCAGCGTCGGGATGAGAGCGAGCAGTGCGTGGAAGGTGAGCCCCGCGGCGATGTCGGCGCTGCCATCCGCGGCGAACTTGCGGGCGACGCTCCGCGCCACGAATTTCCATGACCGGGTGCCCAGGTCGCGCGGAGACGGCTCGTCAGAAGAATGCACTGCCATGGTCCTGCTCCGCCCTGTCCTCGCGATTATCTCAGGATGAGAGGTCGTCTCGTCAGGGGGTTGACCGAGGGCTCGTCGGTTGGGTATCACTGCGTGGGAGAATCCGGAGCGGGCGAAGTCCCCCGGTACCGGCAGAGATCATCAGAGACCATGGAGCAAGAGAAGTGCACTTCACCTCACGCGACGTCGATCGTGTGGAACAGACCTGGAAGCAGTTCGTTCCGAGCGCCGCCCTGCAGCGGGTCGACGTCGAGCGATTTCGTTTCGACTGGAGCTCCGGCGAGTTGGGCAGCGTTGCGATCATCCGCTACGACCTCGCAGCGCAGGTGCAATCGGTCGCGCAACCCGACGAGCAACTGCTCATCTGCCGCGTCGATGCGACCGATGCAGAGGTATCGTCCGGACGCGACACCCTGGATGCCGCGCAGCCGTGGTTATCGGACGGGGCGCGAGTGAACGCGCGTTGGCACCATGAGGCGCAGGTCCGCGCCCTCGTGATCGACCGAGAGGCAGCTGAGGCGCGCGTGCGGCAGATCACGGGCGACGATCGGCTCACGTTGCGTTCGACGAGCTTTGCTCCGAAGAACGACGCGGCTGCTCGGGATTGGGAGCGGATGTTCTCCGACGTCGACGACGCGCTGGCCGGCACGTCGGGAAACGACATCCTCGCCGCAGAGCTGGAACGCCATGCGCTGACCGTGTCGCTGTCGGTGTTCCCGACGACGGCGCTCGACTCGTTGGCGAAGCCCGCGCAGAGGCGCGCAGCGCCGAACTCGGTCCGTCGAGCGCTGACCTTCATCGAAGAGAACGCGCACCGCCCCATCACCATCGACGATGTCGCAGCTGCCGCGTACATCTCGACCCGCGGCCTGCAGTACGCGTTCCGTCGTTCGATGGACATGACGCCCGCCGAGTATCTGCGCCGCGAGCGGCTGCAGGGCGCCCACCGCGATCTCGGGGAGCGGGATGCCGGTTCCATCGCGACCATCGCGCGGCGCTGGGGATTCAGCCATCCGTCGAGGTTCGCCGCGGCGTATCGCGAGGCGTACGGAGTCTCGCCGTCCGCGACCGTGGAGCGCACGCGTCGATGACACCGGGCGCACACTGTGTTCGCCTCAGCGGCGCGTCCCGACGCGGAGGCGCGGGCCGTCCTGCGACCCCGCATAGAGTCCGATCAGGCGCTGTCGACCTGCGAGCGTCGAGCCGCGACGTCACCGACAGCCTGCAGGAGACTCGTGCACATCTTCCGTTCCATCGCCCCGTTCGCCGATCCTTCGACCGAGATCGCCGCCTGACGTGGGCAGTCTCTATTACGGCGACGCCACCGAACCCATCCTGATCGAGGATCGCGCACTCGCGCACCTCAAGGTCGTCATCGCCACGAAGCTCCGCCGCAACGAGAGCTTCACCCTGTCGTGGAAGCATCCCGACGGTGTGCTGGCGGGCCGTTCGACCATCTGGCTCCATCCGTCGATCCCGCTCCGATTCGTCTTCCAATTCGCCGACTCCCCCGATCTGAGTCGCGCATGGATCGAAGACCTCGCCCAGTCGGCGAGCTCGAGCGGCGGAATCACCCTCGTCGAAGAGCATCTCGAGACCGCCGAGGACTGACCTCTCGACGCCGTTCGCCTGCGCAACGACTCACAGTGCACTCTTAGAAACAGAGTGCAAACTTGCATTCCATGGAAGAGAATGCAGTTTCACTGCGCGATGTCCGCAAGCGCGAGACGATTCGCGCGCTGACAGACATCGCCAGGCGCCTGACCATCGAGCGCGGCTTCTCCGGGTTCACCGTCGACGAGGTCTGCGCCGAGGCGGGGGTGTCTCGCCGCACCTTCTTCAACTACTTCGCGAGCAAAGAGAACGCGGTCTACGGATTCACCGAGATCGATCCGCGCCTCGTCGAGCTCGAGGATGAGTTCGTCGACGCGTCCGGCGAACTGATCGACGACTTCGTCACGGTCATCCTCCGCCGGTGGGACCTGCTGGACCCGCTCTCCGATGCCCCCGCACTGTTCGCCGTCATCGAGCATGAACCGCGGCTTCTGAAGGGTGCCTTCGAGCGTCTCGCCGAGAACGAACGCCGCGACGTCGCCCTCATCCTCCGCCGCGAGGGAGACGGGGCCGAAGCGTACGCCGAGGTCATCGTGCACACCATCGGTGCGTTGGTGCGCATGTCGGTCGACCAGATCCTCCAGCATCACTCGACCGAGCCGTTCGACGCCCTCGTCCGCCAGCGCCTGGCCATCGCCCGCGCCGCATTCGCCCCCTCACAGAAAGCACAGTGAATGTCCGCCACCGCCACAACGGATGCGCCGTTCCTTCTCACGAAGCGTCGCATCTGGATCATCTTCAGCGCACTCATCGCGGGGATGCTGCTGTCCAGCCTCGATCAGACGATCGTCTCGACCGCCATGCCGACGATCGTCGGTCAGCTCGGCGGGGTCGACCACCAGGTCTGGATCACAACGGCCTACCTTCTCGCGACGACGATCGTGATGCCCATCTACGGCAAGTTCGGTGACGTGCTGGGCAGACGCAATCTGTTCCTCGTCGCCATCGCGCTGTTCACTCTCGCCTCGGTCGGGTGCGCCTTCGCCACCGACTTCTGGATGTTAGTGGTCTTCCGCGCGCTGCAGGGCCTGGGCGGCGGCGGTCTGATGATCCTGTCGCAGGCGATCATCGCCGACATCGTCCCGGCCAACGAACGCGGCAAGTACATGGGCCCTCTCGGCGCCGTGTTCGGGCTCTCCGCCGTCGCCGGTCCGCTCCTCGGCGGCTTCTTCGTCGATCACATGACCTGGCAGTGGGCGTTCTACATCAACATCCCCGTGGGCATCGCCGCCTTCATCATCGCGCTCGTGGCGCTGAAGCTGCCCAGCAAGAAGGCCGAGAAGCCGATCGACGTCTTCGGCGTGATCTTCCTCTCCATCGCCACGACCTGCCTGATCTTCTTCTCGGACTTCGGTGGAGACAAGGAGTTCGGCTGGTCGTCGATGGCGACCTGGGCCTGGGGCGCGGGTCTCGTGGTCGCCGCGACCGCCTTCGTCATCACGGAGTCGCGCGTGCAGGATCCCATCATCCCGCTGAGCCTGTTCCGCAACCCGATCTTCGTCAACGCCACGGCCATCGGCCTCGTGCTCGGCATCGGCATGTTCGCGGCCATCGGCTTCGTGCCGACGTTCCTCCAGATGTCGTCCGGCACGTCGGCCGCGGCATCCGGACTGCTGATGATCCCCATGATGGTCGGCCTCATCGGTACGTCGATCTTCTCGGGCATCGCGATCTCCAAGACCGGCAAGTACAAGGTCTACCCGATCGTCGGAACGATCCTCACCGGTATCGCCATGGTCTCGATGACCACTCTCTCCGCCTCGACGCCGATCTGGCTGATCTGCGTCTTCCTGTTCGTGTTCGGTGCCGGCCTCGGACTGATCATGCAGGTCGTGGTTCTCGTCGTGCAGAACGCAGTCCCCGCGAACGAGATCGGTACCGCCACCAGCACGAACAACTACTTCCGCGAGGTGGGCGCATCGCTGGGCACCGCGGTGTTCGGAACCATCTTCACGACGCGCCTCACCGAGAATCTGCTCGGCGTGTTCGCCGACGCCGGCGCGTCTCCGGATGCCGCATCCCACGCGGCGTCGACGATCGATCCCTCCACCCTCAACGCCCTCCCCGACGAGGTTCGCGACGGCATCGTCACCGCCTATGCGGACGCCCTGGCTCCGGTCTTCTGGTTCCTCGTGCCGTTCATCGTGCTGGCGCTCGTGCTTTCGCTCTTCCTCAAGCAGATCCCGCTGTCGGACCAGGCGGGTCTCGTGGCTCGAGGCGAGGCGATCTCGGGAGAGGAAGCCGAGAAGCTGGAGGCCGAACTGCGCGGGACGGCTCCCGCGAGCACGTCGCCCTCGGGCACCACCGTCGTCCCGGACGACAAGCCCATCTCCCCCTGATCGGTCCTGCTCCGGGTTCGCTGATCCACAGGGTCAACGAACCTGGAGCGGGGTTCCCAGGGGCAGGAGCTTGGCGAGTGCGGTGATGTCGGCGTTGGTCATGCGCACGCAACCGTGCGAGGCATCCGTTCCGATGCTCGCGGTGTCGTCGGTCCCGTGCAGGCCGATCTGGCCGGGCCCGCCGCCGAACGAGTTCAGGGCATCGGAGAACGCGGTCGTGCCGTACGCATAGGGGCCGTAACCGTCGTTCGTCGGAGCGAGCAGTTCGGTGAGCGCGAAGTTCCCGACCGGCGTCGGGGTGCCACCGGTGCCGGTGGCGACGGAGTAGCTCTGCACGAGCGCGCCGTCCTGGTAGAGGTCGAGTGTGTTGGTCGATGTCGTGACCACCAGAGCGTACGGCGTCGTGGACAGCGCCACAGCACTCGCCGGAACCCACCCGGTGCTGCCGTTCGGACGCTGGGCGAGTTGCACCTGCACCCAGTCGCCCTGCTGCGCAACGACGAGGAACACGAGGGGCGCACCGGATTCCTGGGGGTTGGACAGCGTCTGCGTCGCCGCACCGCCCGGTTCTGCGCTGACCGGAACGTCGGCACCGAGAACGGCGGCGACCGTCGAGATCGCCGGCGCGTTCACCGGCGCCAGGGGCTCGTCGGCCGTCTCCGGGGGCGCTGTCGGGGCAGCATCGGGAGTGGCCGACATCGACGGAGACGGCGAAGGCGACGACACGGGCTGATCACGGCCGAAGACCAGGACGCTCGTGACGATGATCGCGGCGACAACGACGACCGCGGCGGCCACGATGAAGATCGTGCGCCGCCGCGGGACGTTCGAGAAGAGATGCACCGACGATCAGCCGGCGTAGTTCGCCCTACCGGGAACCGGAACCGCCACCGGCGCTCCGCCGGCGGTGATCACGAGCGCACTCGCGGCGAACTGGCTCGACGAGGAACCCACGAGGACGAGCGAGTACTCGCCGACCTCGAGCCCGGCGGGGAGAACGACCGTGCCGCTCACGTTTCCGTCGGCGTCCGCGAGGAACGTGACACCTTCGACCTCGGAGCCCGACTGGCCGGAGCTCAGGCCGACCGTCACGGTCTCGCCCGGTGCGAAGCCGCTGCCCGTGACCGGCACGCCGGTCGTGCTCGCCTGCACGGCGGTGAACGACGCGCGGGCGAGGGTCAGCACAGCGGTCGGCTGCGGGGTGAAGTACGTGGTCAGGTCGCCGAAGCGGTAGCTCGCGATGCCGGTCTCCGCGGGGACGACGGCGCGGGCGGCGGCGTTCGGAGCCGACTCGGAGAGGTCGGTGTCGGACAGCACGTCGGACAGGCGCGCTACCGGGGGGTTCTCCTCATCGACGGGCGGGGTGGTCTCGATCGGACCGGCCTGGAAGATCGCGAAGTAACCGGTGACGGCGAACCCACCGTCGGCGAGCTGCTCGACGAGGACATCGGTCGAGACCGTACCGCCTCCGAAGCCCATCCACTGGGTGTCGGCGCCGTTGAAGCCGCCAACGGCCGGGATCGTGAAGGCGCCACCCTCGACTTCGTCGCCGAGCTCCTGCACGAAGATGCCGACCTGGGCGTTCGCGCCGGTGTTGGCCGAGGCCTCAGCGACGACGGGTGCGAGATCAGCGGGCTGGATCGGTGCGGGGAGGCCATGCACGAGTGCGAACGGGGCGACCTCGGTGCTCGTGAGTCCTTCCGGACCGAACGTCGCGAAGTCGGAGAAGGGTGATCCGCTCTCGCCGAGTGCGGTCCACTGCCACTCGTTCGGGATGACGAGTCCATCTACGACAACCGGGTTGAAGGGAACGAAGTCCTCGGCCGCGTCGGCCCAGATCACGGTCGGCGTGGCCGCCGGCGTCTCGGGGATGGGCTCCGCGATGGAGGAGGTGGGAACGAGCACGGCGGCGAGGCCGAGCGCGGCGGCGCTGAGCGCGACCGCAGTGAAGCGCAAGCGGGTCACAGAGGAATCCTTCACGTGGGGAAATAGCGGTTCGGGCGGGGAACATGGGGGTATATCGATGGGGGTATCGCCCTCAATCTAGGGCAGCGACAACCTGGCGCGCCACTGGAATACCGATATCAGACTCAATTCGTTCGCATAAAGTAGTCCGGCGCTCCCCGCCGGGCTCCTCAGAGGGAGTCGAGCGCCTTCTGCGCGGCTCCCAGCGACCGTTCCGCCTCTTCGATATCGCCCGACGCGGCAGATATTCGCTTCTCCGCCGCGTCGGCGGCATCCTGAGTCCGCTCGCGCTCGCGACGCAGGTGCGCGAGCTGCTTCTCGAGATCGGCTGCGGCCGAGGCGATCTCGTCGAGGCGGCGAGAAGCGTTCCGAGCATCCGTCTTCGCAGTGTCGTGAGCGCGTTCTGCGGCAGCGACCGCGTCCTGCGCCTCACGCACGGTGCGCTCCGCCTGCCGCCGCCGTCGTCGTGCGGCGAGTTCGTCCGTCGGCTCGTCCGTCGTTCTCGCAGCCGAGGACGGAGCACCACCCGCGATGGCGTCGTCGAGATCGACGCCGGCGGACGGTTCGAGTTCGCGAACGAGTCGGCCCGACGCCACGGCGAGCGAGGCGTCTTCGTCGAAGAACGCGGCGCTGATCGTCTGCTGCACGGCTTCGAGGGTGGCGGGGGTGACTCTCTCGCCGCGGGCCACGGCCAACTCGCCGGCACGCTCGGCCAGACGGTGCGTGAGGGCACGCCGTTCCTTGCCGAGCTTCGCAAGCGCGGCAGCGTCGAGGTCCGCCTGCGCCTCACGCAGCTCGTCGGCGAGCTGGAGCGCCTCGCCCAGTTCGTCGGCCCTTTCCTGTGCGAAGACATTGACCACCCACGCCGCCATCGACGGCTTCCGCAGCGCCTTGATCGCCGTGGCGACATCGGGAGTCACGGCATCCTTCGCCCGCGCATTGCGGGCGCGTACGAAATCGGCGAGCGGACCCGCATAGAGTTCCGTCGCGGCCGCCCTGAGGTCATCGTCCCGCGTCACGTTCGAAACGGTACCTCAGAAGAAGTGCGCCGTCAGCCCTCCGAAAGGCTGAGGATCTCGTCGAGGATTCCGGGCTGCGGTCATGCGAGAACGCCGTCTGCACGACAGACGGCGAACACCAGCGAATCGATTGGTAGGGCGGGTGGGACTTGAACCCACGATCGTCGGGTTATGAGCCCGCTGCCTTGACCAGCTTGGCCACCGCCCCGTATGCCTCCAGCCTAGCGCGGCCGGGGTCTCACACCCGGGTGGCGCCGACGTGGACCTGTTGGTGGGCGAGGTAGATGTCGGCATTGGCGAGGAGGCCCGCGCGCTCCTCGTCGGTGAGCAGCCGACGCACCTTCGCCGGGACCCCGGCGACGAGCGATCCTGCGGGGATGTGCGACCCGCCGAGCACGACGGCGCCGCCCGCGATGAGGCATCCTTCCCCGATCACCGCTCCGCTGAGGATCACCGCTCCCATACCGATCAGGCTGCCGTCGCCGATCGTGCACCCGTGCACGACGGCGTTGTGCCCGATCGACACGTTCGCGCCGACGATCGCCGGATGCTCCACATGGACATGCACCGAGACGTTGTCCTGCACGTTGCTGTTCGGACCGATCACGATGGCGGCCGAATCGGCACGGAGTACGGCGTTGTACCAGACGCTGGATCCGGGCGCCAACGACACCTCGCCGACGACGCGCGCACCATCGGCGACGAACGCCGCATCGTCGATCGACGGCGCGCGGTCGGGGAGGGCGAGGACGGATGCTCCGGATGCGATGCTCATGAGGCGAGACTATCCTCACTCCCCTGTGATTACGCGGAAATTCGGGGCGGTAAGCGGAGCCTCAGCTTGCTTGCGGAATGTCTGAGGCTGAGTAGCGTTGTCTTCATCAGGTACGAAAAGGCACCTCGGAGGAGCACACAATGAGCAAGGTACAGACCGTTTCCACCACCGCCAGCGACCCGACCGTGGCGGCCGCCGCCGCGCAGTTCCTTTCGCCGGTCGTTCTGGGCCTCCAGGCCCTCACGATCAACGGCAAGCAGGCCCACTGGCACGTCCGCGGCGCGAACTTCGTCGGCGTGCACGAGCTGCTCGACACGATCGTCGCCCACGCCGGCGACTTCGCCGACACCGCTGCAGAGCGCATCGTAGCCCTCGGACTCCCGATCGACGCACGCGTCAGCGCCGTCGCCGCCAAGGCCGGAGCCACGGGCGTCCCCGCAGGCTTCACCCAATCGGACGAGCTCGTCCGCGCTGTGATCGCTGACATCGACGCGATCCTCGTCGACACCAAGGCCGCGATCGACGGCCTCGACGAGGTCGACCTCACCAGCCAGGACGTGGCCATCGAGGTCATGCGCGGACTCGAGAAGGACCGCTGGTTCCTCGTTTCGCACATCGCCGCGTAACGACTCGCACGAGACGAAGGGCGTCAGGACCGCACGGTCCTGACGCCCTTCGTCGTCCTCGCTATGCGAGATGGGTGATGCGTCCCGCGAGCACCGTGGCCGAGACGGTCATCTCGCGCAGCTGCTCCCCCGTCGCCACACGCGGGTCGCCCGTGCAGATCGCGATGTCCGCCGGCTCACCGGGCCGGAGCGAGGTGCGCACGCTCGCGGCCAGAGCCTGGTCGAACGTCATCCGCTCTTCGGGGTGCCAGGGCTCGCGAACGTCATCGGTGCGCGCCACCGCCGCGGCGATCGCCTGCCAGGGATCGAGCGGCGTCACCGGCGCATCCGACCCGAAGCGCATCTCCGCACCGGCGGAGAGAAGCGAGGCGAGCGGATAGCCGAGCGAATCCTGGCCCTCCCACAGGTGTCCGGCGAGATCACGATCGTCGAGTGCATGCTGCGGCTGAACGCTCGCGATGACGCCGAGCCGGGCGAACCGCGCGAGATCGGCGTGGCGGATGAGCTGAGCGTGCTCGACGGTTCCCGCCGCGCCCGACACGGCGAAAGCGTCGAGAGCCGATGTCACCGCGCGGTCGCCGATGGCGTGCACAGCCACACCCAACCCTGCGCCCGTGGCAGTCGTGAGCAGAGCGATCAACTCGTCTCGCGGCACCGTCATCACACCGAAGTTGTACGGGTCTCCGGGATACGCGTGGGTGCAGGCGGCCGTGCGGGTTCCCAGCGATCCATCGCTGATGACCTTCAACGGGCCGACCGTGACGAGCCCTCGGCCCGCCGCGGCCGCATCCACGCCGTCGAGAAGCTCACCCGTACGCAGGCCCGCCTCGATCGCATGGGCGAGGTCGAAGGGGTACACGGCGAACTCGACCCGATGCGCGGAGAAGCCCGCCGCGATCCTTCGCGCCCAGGCATCGGCGTTCCATGCCATGTCGAAGTCGACGAGTCCTGTGACACCGCGCGTCGCCGCCTGCTCCCCCGCCTGCAACACCGCTCGATCGCTGTGGACGGGGTCGACGGCGTTGAGCCGTCGGGAGATCTCGAAGGCGTTCTCCTCGCGGAGCACGCCGTCGGTGGTCGAGAAGCTCTCTCGACGCAGAGCGGCGGAGTTCAGCCACACACTGTGCACATCGGCATTGATCAGATAGGTGGGGACGTCGCCGGTGGCCGCGTCGAGACCTGCCAACGTGGGGCGATCGGGCCAGAGAGCATCCCGGTATCCCGTGCCGATGCGCCGCCCATCGGGAAGCGTGCCCACTGTCGACATGCGAGCGGCGGCTTCCGCGGCGGAACGCGTATCACCGAGGGGCTCGCGTTCGGCGGCCAGCGCCCACTGCACAGTGTGCACGTGGTTGTCCCACAGCCCGGGGACCGCCCACGTGCCCCCGGCTTCGAGCACGTCGCCCGCAGGGGGGAGCGCGCCGGTGGGGGCGATGTCGGCGATCCGGCCATCCGCGATCAGCACGTCCACGGGCTCGTCATCGATCAGATACTCATGACCGGGCCCCGAAAGCCGCACCGCGCGGACCATACCCACATCGGTGTGCAGCGAGGTCATGCGCGGCCCGCCGTTCGAGCATCCTGCGCACGTCGCATCTCCGAAGCCAACGCAGAATTCGCGTAGGGGCCGTCACCGTCCAGTGCCGAGATCACCGTCTCGATCGTCTCCGCCGGCTTGTTCTGGCTCAGCTTGCGCTTCGCGACGACCCGGGTCGGCGTCAAACGGAAGCCCACCGTCCCGGCGGAGAGGCGCGTGACGAACGCCTCGTCGTTGGGTCGCATCCACATTCCCCGCGGCGCCGGCATCCCCTGCTCGAAGCGATCGACGAGACGATCGAGAACCCGGAGGTTCTCTTCGTCGGTGAGGATCTCCGGCACGCCGGCGAGATGCACGGCCGTATAGTTCCAGGTCGGTACCGCCGGTACGTCGCCGTACCAGCCGGGCGAGATGTAGCCGTGCGGCCCCTGGAACACCACCAGCAGCTCCCGCTGTCCGAGTCCGTGGATGAGATCGTCCGGGCGCCCGACATGACCGACGATCGTCAGATCGTCGCGTTCCTCGTCGAGAAGCACGGCGTAGTGCGAGGCGACCATGCCCTCGTCACCATCGCTGACGATCGTCGCCCAGGGATTGCCCTCGACGACTCGACGGATCTCCGCCACATCGGCGAGCGTGAAACTGGGGTTCTGGCGCATCATCCCAGCCTAGAACCGTGCAGCCCACGGATGCTCACGCCTGGCAGCGAGGGCACCAATAGAGCTTGCGCGCGCCGATCTCCTCCAGTGCGATCTCGGTGCCGCAGACGCGACACGGGAGACCCGCACGGTGGTAGACCCAGTGCCGGTCGTCGCGGCTGGCCATCGCCGCTCGATAGTCGTCGGGCGAGAGGTCGTCCATCGTCATCATCTGGCCGGTCTCGACGCCGATCGCCAGCAGCCGCACCCAATCGCGCCACAGCTCGCGCACGATCTCTTCCGACACGTCGCGTCCGGGGACGTGGGGATTCAGGCGGTGCCGGAAGAGCAGTTCTGCACGGTACACGTTGCCGATGCCGCTGACGACGGACTGGTCCATGAGCAGCAGAGCGATCACCGTCTGCTTCTTGCGCACCGCGCGCACGAACCGCTCCTCGTTCTCCGCCGGATCCCCGACGAGCGGGTCGGGGCCGAGCTTGGCCACGGTGGCGAGCATCTCCTCCGGCGTCTGGAGCACGCACGCCGTGGGACCTCGGAGGTCTGCCGCGGTGATGTCGGTCATCAGGCGCAGTCGCACCTGTCCGACGATCGGCGGCGGCCACTCCATGTCCTCGTCGGCGAGCCCCTTGGTCTGCTCCGACATGCGCACGTGGACGCGCGTGCGGCGAGGGGCGCCGATGGAGGCCAGCGAGTTCTCACCGGCGTCGTCCAGGATCGATTCCTCCAGAACCGTCCCCCGCTGGTTGGTCTGCCCCATCCGCCCGTTGGCCGACGCGATGGTCGGATCCACGAGGATCTCTCCCGCGAAGTCCCATGCTCCGTAGAGGCCGAGGTGCACCCGCAACCAGAGATCGCCCTCCGCCTCGAGGAACATCTGCTTGCCGACCGCCTGGACGCTCACCGCCGCACGCCCGTCGAGAACGGCGGCGCCCTCCGCGAACCGACCCTGAGGGCTCGATGCGCTCAGCGTCTTGCCGACGAAGTTCCGCTCGAACTGCCGCGCGATGCGGTGGACGGAGTGTCCCTCGGGCACGTCAGGCCCTCGGATCCGGCAGGAGCGAACCGTCGCGCTCGAAGTCCGCGATCTGGGCGATGCGACGTGCGTGGCGCTCCTCGCCCGAGAACGGAGTGCCGAGGAAGCGATCGATGAACGACGTCACCTCGTCGTACGTGTGCTGGCGCGCCCCGATCGAGATGACGTTCGCATCGTTGTGCTCGCGCGCGAGTTCTGCGGTCGAGAGGTTCCAGACGAGCGCGGCGCGGATGCCCTGCACCTTGTTCGCCGCGATCTGCTCGCCGTTGCCCGAGCCGCCGAAGACGATGCCCGCCGTCTCGATCCCGGCCGTCTGATCGGCGACGACGGCCTGCGCGGCGCGGATGCAGAACGCCGGGTAGTCGTCGACCGCGTCGTACTCGATCGGACCGTGGTCGACGACGTCGTGCCCGGCGTCACGCAGATGCGTCTGCAGCTGCGTCGAGAAGTCGAGGCCGGCGTGATCGGTGGCGATGTGGATGCGCATGACAACCATCCTATTGACGCCGCCGACACTGTGACGGGCTACGGTGCGACGCCGGATGCGGCCGGCTTGAATCCTGCGCGCACGTTCTCGCAGCATCCCGGGCGGCACACGTCGAAGCCGCCGGGCAGACCGGTGACCTTCTTGCGCTCGCTCGCCGCGCGTCCTTCGAGGCGCTCCTCGATCAGATCCACGATCCCGGCCACGAAGGCCGGGGACACACCGGGAGTCGGGGTGCGTGTGAAGGCGAGGCCCGCCTCCTCCGCGGCTTCCGCTGCCTCGGTGTCGAGGTCCCAGAGAACCTCCATGTGGTCGCTCATGAAGCCCACCGGCACGACGGCCACCGCGCGGCGCCCGCGTGCGGGAAGCTCAGCGATCACGTCGCAGACGTCGGGGTCGAGCCAGGGCTGGGAGGGAGGACCCGAGCGGGACTGGTAGACCAGCTCCCATGTCACGCCCTCCGATGCCGGAAGGGTCTGCAGAACGCGGTCCATCACCCAGGCGGCGACGGCCTCGTGCTGTGCGGCGTATGCGCCGCCCGGTCCCCATTCGATGTCGCGCGCACCGGAGCGCACGGCGTCATCGGTCGGGATGCTGTGCGTGGAGAAGAGGATCTGGATGTCTGCAGCGGCGATGCCCTGCGCAAGGAACTGCTCGATCGCCGAGCGCACGCCGTTCTCGAAGGCGTCCACGAATCCGGGGTGGTCGTAGAACGGACGGATCTTGTCGATCGTGACCGTCTCACCGAGCTTCGTGTCCTCGAGCACGCGAGCGAAATCCTCGCGGTACTGGCGGCAGCTCGAGAAGGAGCTGTATGCGCTCGTCGCGAAGGCGAGCAGAGTGGTGTTCCCCTCGGCCGACGCCGCTTCGACCGCCTCTTCGAGATACGGGGTCCAGTTGCGGTTGCCCCAGTAGACGGGCAGATCGATTCCGCGGGTCGCGAGCTCGGCTTCGAGCGCGGCCTTCAACGCACGGTTCTGCGCGTTGATGGGGCTCACTCCCCCGAAATGCCGATAGTGATGCGCGACCTCTTCGAGCCGCTCGTCGGGGATCCCGCGTCCGCGCGTCACATTACGCAGGAAGGGGATGACGTCATCCTGTCCCTCCGGACCACCGAAACCCGCGAGCAGGATGCCGTCGTACGCGACAGGAGTCGTGACGAAGGGGGCACCGCCTGCAGCCGCAGCGGAAGCAAAGGGAACGACGTTGGGTTCGATCACACTCACGCTTCCATCCTTTCACCTCTCCGGAGTGAGATGGGCCACGCCCTGGCGTAGGCTGTCATGGTTGCCGTCGGCGCCAACTGCGCCACCCCTCGGCGACATCCCCTCACCCCTGGGAGTTCAGCTGTGCCTGGAGAGAACCTCACCCGTATCGAAGCGCAGGAACGACGCGACGTCATCGGCACGGAGTCGTACGAGGTCGCGCTCGATCTGACGAAGGGCGCGGAGGTCTTCGGATCCCGCAGCGTCGTGAGATTCACCGCGACCCCCGAGAGCTTCACGTTCATCGACCTCATCGCGCGCGACGTGCGCGAGATCTCGCTCAACGGCGAGCAGCTCGACCCGACCGAGGTCTTCGCGGACTCGCGCATCGCGCTCACCGGCCTGCAGGAAGAGAACGTCCTCGTCGTCGATGCCGACTGCCTCTACACGAACACCGGCGAGGGCCTGCACCGGTTCGTCGACCCCGTCGACGAAGAGGTCTACCTCTACTCGCAGTTCGAGGTTCCGGACTCCCGCCGCGTCTTCGCGGTGTTCGAGCAGCCCGACCTCAAGGCGACCTTCCAGTTCACCATCACGGCTCCGGCCGCATGGAAGGTCATCTCCAACTCCCCCACGCCCGAGCCGATCGTCCACGACGACGACGTGACGGCCACGTGGGGCTTCGAACCCACCCCGCGGATCTCGTCGTACATCACTGCGCTCGTCGCCGGGCCATACGAGTCGACGTTCTCCGAGCTCACGAGCTCGTCCGGTCGCGTCATCCCCCTCGGCGTCTACGGACGCAAGAGCCTCTGGCAGCACCTCGATGCGGACTACATCTTCGACAAGACGCGTCAGGGCTTCGCCTACTACGAGTCGAAGTTCGGTGTTCCCTACCCGTTCGCGAAGTACGACCAGCTCTTCGTCCCGGAGTTCAACGCGGGCGCGATGGAGAACGCGGGAGCGGTGACCTTCACCGAGTCGTACGTGTTCCGCAGCAAGGTGACCGACGCGATCAAGGAACGTCGCGTCGTCACGATCCTGCACGAGCTCGCCCACATGTGGTTCGGCGATCTCGTCACCATGAAGTGGTGGAACGACCTCTGGCTCAACGAGTCCTTCGCCGAGTGGGCGTCGACCATCGCCACCGCCGAGGCGACGGAGTGGACCGAAGCCTGGACCACGTTCAACGCGATGGAGAAGACCTGGGCGTACCGCCAGGACCAGCTCCCCTCGACGCACCCCATCGTCGCCGAGATCAACGACCTCGAAGATGTGCAGGTCAACTTCGACGGCATCACCTACGCCAAGGGCGGCTCCGTACTCAAGCAGCTCGCCGCCTGGGTCGGCATCGAGGCGTTCTTCGCCGGTGTCTCGCAGTACTTCCAGAAGCACTCCTGGGGCAACACCGAGCTGAGCGACCTGCTCACCGAGCTCGAGGCGACCAGCGGGCGCGACCTGAGCACGTGGTCGAAGAAGTGGCTGGAGACCGCGGGCGTCAACACGCTCGAGCCGGTCATCGCCGAAGACGGAGCCGGCGTCATCTCGCGCTTCGCGGTCACGCAGACCGCACCCGCCGACTATCCGACGATCCGCCCGCACCGCCTGGGAATCGGCTTCTACACGCTGAAGGACGGCGCGCTCACCCGCACCCACTACCTCGAGGTCGACATCGACGGCGACCGCACCGAGGTTCCGGAGCTGCAGGGTCTGGCGCAGCCCGATCTCGTGCTGCTGAACGACGAAGACCTCGCCTACGCGAAGATCCGGCTCGACGAGCGCTCGCTCGCGACCGCGATCGCGCACCTCGCCGATATCCACGACCCGCTCGCTCGGTCGCTGGTCTGGGGCGCTGCCTGGGATCAGACGCGCGACGCCGAGAGCGCTGCATCCGACTACATCGATCTCGTCCTCGGCAACATCGGACGCGAGACCGAGTCCACGACTGTGCGCACGACGCTCGCGCAGTTGCGCACGGCCGCGACGCTGTACGTCAGCCCCGACGCCCGTGACGCCGCACGCCTGAAGGTCGCCGACGGCCTCTGGAACCTCGCTGAGTCCGCCGATTCCGGCAGCGACAGCCAGCTCCAGTTCGTCACGGCGTTCGCGAACTCACTCGTCACCCCGGAGCACGCCGGCATCATCGGACGCCTCCGTTCCGGCGAGGAGACCCTCCCGGGCCTCGAGATCGACGCAGACCTCAGCTGGCAGCTCCTCGTCGGTCTCGCCACCATCGGCGCGGCGGATGCGGCGACGATCGATGGCGCGCTCGCCGCAGACAACACGGCGAAGGGTGCGGAGTTCGCCGCTCAGGCTCGTGCCGCGCTGCCCGACGCCGCCTCGAAGAAGGTTGCGTGGGACTCGCTCATCGAGCGCGACGACGCCCCGAACACGATCGTCCGCGCCGCCGCGCTCGGCTTCGTGCACCCGGCGGGTGTCGAGGCGCTGCGCGACTTCGTTCCCGCGTACTTCGACATGCTCCTGCCGATCTGGGAGTCGCGCACCTACCAGATCGCCCAGTACCTCGTGACGGGGCTCTTCCCGACCGCGCTCGCCGATGTGGCGCTGCGCGACGCGACGCGTTCGTGGCTGTCGACGAACCCCGATGCCGCTCCGGCACTGCGTCGCCTGGTTCTCGAGAACCTCGCCGACGTCGAGCGGTCGCTCGCTGCGCAGTCGCGCGACGCCGACGACTGAGGTCATCGATCCGAGAGGCTCAGCGAACGTCATCCGACGGCTCGCTGAGCCTCTCGTGTACCCAGCCCGCGCCGAGGCGCGATCGCTAGGATCGAGATGATGAAGCCGTTCGACACCGTCCCCGCTCCCGAGACCGACATCCCGACCATCTGGAAGGACGTTCTCGCTGCGCTGGGCGAGCTCGGCGGTACGGCACTGGCCGTCGCCATCATCATCATCAGCTGCGTCGTCATCGCGCTGGTGCTGCGCGTGGTGATCCGCCGGGTCGTGCACCGCATCGTCGACAGCGCGAAGAACAAGGCATCGGTGGATGACACCCAGGCCATCGAGCGCTCGCCACTCGCCGATATGCGGCTGGTGCAGCGCACCCGCACGCTCGGATCGATCCTGCAGAACATCGTCAACGTGATGCTCGTCATCATCGCGCTCGTGCTCATCGTCAACGCGATCGACAACGCTCTCCTCGGCTCGCTCACCCTGCTCACCGCCGCGGTCGGAGCGGGTCTTGGTTTCGGCGCGCAGAACATCGTGAAAGACGTGCTGAACGGCATCTTCCTCGTCGCCGAAGATCAGATCGGCATCGGTGACGTCGTCGATCTCGGCCTCGCCACCGGGGTCGTCGAATACGTCAGTGTGCGGATCACGCAGGTCCGCGACGTCAACGGCACGCTCTGGTACGTGCGCAACGGCGAGGTGCTGCGCATCGGCAACATGTCGCAGGGCTGGGCCCGAGCGATCATCGACCTCGGCGTTCCGACCGACTCCGACCTCGAGGTCGTCGAGCAGACGGTGCTCGAGACGGCGCTGTCGCTCGCCAAGGACCCGAAGTGGCGCACGCGCATCGTCGAGAAGCCCGAACTGTGGGGACTCGAGTCGATCGAGGGTGACGCCCTGGTCGTGCGCGTCGTGATCAAGGCACGCGCGAACGCGAAGGACGACGTCGCTCAGGAACTCCGCAAGCGCCTGCGCACGGCTCTCGCCGAGAAGGAGATCGCGATCCCCCGTATGCAGGCCGTCGTGCCCACGGGCCTGGACGGAGCACGTCGGGTGCGGGGAGCGAATCCGCCCCGGACGCGCCCGAACGCCGTGACCGGTGTGCCGGTCGTACCCTCCCGCGGAATCTGGCGCCGCAAGAAGCAGACCGACGAAGGGCAGACCGAGCTGTGACGTTCTACGACGAGGTCGGCGGGCGCGAGACGTTCGCGAAGATCGTCTCCGTGTTCTATCGCGAGGTCGCGCTCGACCCCGTGCTCAAGCCCATGTATCCCGAGGAGGATCTGGGCCCCGCGGAAGAGCGGCTCCTCCTCTTCCTCGAGCAGTACTGGGGTGGGCCGACGACCTATGGCGACACGCGCGGACACCCGCGCCTGCGCATGCGTCACATGCCGTTCCATGTCGACCCGGATGCCCGTGATCGTTGGCTCCGGCACATGCGGACCGCCGTCGACGAGGCGCAGTTGTCGCCCCTCCACGAATCCACGCTGTGGGACTATCTCGAACGCGCCGCATATGCCATGGTGAACACACTCGAGCCATCCGGCATCGGCACGGCCGCTGACGGGCGTCCCACGCTCGAGACCCGCTCACGTCAGGAATCAACGGAGACCCCATGACGACCACGCCCCCGTCCGCAGACGTTCTGATCATCGGGTGGGGGTTGGCCGGACTCGTGGCCGCCTGCGAAGCACTCGATGCCGGGCGCCGTGTCATCCTCATCGACCAGGAACCGCGCACCAACCTCGGCGGTCAGGCCTGGTGGTCGTTCGGCGGGCTCTTCTTCATCGACTCGCCCGAGCAGCGTCGCATGGGCATCCGCGACTCCGTGGAACTGGCCACGCAGGACTGGTTCGGGTCAGCGGGATTCGATAGACCCGAAGACGAGTGGCCGCGACGATGGGCCGAGGCATACCTGCAATTCGCCGCCGGCGAGAAGCGCGCCTGGCTGCGCGAGCGGGGCGTGGGCTTCTTCCCGGTCGTCGGGTGGGCGGAGCGTGGCGGTTACGGGGCGATCGGACCGGGGAACTCCGTGCCGCGCTTCCACATCACCTGGGGCACGGGACCCGGCATCGTCGCCCCGTTCGCCGCGCGAGTCGAACAAGCCGAGCGTGAGGGACGGATCACCATCCTCCCCCGCCATCGGGTCACCGATCTGGTGGTGACGGATGGTGCCGTCACCGGTGCGCGCGGGAGCGTGCTCGCCGCGAGCGGCGAGGCGCGCGGCGTCGAGTCGTCCCGCGAGGCGGTCGGGGAGTTCGAGATCCATGCCGGCGCGACGATCGTCTCCTCGGGCGGCATCGGGGGCAACCACGACCTCGTGCGCGCGGCATGGCCCGCGCGCCTGGGCACGCCGCCCGCGCACATGCTCACCGGAGTCCCCGCGTACGTCGACGGTTCGATGCACGCGGTCAGCGCGTCCGCCGGTGCCCGCCTCATCAACGGCGATCGGATGTGGCACTACGTCGAGGGCATCACCAACTGGGACCCGGTGTGGCCCTCTCACGGCATCCGAATCCTCCCCGGCCCTTCGTCGCTCTGGCTGGACGCCACCGGTGCACGGCTCCCCGTCCCGCTGTTCCCGGGGTTCGACACGCTCGGCACCCTGGAGCATCTGCGCACGACCGGATACGACCACTCGTGGTTCGTGACGTCGCGCCAGATCGTCGAGAAGGAATTCGCTCTGTCTGGCAGCGAGCAGAACCCCGATCTGACCGGCAAGGACGTGGGTCTGCTGCTCAAATCCCGCCTCGCGAAGGGCCCGACCGGGCCCGTGCAGTCGTTCCTCGATGAGGGCGTCGACTTCATCGTGGAGAACGACCTCGAGTCTCTTCTCGAGCAGATGAGGCGTCATCCGGGCGGGGAGAGCCTCGACATCGACAACGTGCGGCGCGAGGTGCAGGCACGCGATCGTGAGATGGACAACGACTTCACGAAGGATGCTCAGATCGGCATGCTCCGCTCGATGCGCGGCTACCGCGGTGACAAGCTCATCCGCACCGCTGCCCCTCATCGGCTACAGGATTCCGCAGCCGGCCCGCTCGTCGCGGTCAAGCTGCACGTGCTGACCCGCAAGTCGCTGGGCGGAATCAACACCGACCTCGACGGTCGCGCGCTCGGTGCGGACGGTGCGGTCATCCCCGGACTCTTCGCGGCCGGAGAAGCCAGCGGCTTCGGGGGCGGCGGAGTGCACGGTTATCGGGCCCTCGAGGGCACGTTCCTCGGCGGATGCCTGTTCTCCGGGCGGCAAGCGGGCCGAGCAGCCGCGCGCTGACGCGGCGAACCTCTCGTCGGTGCGTCAGCCGAGCAGGTCGCCGGCGCCCGTGCCGCGTACCGCGGTCAGGCCGGAGGCGACGGGCCCTCGCGACAGCACATGCCCGCGGCGGAAGGCCAGTCTCGTCCATCGGCCCGAGCGGGTGACGGGCACGTCTTCTTCGCCGGAGATGAAACCCAGAGCGTCGGCCGCGAATGCGACACCGCGCGGCAGTCCCGCGAGATCGTCATCGGGCTCGCCCCAGATCGCTGCACGCAGAGCGCGGACCGCTTCTTCGCCGGCACCGGGCGTCGCACCGCGCGCGACGGCCGAGATGCCCCACTGCGCGCGATTCGCGATGACCGACGCCGGAAGCGACGCATGCGCCTCCCAGCCGGTGCGCGGCGGCGCGATCCCCGCCCAGGCGGGCGACAGGCCGGTCTCCGGCAGAACCAGCTGGTGGCTCTCCTCCCCCGCTGCGAGCTCGCCCACGACGATGTCGCACGCGAGCTCCGGATCCGCACGCACGATGCGCATCCCCAGCACCGTGGGCGTCTGGTCGAACAGGCCGTGCGGGGCGAGGGCCGCGGTGGTCAGGGCGAGCACCCCGTCGGATGCCTGCAGACGCACGCCCTCGTCGGTGATCCGTGTGGCCCGGCCCACGAATGTCAGGACGTCTTTGGAGGTCTCGGCGTCTGCGAGCAGGAGGTGGAGCGGCACGGGTTCTAAACTACCAACGGAGCGGCACTCGGGGCCGCAGAGAGGGAGATATGAGCACGGAGAACCACGCCGTCCGGACCGTCGAACAGCTGTTGGCGGTGCTCGACCTCGACTCGACCCAGGCGCGCACGACGGAGGATATCTTCACCGGCGCCTCCCACCCCATGCCGAGTGGGCGCATCTACGGTGGGCAGGTGCTCGCCCAGAGCCTGATCGCCGCCGAGCGAACCTTGCCCGAGGACCGCGCCGTGCACTCGATGCACGGCTACTTCCTTCGCCCCGGTGACGCGAGCCAGGGCATCACGATCGCCGTCGATCGGATTCATGACGGACGCTCCTTCTCGACCCGTCGATCGCAGGCCTACCAGAACGGTGTGCCGATCTTCTCGATGATCGCGTCGTTCCAGGACGAGGGTCCGGGCGTCGAGCATGCGGAGCCGATGCCCACGGATGTTCCCGCGCCGGAGGATCTGCTCCCGGATGAAGCGACGGTGGAGGGTCTGCCCGGCGGTGCGGCGCGGATGCTCACCGACCGCGCGGCCGATGTGCGCCATATCGGCCAGCCGCTCTATCTTCCGAACACGGACGAGCGCGTCCCCCAGCAGGGCGTGTGGATGCGCCTTCGCGCGCCTCTTCCCGACGACCCCCGCCTGCATCGTGCCGCTCTCGCCTACCTCAGCGACATGACGATCCAGGAGTCGATCCTGCGCGCGCACGGGGCGTACTGGGCGCTTCCAGGGCTCAAGGTTGCAAGCCTCGATCACGCCATGTGGTGGCACCGTCCGGCGCGCGTCGACGACTGGCTGCTGTACGTGCAGGAATCGCCGAACGCCCGAGGCGGGCGCGGTCTCGCCACCGGGAGGATCTACACGCGCGACGGGTCGCTCGTCGCGAGCGTCGCTCAGGAGATCATGATCCGCGTTCCCGACGTCGACTCCCCGGCACAGGCCTGACGGACGGCGCCGCTCGTCTCAGCGGTGAGCGTATTCGATCGAGGGCCCGACGAACGGCTCCCAGGCCTCACGCATCTCCGACGTGAGACGAGTCGGTCGCCCGGTCTGCGCATCGACGAGCACGATGATCGCCGTCGACCGCGCGTAGATCACGCGCGGTTCCGCGGCGGGGTCGTTATGCACCTCGTAGCAGACCTCGACGCTCGAGCCGCCGAGCTTGCCGAACCACATCTGGACTTCGAGAGGCCGACGCTGATAAGGCACGGGAGCGAGATACTCGATCTCCTGCCGTGCGATCAGCGTCAGCACTCCTTCGTCGATTCCTGAGTCGAGCACTGCCGTCGTGGGCGCCTCTTCCCCGGGGCCCGCGCGCCAGAACGCCCGGACACGGGCTTCTTCGAGCAGCTTGAGCATCGAGGTGTTGTTGACGTGGTTGAATGCGTCCAGATCACCCCAGCGGAGGTGGATCGGGATGTGCAGGCGCGGCCCCGCCGTCGTGCTCGACTCAGACATGCGGACTCAGTCGCGCGTGAGCTTGCGGTGGGTGGAGCGGTGCGGCTTGGCCGCGTCTGCTCCGAGCCGCTCGATCTTGTTCTCCTCGTAGGCCTCGAAGTTGCCCTCGAACCAGTACCACTGGTCGGGCTTCTCGTCGGTTCCTTCGTAGGAGAGAATGTGCGTCGCGATGCGGTCGAGGAACCACCGGTCGTGCGTGATGACCACAGCGCAACCGGGGAACTCGAGCAGAGCATTCTCGAGCGATCCCAGCGTCTCGACGTCGAGGTCGTTGGTGGGCTCGTCGAGGAGCAGCAGGTTGCCACCCTCTTTGAGGGTGAGCGCCAGGTTGAGGCGGTTGCGCTCACCGCCCGAGAGCACTCCGGCCTTCTTCTGCTGGTCGGGTCCCTTGAAGCCGAACTTCGACACGTAGGCGCGAGAGGGGATCTCGGTCTTGCCGACGGTGATGTAGTCGAGCCCCTCGGAAACGACCTCCCACAGTGTCTTGTTGGGGTCGATGTTCGAGCGCGACTGGTCGACGTAGCTGATCTTGACCGTCTCACCGATCTTGAGGTCGCCCCCGTCGAGAGGCTCGAGCCCGACGATCGTCTTGAACAGGGTCGTCTTTCCCACACCGTTCGGGCCGATCACACCGACGATGCCGTTCGGCGGCAGACTGAAGCTGAGCCCGGAGATGAGCGAGCGGCCGTCGAACCCCTTCTGGAGGTTCTTGGCGTCGATGACGATGCCACCGAGACGCGGGCCCGCGGGAATCTGGATCTCCTCGAAGTCCAGTTTCCGGGTGCGTTCCGCCTCCGATGCCATCTCCTCGTAGCGGGCCAGACGCGCCTTCGACTTCGTCTGACGCCCCTTGGCGCTCGATCGGACCCACTCGAGCTCTTCCTTCAGGCGCTTCGCGAGCTTCGCGTCCTTCTTGCCCTGGATCTCGAGGCGTTCGCCCTTCTTCTCCAGGTAGGTCGAGTAGTTGCCCTCGTAGCCGATCAGGCGACCGCGGTCGACTTCGGCGATCCACTCGGCGACGTGGTCGAGGAAGTACCGGTCGTGTGTGATCGCGATGACCGCGCCCTTGTACGACTGGAGGTGCTGCTCCAACCACAGAACGCTCTCGGCGTCGAGGTGGTTGGTGGGCTCGTCGAGCAGAAGCAGGTCGGGCTTCTGGAGGAGCAACTTCGCGAGTGCGACGCGACGCTTCTCACCGCCGGAGAGCGGCGCCACAGCGGCATCGCCCGGCGGGGTGCGCAGCGCGTCCATCGCCTGGTCGAGCTGCGAATCCAGGTCCCAGCCGTCGGCCGCATCGATCTCTTCCTGCAGCGAGCCCATCTCGGCGAGGAGCGCGTCGAAGTCGGCGTCGGGATCGGCCATGAGCGCGGAGATCTCGTTGAAGCGGTCGACCTTCGCCTTGATCGCGATGCCGTCCTGGATGTTCTCCAGCACCGTCTTCGTCTCGTCGAGCACGGGTTCCTGCATCAGGATGCCGACGCTGAATCCGGGCGAGAGCTTCGCTTCGCCGTTGGATGGCGTGTCGAGCCCGGCCATGATCTTGAGGATCGTCGACTTACCCGCACCGTTCGGGCCGACCATGCCGATCTTGGCGCCGGGAAGGAACGCCATCGTGACATCGTCGAGAATGAGCTTCTCGCCCACCGCCTTGCGGGCACGGACCATCGAGTAGATGTACTCAGCCACCGGAAAACGCTCCTTCTTTCTGCGTCGAAGATCGACACTCCAGCCTACCGGCTGCCCGGGAGGTCACCAGTCGATCGGGCGTGTGGTTCCGATCAGGCAGCGCCCTTCGGCCAGCTGCGGCATCACCTGGACCACGAGTTGCCCCGTCGATGGGCCGACTTGTCCGATCAGGCAGTCGTTCTCACCCCAGCGCACGGAGAACTGCAGACTCTCCGCGGCGTGACCGACGGTCGAGAGATCGTTGGTCACCTGCATCGCGTCTCGATCGAAGCCCACGCCGATCAAGGCATCGATGTACGCGCGCCCCTCGCCACGCTGCTCCGACTCCCACACTGCCTGCGCGGTGGCCTCGAAGATGGGCAGGTTCTCTGCGGCCGTGCCATCGGGAAGGAAGGCGACCTCCACAGGACTGGCAGAAGGGGCCGGGGTGCTGGAGGCACTGCCGGTCGGCTCGGGCTGCGGCGTGCACGCCGCGAGCAGGAGAACTACGCCGACCGCGGCGGTCAGGCCGGCGGCCGCGCGTGAAACGGATGACACCGATCGTCGAAGCACGCCCCGAGTCTACGGTGCGCTCCTGTCGACCTCCGCCGCACGACACGGCCCGCCCCTGCCGCACGCCGCTCGATCAGAACGGGGTCGACCCCACGACATCGGAGGTCGTGTCGGTCACGGCCCATGAAGTGTCGAGAGGTGTGTCCGCGTCATCGGCAGCCGCGATCGAATCGTCGCCCACGCCCGAGGCCGGACGGAGCTCGTCGTCTGCGACGCGAGTGGTCGGATCCGACGCGCTCGAACGACTCGCACGCAGATACGCGGTGGTTCCCCAGCGCAGATCATGCCCCACGGCCTCCGCGTCGATGTCGACGCTCGTGCCGTGCTTCCCGTTGCTCTCCCAGTTCCGAATCCGCAGCCGGCCGGTGACGATCACGCTGTCGCCCGTGCGCAACGACGCCTTCGTGTGCTCTCCGAGCTGTCTGTAGGCGGCCACCGAGTACCAGTTGGTGCCGGCGTCGATCCATGATCCGGTCGCGGCGTCGAACCGCCGGTGGGTGCTCGCGAGCCGGAAGTTCGTCACCGAGACTCCCCCACCGATCTGCGCCTGCGTGGGGTCCGTGGCCACCTTCCCCACGATCGTCACTGAATCCGTCATCGTTCTCTCCTCTGAAAGCCGAGTCGTCCGCTCGGGTCATCCCAGAGTGAGCCAGTGCAGTTGCCGTACCGGTTCGGTCATCCGCGATCTGTGCAGACTGGAGAATCCCAGGCCAGGGTGCAGGAATGGTGGATACCGCGCGGGGAAGCTCGTCGCGTCCGAATGTCGGTGGTCGCTCGTATGTTCGAATCGAAAGGAGAAACCATGTCAGAGCCCTCCACCATCCCCGTGCTACCGCGTTCGTACGCGCCCCCACGCATCACTTCCACACGCGAACATCTCGTTCCCGCCGCGGATCATCTGTGGAGGGTTCAGGAGAACGATTCCGGGAAGGTCCTCGGTCATCTCCGAGTCCTGAGTGATCCGCTCGGTCTCCGCTATCGCGCCGAACGCCTGCAGCTCGCATCCGGGGCATTCCGAATGATCGGCGAATTCTGGCAGCCCGACGACGCGGTGTCCGTGCTGCGCTATTCGTGATGATGGTCTCGCGGCGCATGTCGTCACGAGGTTCCGGTGCCCCCGGCAGGATTCGAACCTGCGACCGGCGGATTAGAAGGCCGCTGCTCTTCCGCTGAGCTACGGAGGCGAGTACATCAACCGTATCGTGCCCGCACCCCGGTGTCGGAGCCGTCGATAGGATGACGACATGGTATCTGCGTCGGAGAACGATCGGCTCGTATGGATCGACTGTGAGATGACGGGACTCGATCTGTCGATCGATGAACTCGTCGAGATCGCTGTCGTCATCACGGATTTCGGGCTCCACCCTGTCGATCCGGGTTTCCAGGTGGTGATCCGGCCGAGCCAGGCCGCCCTGGAACACATGAACGACTTCGTCACGAAGATGCACGAGTCATCCGGACTGATCGATGAGATGCCGCACGGCATCTCTCTGGAAGACGCCGAGGCCCAGACGCTGGCGTACATCAAGCGTTTCGTCCCTCTCGAGCGCAAGGCTCCCCTCGCGGGCAACACGATCGGCACCGACCGCATGTTCCTCGCGAAGTACATGCCGCAGATCGACCAATGGCTGCACTACAGAAACGTCGACGTGTCGAGCATCAAGGAACTGTCGCGACGCTGGTACCCCCGCGTCTTCTTCCAGGCGCCCTCCAAAGACGGCGGTCACCGCGCGCTCGCCGACATCCTCGAGTCGATCCGCGAACTGCAGTACTACCGCGACGCGGTCTTCGTCGAGGCCCCGGGTCCGTCGAGCGACGACGCGAAAGAAATCGCTACGCGCACGGTGTCAGAGTTCACGCCGAACATGTAATAGACTCATCTGGTTGCCCGCTCCGGTGGGCACATGGTGGGTATAGCTCAGCTGGTAGAGCGCTGGCTTGTGGTGCCGGATGTCGCGGGTTCGAGTCCCGTTACTCACCCCATGAGAAGAAGCTCGGGTCCTCGGACTCGAGCTTCTTCTGCGTTACGGCGGCTGCCGTCTCGCACGAGCGCACCATGCACCGCACCCTAGACTGACGGGGTGTCACTCGCGGTCTGGTTCTCACTGCTGACGGCCTCCGTGGTGATCAGCTTCACCCCGGGCGCCGGGGCCATCAACACGATGTCCAATGCCCTCAACCACGGCTGGCGTCGGTCCATCTGGGGGATCATCGGACAACAGCTCGCGCTGATCGTGCACGTGGCGATCGTCGCCGCAGGCGTCGGGCTTCTCGTCTCGCGCTCCGAAGTCCTCTTCAACGGCATCCGTTACGCGGGTGCCGCATACCTGGTCTATCTCGGCATCCGCCTGATTCTCACGACTCCGCCTGCGGTTGAACCCGACGATACGGACGACCTGCTCGCGCCGCGCGAAGGGCACTGGTCCATGATCCGGCGTGGTTTCTGGGTGAACCTGCTCAATCCGAAGGCGATCGTCTTCTTCCTGGCGTTCATCCCGCAGTTCATTCGTCTGGATGAGCCGCCGATCCCGCAGTACCTCGTGCTGATCACGACGGTGATCATCGTCGACGTGATCGTCATGTGGGGGTTCTTCGCGGCCGCGGCGGGCCCTTTCCGACGCCTGACTCGATCACCGCGCGGCCAGCGCACGCTCAACATGGTCTTCGGTGCGTTGTTCATCGGTGTCGCAGCCCTGCTCGTCTTCCTCCACTGACGCCCCGCTCCCTCATCGCGCGCCCCTAGGCTGGACGCAATGGAGATGGACGCGGAGACATTCGAGCGACTCGTCATCGACGAGCTCGATAGCCTGCCCGACGACATGGTCGACGGACTCGACAACGTCGTCTTCGTCGTCGAGGACCGACCCGAAGACGGCAGCCTCGACCTTCTGGGGCTCTATGACGGGCTCGCGCTGACCGAGCGCACGCAGTACGGCATGGGAGAGCTTCCCGACCGCATCGTGGTCTTCCGGGAGCCGCACCTCGCCGTGTGCAACGACGACGACGAGCTCCGCGATGAGGTCCACACGACTCTGGTGCACGAGATCGCCCATTTCTACGGTCTCGATGACGCGCAGCTCCACGAGATGGGCTGGGCATGAGCACGCCGATGGCGACTCCGGAGCTCGACGAGATCACCGAGCTGCGCGCCGCCCCGCTCGAGCCGTGGCAGGTCGTGGTGTGGAACGATCCGGTCAATCTCATGAGCTACGTCGTGCGGGTCTTCCGCACATACTTCGGCTATTCCTCCGATCACGCCACGTCTCTCATGCTCGCTGTGCATCACGAGGGGCACGCGATCGTCGCGACCGGCCCGCGCGAGACCATGGAGGTGCACGCGCAGGCGATGCACGACTACGGTCTGTGGGCTACCGTTCGAAAGGCATCCGAGTGAATTCCGCCGGCATCTCGACGTCGCTCGTCCGGCTCGAGGGGATCCGGCTCGCGCAGTTGGTGGGCGAGTTCCGTGAACTGCTCGCCACCGCCGACATGCGCGACGAAGCGCTCAACCGTCTGACGCCGAATCCTTATCCCGACGACGCGAACGCCGCGCGGGAATTCGCCGATGGCACGAGAAGCGAGCTTCTCGACCGGCGCGGCGCGGATGCCCTGACCGTGCACGAGGCTCTCGCCGAGTTCCGAATCGACGGGGACGAGATCTCCGAAGAAGAAGCGCTCAGGGTGCAAGACCTGGTCGTGCCACCCCAAGACGTGGATGCGTGGCTGCGCACCCTCAACGCGATCCGCCTGGTGATCGCGTCACGCCTCGAGATCGACGGCGAAGACGATCACGACCCCGACGACCCGCGTTACGGCGTCTACGACTGGCTCGGCTACCGTCTCGAGCTTCTCATCCAAGCGGCAGAGGACGCCGAGTCTCCATGAGCTGAGCAGCGTCAGGGAATCGTGACGATCCGCGACGCGAGCGAGCGCGGGTCATCACGACGGATGTGGCGGCGCTCCTGCGCCGCCCAGCGATCCCAGTGCGGCCGATACGTCTCTCCGTCGCGAGTCAGCGCACGGGCCTTCCGCGTAGATTCCGCCGCATCGACCCAGATGCGGACGTCGCCGAGCGCGGCGGTCGCCGGAGTGAGCAGCCCGCTACCCTCGACGATCAGCCCGAGGGCGGGATCGACGGCGTGGCTCTCGGCCTCCGTGCCGTTCTCCCAGTCCCAGCGTCGCCACGTGCCCAGGAGGCCTCGACCGTGCGGTCGGAGAATCCAGTCCAGAGCCCGCTCCACTCCCCCGTCTAGCCCATCCCACCCGGGATACAACGAGTCCAAGGCGACAACCTGCACGCGGCCGGCGAGTGGCCATGCCTCGGCGAGACGAGCGGCGAGAGAGGACTTGCCGGCACCGCTGCGGCCATCGATGAGAACCACCGGGTTCGCGGCAGCGAGCCCGCGGATGTCGTCGGAGATCAGTGCCGCGGCATGCGTCAGAGCGGCCGCGACCGGATCGTCACTTCTTGAGGGCACGGATGACGCGTGAGAGCGCTCGTCCAGCGACCCAGACGAACGGTACAGCGACGACGAGCAGCGTCACGATGTTCGGTTCGAACCGAAGCCCCTCCTCGCGGCGCACGTAGACGCCGACGGGGATAGACACTCCGCCACCGCCACCGCCCTCCGCACCGTCACCGCTGCCTCCGCCGAAGCCGGAGTAGGTGAAGGCGACAGGCGTGATGCTGACGCCATCGACGTCCTGCGGCTCTCCATAGGCGGTCTTCACGCCGAAGGAGGCGGCCTGTTTTCCGAGTTCGAGTGCAATGTTCGGCATGACCCCACGCTACTCGCCCCGGGCCGGTCCTGTGGGATCAATCCGCATGATTCACTCGACGCCGTGGGCCTTCGGATGCTGCGCAGCCCCGCGTCCGTCACCTCGACCGATGTGCCGCGCCCGCGTGATCGTGGCTGATCCGAATCGTGCCACGGCGTCGTCGACTGCGCCCTCGACTCGTCGCCAGTCGGCGTCGTCGTCCCAGAGCCCGAGTGCGGCGCCGCCCTCCGGCTGCAGCTTCTCGGCTCGCACGCCCAGGAGGCGGATCGGGTCGCGCCTCTCGATCTGCTCGAACATCGCTTGAGCGGCCTCACCGATCCGCTGACCGACCGCTGTCGGCTCGGCGAGCGTCTGCGAACGACTCAGGGTGCGGAA
The DNA here is from genome assembly GCF_044743285.1 of Microbacterium sp. NPDC087665. Taxonomy (NCBI): domain Bacteria; kingdom Bacillati; phylum Actinomycetota; class Actinomycetes; order Micrococcales; family Microbacteriaceae; genus Microbacterium; species Microbacterium sp. NPDC087665. The sequence goes on along the minus strand of NZ_JBIUWD010000004.1, from coordinate 88,232 downwards.
GTCGTCGAACCGCACCTTGATCGCCACGGTCGACGTCTCCCAGTGAGCCCTCCGAAGTCGTGCGGCGACGCGATCGGCGAGCCGCAACAGCTCGGCCCGGAGGAACGGGCGATCGAGGATGTCGTGATCGAAGGTCTCTTCATGGCCGATGCTCTTCTCCACGCGTTCTGTCTCGACCGCGCGCGGGTCCTCGCCGAGCGCCAACTGCGTCAGTCGGGCGCTCAACGCCGAGCCGACGGCACGATCCAACACGGAACGAGGCGCTTCGTGGATATCGCCGATCGTGCGGATGCCGCGCGCTTCGAGCGCCTCGGCCGCCTTCGGGCCGACCCCCCACATCGCTCGGACGGATCGAGGGGCCAGGAATCGCAAGGTCTGTGCGGCGGGAACCACGAGCATGCCATTCGGTTTGGCCGCGGTGGACGCCATCTTCGCGACGTGCTTGGTCGCGGCCACGCCGACGCTGCACGTGATGCCGACTTCGGACTCGACGCGTTCGCGCACGAGTTGTGCGATGCGAGCAGGACTCCCCCAGAGCCGCCGAACACCCTGCACGTCGAGGAACGCCTCGTCGACGGAGAGCGGCTCGACGAGCGGCGTGAACGACTCGAAGATCGCCATCACCTGCCGCGAGACGTCTTGGTACCGGTCGAAGCGGGGCATGACGATGCGGGCGGTCGGGCACAAACGCATCGCCTGTGAGACCGGCATCGCTGCCCGCACACCATAGCGACGGGCTTCGTATGACGCACTGGAGACGACGGATCGGCCGTCCGGTGCGCCGATGATCAGCGGCAGCCCTCGCAGCGTCGGATCGTCGAGCACCGCGACCGCCGCATAGAACGCGTCCATGTCGACGTGCAGGATACGGGTGCCAGTATCGTCGGCTCCCGCCGCCGACACCGTCCGCCCTCTGCCGTCACCGTGTCCCATGCGACCATTCTCCCCCGGACCACCGACAGCGGCCCGAGGGAGAACGAACGGCTACTGCGCCGCGCGCTCCAGGATCAGCTCGCGGACGCGGGCAGCATCCGCCTGACCCTTCATGGCCTTCATCACGGCGCCGATGACCGCGCCGGCGGCCTGAACCTTGCCGTCCTTGATCTTCGCGAGCACATCGGGCTGCGCCGCGAATGCCTCATCGATCGCGGCGATCAGCGCGCCGTCATCCGAGACGACGGCGAGACCGCGTGCGGCGACGACCTCCTGAGGTGTGCCCTCGCCGGCGATGACCCCTTCGAGGACGAGACGTGCGAGCTTGTCGGTGAGCGTTCCCTCATCCACCAGCTTCTGGAGTGCAGCGACATTCGCGGGGCTCACGAGGGCCGCGGCGTCCTTCTCCTGTGCGTTGGCGAGGCGCGCGATCTCACCCGTCCACCACTTACGGGCAGCAGCCGGAGCGGCGCCCGCGGCGATCGTGGCCTCGACCTCATCGAGGATGCCGCCGTTGCGGACGTCCTGGAACTCGAGATCCGTGAAGCCCCATTCGGTCATCAGACGACGACGGCGTGCCACGGGCTGCTCGGGAAGCGCGGCGCGAAGCTCTTCGATCAGCTCCGGTGCGGGCTCGACAGGAAGCAGGTCGGGCTCCGGGAAGTACCGGTAGTCATCGGCATCCGACTTCGGACGCCCGGGCGAGGTCGTGCCGGTGTCCTCGTGCCAGTGACGGGTCTCCTGGGTGATCGTCCCACCGTCGGCGAGGATCTGCGCCTGACGCTGGATCTCGTAGCGGACCGCGCGCTCGACGGAGCGCATCGAGTTGACGTTCTTCGTCTCCGTACGGGTGCCGAGCTTCTCCTCGCCCCGCCGACGCAGCGAGACGTTGGCGTCGCAGCGCAGGTTGCCGCGCTCCAGACGCGCCTCGGAGATCCCCAGGCCGCGCACGATGTCGCGGATCGCGGCCACGTACGCCTTCGCGACCTCGGGGGCGCGGTGCTCCGTGCCGAAGATGATCTTCGTGACGATCTCGACGAGGGGAACACCGGCTCGGTTGTAGTCCACCAGTGAGTACTCGGCGCCCTGGATGCGCCCGGTGGCTCCACCCATGTGGGTGAGCTTGCCGGCGTCTTCTTCCATGTGCGCCCGCTCGATGGGGATCGTCACGATGGTCCCGTCTTCGAGCTCGACCTCGACCGATCCCTCGTACGCGATCGGCTCGTCGAACTGGGAGATCTGGTAGTTCTTGCCGAGGTCGGGGTAGAAGTAGTTCTTGCGAGCGAACCGGCTGGACTCGGCGATCGAGCAGCCGAGCGCGAGACCGAGGCTGATCGACGACCGGATGGCCGTCTCGTTCACCACGGGCAGCGAGCCCGGAAGACCGAGGTCGACCGGGGCGATGAGGGTGTTCGGCTCTGCCGCGTGGAATGCCTCGTTGGCAGGGTTCGGTGCGTCCGAGAACATCTTGGTGTTCGTGTTGAGCTCGACGTGCACCTCGAACCCGAGAACGGGCTCGAAGATTTCCAGCGCCTTGTCGAAGTCCATGAGTTTGGCGGCGGCCATCAGCGGTTCCCTCCTGCGAGCTGCGGGGCACGGGTGAGGAGCGGAGCACCCCAGGAATCGAGGAGCAAGGCCTCGAGAGCGGCACCCACGCGATAGAGACGAGCGTCTTCCCGGGCGGGAGCGATGAACTGGATGCCGACCGGAAGTCCGTCTTCCTCTGCCAGGCCGCTCGGGATCGAGATACCGGGAACACCGGCGAGGTTCACCGGAATCGTCGTGATGTCGTTCAGGTACATCTGCAGCGGCTCGTCGATCTGCTCGCCGAGCTTGAAGGCCGTGGTCGGAGCCGAGGGCGTCGCGATCACGTCGACGTCGGCGAAGGCCGACGCGAAGTCCTGCTGGATGAGCGTGCGGACCTTCTGCGCGCTGCCGTAGTAGGCGTCGTAGTATCCGGCCGACAGAGCGTACGTACCGAGGATGATGCGGCGCTTGACCTCGTCGCCGAACCCGGCGTCACGCGTTGCCGACATCACGTCTTCGACCGTCGGGTGGCCGTCCGGCGTCACACGCAGACCGAACCGCACCGAGTCGAACTTCGCGAGGTTGCTCGACGCTTCCGCGGGAAGGATCAGGTAGTACGCGGCGACGCCGTATTCGAAGTGCGGAGCACCGATCTCGACGATCTCGGCCCCCTGCGCCTCCATGAGTGCGAGAGCGCTGCGGAACGACGCAGCGACACCCGGCTGGAAGCCGCTGTCCGGAAGCTCGCGGATGACTCCGACCTTCAGGCCCTTCAGCACATCGCCGCGCGCACCCTCTCGGGCCGCCTCAGCGAACGACGGCCACGCGTCGCGCAGCGAGGTCGAATCCTTGGGGTCGTGCCCGCCGATCGCATCGTGCAGCAGTCCCGAGTCGAGCACCGTGCGGGAGACCGGGCCGACCTGGTCGAGGCTGGAGGCGAGGGCGATGGCACCGTATCGGCTGACGCCACCGTACGTGGGCTTGACGCCCACGGTTCCGGTGACGTGCGCGGGCTGACGGATGGAGCCGCCCGTGTCCGAACCGAGGGCGAGGGGCGCCTCGAACGCTGCGACGGCAGCAGCCGATCCTCCGCCCGAGCCGCCGGGGATGCGATCGAGGTCCCACGGGTTGTGCGTCGGACCGTACGCCGAGTGCTCCGTCGAGGAGCCCATCGCGAACTCGTCCATGTTGGTCTTGCCGAGCGGGATCAGCCCGGCGGCGCGCGAGCGGGCGACCACGGTCGCGTCGTACGGCGAACGGTAGCCCTCGAGGATGCGCGAGCCGCTGGTCGTCGGCTGGTCGGTCGTGACGAGCACGTCCTTGATCGCCAGCGGGACCCCGGCGAGCGGGCCGAGAGAATCTCCCGCAGCGCGACGCGCGTCGATCGCCGCAGCGGCCTCGATCGCGCCCTCGTTGACGTGGAGGAACGCGTGCACGTCACCGTCGACAGCGGCGATGCGATCGAGGTGGGCCTGGGTGGCTTCGACGCTCGACACCTCGCCCGATGCGAGCTTGTCTGCGAGGTCGGCGGCATTCAGACGGATGATGTCGCTCACTGTTCTTCTCCCAGGATCGCGGTGACGCGGAACCGACCGTCGACGGCATCCGGGGCGTTCTGCAGCACCTGCTCGTGCGTGAGCGTCTGCCCGACGACGTCGGGTCGGAAGACATTGCTCAGTGGAATCGGGTGGCTGGTCGCAGCGACATCATCGGTCGCGACCTCCGATACCTTCGCGATGTTGTCGACGATGGCGTCGAGCTGGCCCGTGAGCAGCGTCACCTCGTCGTCGTTCAGCTGGATGCGCGCAAGCACGCCGAGATGGCGCACAAGATCAGGGGTGATTTCAGACACGCTCCCAGTCTAGTTGGCGGGCTCGCACGCACCGACCTCGGAGCGCGACCGGCTCGCCCGTATGCTGGGCGGGTGAGCACGTTCCTGCCTCCTCGTCCGTGGGTCGCCAGCTACGCCGAAGGCGTCCCCGAAGACCTCTCCCCCGTATCCGGTTCGCTGATCGACATCGTCGCCGCGTCGGCCCGGGACTATCCGGATGCTCCGGCGCTGCAGTTCTTCGGACGCGAGACCACCTACTCGGCGCTGCAGGACGCGATCGATCGGACTGCGGCCGCGCTGCACGACCTGGGCATCCGCGCCGGGGATCCCGTCGCGATCGTCCTGCCGAACTGCCCCCAGCACATCGTCGCCTTCTATGCGGTCCTCCGCCTCGGCGCCGTCGTCGTCGAGCACAACCCGCTCTACACACCGCGAGAGCTGCGCAAGCAGTTCGAAGACCACGGAGCCACGCACGCGATCGTCTGGAACAAGGTCGTCTCGACCGTGCAGGAGTTCCCGGCCGACCTCGCCGTCTCGACTCTGATCTCGGTCGACGTCACGACCGCCATGCCGTTCCTCACGCGCGTGGCTCTTCGCCTTCCCGTGGCGAAGGCCAAAGAGTCGCGTGCAGCCCTCACCGAGCGCGTGCGCGGCACCGTCACCTGGGAGTCGCTGCAGTCTCACGCGCCGATCCCCGCCACGCACCCGAAGCCGTCGACCGACGATCTCGCGATCATCCAGTACACCTCCGGCACGACGGGAACGCCCAAGGGTGCGTCCCTCACCCATCGCAATCTGCTCTCGAACGCCGCGCAGGCTCAGGCCTGGGTCCCGTCCATCCAGCGTGGAAAGGGATGCGTGGTCTACGCCGTGCTCCCGATGTTCCACGCCTACGGACTCACTCTGTGCCTCACCTTCGCGATGTCCATGGGCGCACGTCTGGTCCTCTTCCCCAAGTTCGACCCCGACCTCGTGCTCGACGCGATGAAGAAGCATCCGGCGACGTTCCTCCCGCTCGTCCCGCCGATCGCCGACCGCCTACTGGCGGCCGCGAACCAGAAGGGCATCTCCCTCGACGGCATCGAGGTCGCGATCTCCGGGGCCATGGCGCTGCCACACGAACTCGTCGTCCCCTTCGAAGCAGCCACTCACGGTTTCCTGGTCGAGGGATACGGGCTGAGCGAATGCTCCCCCGTCCTCATGGCGAATCCCGTCGCAGACAACCGCGTGCCCGGCACGGTCGGCCTTCCCCTGCCCGGTACCGAGTGCCGCGTGGTCGACCCGGAGAACCCCACGGACGACGTGCCCGACGGATCTGCCGGCGAACTGCTCGTCCGCGGCCCGCAGGTCTTCTCCGGCTACTACGGCAAACCGGAAGAGACCGACGCGGTGTTCGTCGACGGCTGGTTCCGCACCGGAGACATCGTGACGATCGACGATGCCGGGTTCATCCGGATCGTCGATCGCATCAAGGAACTCATCATCACCGGTGGCTTCAACGTCGCACCGACCGAGGTCGAGAACGCGCTGCGCCAGCATCCTCAGGTCGCCGACGCCGCCGTCGTCGGCCTCGCGAATCCGCACTCGGGAGAAGAAGTCGTCGCGGCGATCGTCGTCGACGGCGGCGCCGAGGTCGACGTCGAGGCGATCCGCGAGTTCGTGCGCGGCATCCTCACCCCCTACAAGGTTCCTCGCCGACTCTTCGTGGTCGACGAACTCCCGAAGTCGCTCATCGGAAAGGTGCTGCGACGGCAGGTGAAAGACAGACTCGTCGCCCTCACCAGCGGCTCCTGAGGACGCCCTCACAGGCGCGGGACACCCTCGGGGCGCTACCCTTGGGAAGTGACCCCTGAAGATGCAGTGCTGACCGACGCCCCCGACGAATCTCCCGCGACCCCCGGATTCGAGGAGCTCGGCATCACCGGGCCCGTCCTCAAGGCCATCCGCGACCTCGGCTACGAGACCCCCTCGCCCATCCAGGCGGCGACCATTCCGACCCTCCTCTCCGGCCGCGATGTCGTCGGTATGGCGCAGACCGGAACGGGAAAGACGGCGGCGTTCGCCCTTCCCGTGCTCGAGCGCCTCGATGTCGCCCAGAAGACCCCGCAGGCTCTGGTTCTCGCGCCGACCCGCGAGCTCGCACTCCAGGTGTGCGAGGCATTCGAGTCGTACGCGTCGAAGATGAAGGGCGTGCACGTGCTGCCCGTCTACGGCGGCCAGGGATACGGCGTGCAGCTCTCGGCGCTGCGCCGCGGCGTCCACGTCATCGTGGGTACGCCCGGCCGCATCATGGACCACCTCGCCAAGGGAACCCTCGACCTCTCCCAGCTGCAGTACCTCGTTCTCGACGAGGCCGACGAGATGCTGAAGATGGGCTTCGCGGAAGACGTCGAGCAGATTCTCGCGCAGACGCCCGAGGAGAAGCAGGTCGCGCTGTTCTCGGCGACCATGCCGCCGCAGATCCGTCGCCTCGCGCAGAAGTACCTGCGCGACCCGGAAGAGATCAGCATCAAGTCCAAGACGGCCACCGGCACGAACATCACGCAGCGCTACCTCGTCGTGTCGTACGCGCAGAAGGTCGACGCGCTCACCCGCATCCTCGAGGTCGAGAACTTCGACGGGATGATCGTGTTCGTCCGCACGAAGAACGAGACCGAGACCCTGGCCGAGAAGCTCCGTGCACGGGGATACTCGGCCGCCGCGATCAACGGCGACGTGCCGCAGGTGCAGCGCGAACGCAGCGTCAACCAGCTCAAGGGCGGCAAGCTCGACATCCTGGTCGCCACCGACGTCGCCGCGCGCGGCCTCGACGTCGAACGCATCAGCCACGTCATCAACTTCGACATCCCGACCGACACCGAGTCGTACGTGCACCGTATCGGTCGTACCGGTCGCGCGGGTCGCACCGGCGATGCCATCAGCTTCATCACCCCGCGCGAGCGCTACCTGCTCAAGAGCATCGAGAAGGCGACGCGGCAGGAGCCGACGCAGATGCAGCTGCCGACCACTGACGACGTCAACTCGACGCGCCTCGCGCGCTTCGACGACGCGATCACGGCCGCGCTGGGCGACGCCAGTCGCATCGAGACCTTCCGCGACGTCATCGATCACTACGTGAGAAACCACGACGTGCCCGAGACCGATGTCGCTGCCGCACTGGCGATCGTCGCCCAGGGCGACACTCCCCTGCTGCTCAACCCGGCCGACGATCCGCTCGCCAAGGCCGTCGCCGCAGACAACCGCCCGCCGCGCGAGCGTTCGACGCGAGAAGCGCGCGAACCCCGCACCGAGCGCCGCGGACGCGGCGACTACGCCCCGTACCGCATCGAGGTCGGTCGCCGTCACCGCGTCGAACCGCGTCAGATCGTCGGTGCCCTCGCCAACGAGGGTGGCCTCGGTCGCGATGACTTCGGCGTGATCAACATCCGCCCGGACTTCTCGATCGTCGAACTTCCGGCGAACCTCGACGCCTCCGTGCTCGAGAAGCTCCGCGGAACGCGCATCTCCGGGCAGCTGATCGAGATCAAGCCGGACCGCGGTCCGGCCGGTGCCCGACGCAGTGGCCCCCGCGACGCGGGCAGCCGCGACGACCGGGCGCCCCGCGGAGACCGCGAAGAGAAGCCCTTCCGCAAGCCTCGCCACAAGGGCTGATCCGCCGCTGGGCCGCTAAGCGGCCCGACGCGCGAGCTTTGCCGCGAGTCCGACCAGCGCATCCGGCTGCACAAGCAGGAGGCGCTGGTCGGGGTGGGTGAGCAGCTGATCGAGAAGGCGCTGCGCACCGACGACGGTGCGATCCCAGTAACCACCGACGTGGTGACGGTCGAGGGCGAGTCTTCGGGGCTCTCCGTCGACGACGACATCGACCGACCCCTCGTCGGGGTCGAGGCCGAGGTCGTCCTGAATCGCCGCCGAGAGGATGCCGAGGCCGATCGTGCCGACGAGACCGGGATAGCGGAATCGGGTCGTGGGCACGTCGAGGTGCAACATCGAGAGCTGTTCCCAGGCGAACTGCTCACGAAGGTCTCGGCCGTTGCGATGGTTCACGCCGGCGGGGGTGAGACGCAGGTGCTCGCGCCCCGGGTCACCGATGACGAGCGCATCCGCCGCGGCGAGCAGCGGTCCGTATCGCCTCATGCCTCGCCAGCCGGTGCGTCGAGCGCGGCGGGACCCTTCGTCACCAGAACATGGAACTGCGCGGCATCGAGGATGCGGATTCCGAGTTCCTCCGCTTTACCCAGCTTGGATCCGGCCCCCGGGCCCGCGGCGACGAAGTCCGTCTTCTTCGAGACGCTCGACCCCGCCTTGCCGCCGGCCTGGATGATGGCCTCCTGTGCGCCATCACGGGTATAGCCGTCGAGCGAACCCGTCGCGACGATCGTGAGACCGTCGAGCACCCCGCCGGCTGCCGCAGCGGCACCCGGCCCCGGGTGCCCCGGCGTCGTCCACTGCACCCCTGCAGCCGCCCACTGCTGCACGATCTCGTCGTGCCAGTCGATGGCGAACCAGTCGATCAGCGAGTCGGCGATGATGCCGCCCACACCCTCGACCGCTGCGAGCTCTTCTCGGGACGCTGCACGGATCGCATCCAGCGAACCGAACCACTGCGCGAGTGCACGGGCCGCCACCGGGCCGACGTGGCGGACGTTCAGCGAGACGAGAAGGCGCCAGAGTTCCTTCGTCTTGGCCTTCTCGAGCTCGGCGAGGAGGGTGAGCGCCTGCGACGAGGGCTGCGGGCCATCGAGACCGGACTTCTTCTCGGACGCGGTGGGATTGCGCCGGAACGGCGCCCGCGTCTTGACGAGTCCGTCCTCGTCCTGCTTCGGAAGGCCGGTCTCGGCATCTCTGACGAACAGCTCGATGGGAACGAGCTGCTCGAGCGTGAGAGCGAACAGACCCGCCTCGGTCTCGAGCGGCGGTACGGCCGGGAACGTGGGCTGAGTGAGAGCCGCGGCCGTCACCTCGCCGAGAGCCTCGACGTCGAGCGCTCCACGAGATCCGATGTGCTCGACGCGACCGCGCACCTGGGCAGGGCACGAACGCGCGTTCGGGCAGCGCAGATCGATGTCGCCTTCCTTCATCGGTCGTAGAGGCGTGCCGCACTCGGGGCATTCGACGGGCATCACGAATTCACGCTCGGTGCCGTCGCGACGTTCGACCACCGGGCCGAGCACCTCGGGGATCACGTCGCCCGCCTTGCGCAGCACCACCGTGTCGCCGATCAGAACGCCTTTGGCCTTGACCACGTCTTTGTTGTGCAGCGTGGCCTGACGCACGACGGAGCCTGCGACCTGCGCCGGGGCCATGACGGCGAAGGGCGTGGCTCTGCCGGTGCGACCGACCGACACCACGATGTCGAGCAGGGTGGTCTGAACCTCTTCCGGAGGGTACTTGTACGCGATCGCCCATCGCGGAGCGCGGCTCGTCGCGCCCAGTTCGTCATGCAGTGCGAGCTCGTCGACCTTGACGACGATCCCGTCGAGCTCGTGCTCGATGTCGTGACGGTGCTCTCCGAAGTACTCCACGAACGCGGCGACCGCGTCGATCCCCTGGCAGACCTTCGTGTGCGGGCTCGTGGGCAGTCCCCAGGTCGTGAGCAGGTCGTACACCTGGCTCTGCGCGGCGACCGGCGGGTTCGGCCATGCCCCGATCCCGTGCACGTACAGCGCGAGCGACTCGATGCGCAGCAGACCCGCTTCGAGTTCCAGGCCGTCCTTCTTGTCGATCTGCTGTCGCAGGCCTCCGCTGGCAGCATTTCGAGGATTGGCGAACGACGGGAAACGGCGCGCCGCGGCCGTTCGCGCCTTCTCCTCGTCGAACGGCTTCTTCGCACCACCGCGGGACTCCCACCGCGTCAGGGCGTCGGCGTACGCGCGGTCCCGGAATTCGGCCTGCGCCGCGTTGAGACGCTCGAAGGCTGCGACGGGAATGAAGACCTCTCCGCGCACCTCCACGATCGAAGGGTGGCCCGTACCGTCGAGCCGCTCGGGGATCTCGGGAAGAAGCAGCGCATTCTCCGTCACGATCTCACCGACGCGCCCGTCACCGCGTGTGGCGGCCGACGTGAGCACGCCGTTCTCATAGCGAAGATTGATCGCGAGACCGTCGATCTTGAGCTCGGTGAGCCAGGCCACGTCACGGCCGGCGGCGGAGCGGGTCTTCGCCGCCCATTCGCGGAGCTCGTCGACCGAGAAGACGTTGTCGAGGCTCAGCATCCGCTCGGCGTGCTCGATCGTCGCCAGCCCCGTCGCTTCTGCCGCACCGACCATCTGGGTCGGCGAATCCTGGCCCTGGAGCTCGGGGTGCAGCCGCTCGATCTCTTCCAGCCGATGCATCCACCCGTCGTAGGTGAAGTCGTCGACGAGCGAGGTGTCGCGACCGTAGTACGCATCCTTCGCCTCGAGGATGCGCGTGGTCAGTTCCTCTGCCTCGATGCGGGCGGCTTCCAACGACATGATCTCCGACACCCCGCCAGTCTACGAGCGGGCACCGACATCGCTGCAGGGCCGGGCCGTCAGGCGTCGACGGGGACTGCGGAACGCGTGCGGTCGATCGTGAACTGACCCAGTACGCGGGTGTCGATGTAGAGCACCGCCGTCTGCCCGGGAGCCACGCCGTCGAGAGAGTCGTCGGGGACGACGCGCACACCCTCCGATGTCACGAACGCCGTCGCCTCGACCGGCTCGGAATGCGCGCGGATCTGCACGTGGCAGCGGAACTCGGCGTCGACGGGTGCCGCCCCCGCCCAGCTGAAACGCTCTCCGGAGATCTCTCCGATGGCGAGTGCTTCCTTCGGTCCGACGACGACGGTGTTCGAGACGGGACGGATCTCGAGGACGAACCGCGGCTTGCCATCGGCGGCGGGAACTCCGAGCTTCAGGCCGCGCCGCTGACCGACCGTGTACCCGTGCGCCCCCTCGTGCGAGCCGACGACGGCACCGGTGCGGTCGACGATCTCGCCGGTCGCCGTCCCGACCTTCTCCGCAAGCCAGCCGCGGGTGTCGCCGTCGGGGATGAAGCAGATGTCGTGGCTGTCGGGCTTCTGCGCCACGCTGAGGCCGCGGGCCTCCGCCTCGGCGCGCACGAGAGCCTTCGACGGAGTCGACCCCAGCGGGAAATAGGTATGGGCGAGCTGCTGCGCCGTCAGGACGCCGAGCACATAGGACTGATCCTTCGCGTTGTCCGACGCGCGGTGCAGTTCGAGTCCGCCGTCGCCATCGACGAGCGTGGCGTAGTGGCCGGTGCAGACCGCGTCGAAGCCGAGTTCGATGGCGCGCTCGAGGAGCGCTGCGAACTTGATCTTCTCGTTGCACCGCATGCACGGGTTCGGGGTGCGCCCGGCCTGGTACTCGGAGATGAAGTCGTCGATGACATCGTCGCGGAAACGCTCCGAGAAGTCCCAGACGTAGAACGGGATGCCGAGTCGGTCCGCCGCGCGTCGAGCATCCATCGCGTCCTCGATCGTGCAGCACCCCCGGCTTCCGGTTCGGAGGGTGCCGCCGGCGCGAGACAGGGCGAGATGCACCCCGACGACCTCATGGCCGGCCTCGACCGCGCGCGCAGCCGCGACGGCAGAGTCGACCCCGCCACTCATCGCTGCAAGTATCCGCATGGGTCCAGTCTACGAGCGACCAGCTGTACCGGACCCGGATGCGCGCAGGTAGGCGTCACCGATCGCGTCGAGGACTGCCGACACGTCGTTCTCGGTGGAGGTGCGCCCGAGGCTGAAACGGAGCACGCTGCGCGCATCCTGTTCGCTGCGCCCCATCGCCATCACCACGTGCGATGCCTCCGCGACGCCCGCCTGGCACGCCGAACCGGTGGATGCGGCGACCCCCGCCGAGTCGAGAAGGAAGAGGAGGCTCTCCCCCACGGCACCCGGGAAGAGCACGTGAGCGTTCCCGGGCAGGCGATCGATCGGATCTCCGAGCAGTTCGGCAGCCGGAACCCGTTCCCTGATCCCCGCGAGGAGTCGATCGCGCAGTGCGGCGAGCCGGATGGACTCCCCGGCGCGTTCGCCCTCGGCGAGTTCCAGCGCGAGGGCGAGAGCGGTGGCCCCCGCGACGTCTTGGGTTCCCGCGCGCAGTCCACGCTGCTGAGCACCGCCGCGAAGAAGCGCCGACATCTTCGCCGTGCGCGCCACGACCAGGGCACCCACACCGACCGGTGCACCGATCTTGTGGCCGGCCACGCTCAGGGCGACGAGTCCGCTCCCTGCCGGGGCATCACCGCGAAGCCGACGGTACGACAACGGCAGATGCCCCAGCGCGGCGACCGCGTCGAGGTGCAGCGGAACTCCGGCCGATGCCGCGGCCTCGGCGAGAGCCGCCGCATCGTTCACGGTGCCCGCCTCGTTGTTCGCGACGAGCGCCGTGGCCAGTGCCGCACCGGGAAGCTGTGCGGCGAACGTTCCGGGCGCGATCCGCGCCGTATCGCTCACCCCCACGGTCCGTACGAGCGCTCCGTCGTCGACGAGCGCCGCGACCGTGTCCATGGTCGCGTGATGCTCTGCATCGGGGAGCACGATCGCATCCGTGCCGGCGGTGCGCGATCGCCAGAGCCCCTGGAGTGCGAGGTTGATCGACTCCGTTCCCCCCGAGGTGAACACGACCTCGATCGGGTCGGAGTCCATCGCGGCGGCGACCCGCTCGCGCGACTCCTCCAGCAGGCGGCGTGCGTTCTGACCGGCTCCGTGGGTCGACGAGGCATTACCGATCGTCTCGGACGCGATCAGCCATGCCTCGCGCACCTCCGGGCGCAGGGGCGTCGTGGCGGCATGATCGAGATAGTGCATTGCTCCATGCTCCACCATCCGGCGCCCTCCGGGCACACGGAACTGGGTGCGACGTGGTCTGACACCCGGGCGCAGCCCCCTAGTGTGTATTCATGCCCGAGTCCCGTGACTTCGCCGCGCCCGGCGGCCCCGCCCTCGACAACCTCGGCGTGCGCCTCCATGATGGCGTCGGCACTCTGCGGATATGGTCCCAGAACGCGTCCTCGGTCGAGCTGGTCGTGTTCGACGCCACCGACCTCGACTGGGTCACCGATCAGGCGTCGCTCGAGCGACTCCCCGGGGGCATCTGGGAGGTCACCACACCTCTGCTGCAGCCGGGTACTCGATACGCGGTGCGTGTCGGCGGGCCCCATGGCCCCGGCAACACCTTCAACCCGCAGACCCTCCTCCTCGATCCGTACGCGCGTGGTTTGGCGCAGGGAGACGGATACGAGGAGTGGCGTTCCGTCGTGATCGTCGACGGCTTCGACTGGGGCCACTCACGCAAGCCGCGCATCCCTCTCGACCGTACGGTCATCTATGAAGGACATCTCAAGGGCCTCACCAAGCGTCACCCCGATGTTCCGCCCGCCCTGCACGGCACGTACGCCGGTCTCGCGCACCCGGCGATGATCGACCACTTCCACTCGCTCGGCATCACGTCGATCGAACTCCTGCCCGTTCACGCCTTCGTTCCCGAACCGCGCCTTCTCGAGCGAGGGCTGACGAACTACTGGGGCTACAACACGCTCAACTTCTTCACGCCGCACACGGCGTACGCCACCGAAGATGCGCGTAAGGGGGGCCCCGAGGCGGTGCTCGCCGAATTCAAGGGCATGGTCCGCCTGCTGCACGAAGCGGGTCTCGAAGTGATCCTCGATGTGGTCTACAACCACACCTCGGAGGAGGGCATCGGCGGTCCGCGTTCGAGTTTCCGCGGCATCGACAACGCCAGCTACTACCGACAGGATGCCGGCGGCGCCTACGTGGACACGACCGGATGCGGCAACACGGTGGACACCTCGACGGATGCTGGTGCACGACTCGTGCTCGATTCCCTCCGCTACTGGGCCGAGGAGATGCAGATCGACGGGTTCCGTTTCGACCTCGCCACCGCGATAGCCCGCGACGCCTCTCACGAGTACACGCCGGAGCATCCTCTTCTCACCGCGATCGCGAAGGATCCGATCCTCCAGGACTCGAAGCTCATCGCCGAGCCGTGGGATGTCGGCCTTGGAGGTTGGCAGACCGGCAACTTCCCGTCGGGCTGGCACGAGTGGAACGACCGCTATCGGGATCGAGTCCGCAATTTCTGGTTGAGCGACATCGACTACGCCCGCCGCGCCTCGGCGCCCGTCGGCATCGGCGGATTCGCGACACGTCTCGCAGGCTCGTCGAACACCTTCGACGAAGCACGCGGCCCCCTCGCGAGCGTCAACTTCGTCACCGCTCACGACGGCTTCACGCTGCACGATCTCGTCTCGTACGACGTGAAGCACAACGAGGCGAACGGTGAGCAGAACCGCGACGGTGCAGACACCAACCGCGCCTTCAACCACGGTGTGGAGGGTCCGACCGACGACGCCACGATCATCGCGGCCCGACGCAAGGCCATGCGCAACCTGCTCGGCACGCTCCTGCTGTCCGCCGGCATACCGATGCTCACGGCCGGCGACGAAGTCGGCCGCAGCCAGCGCGGCAACAACAACGCGTACGCTCAGGACTCGGCGCTGACCTGGCTCGGGTGGGATTACGAGCCATGGCAGCTCGACCTCCAGGCCCACGTCCGGCGGCTGATCGCGCTGCGGTCGCAGAACCCGGCACTCCGCCCGAGCCGCTATGCGCGCCTCGGCGAGCACATCCCCAATGCGTCGGTCATGGACTGGTACGACCAGAACGGCGAGACCATGGAGAGCGAGCAATGGACGGACGCGGGCAATCGCACGCTCCAGTACGTCGCCGCCTCCACCCCGGAGAAAGAGGCAGCCAACCGCATCCTCCTGATCGTGCACGGCACGGAATCTCCGATCGACGTGCGTCTGCCCGACGAGATCGAGGGTGCGACGCGCTTCGTCTCGCTCTGGTCCAGCGCAGACGAGCAGCCGTCCGAGCAGGAGGACGTCTTCGCCCCCGGAGACGTGCTCCCGATCCCGGGCACATCGATGCGACTGTTCCGCGTCGAATGAGGACGGACTGCGACGCACCCGCCTCGACGCTATCCGCCGCCTGATCCGAGCGGTACATTCAGGGGGTGGCTGCACGCGCTGGAATCCGACCATCTGCTCTCCGGAGCCCCGCTGAGATCCCGCTGCGCCCCGGCGCCGCGGCACCTGCGGAGGGCGCCCTGCGCACCCCGCGGATTCCTCTGATCGGAGGCCGGCCGTCCGTGCCGGGAGGGTTCCCCGCCAAGGCGTTCTCCGGCGAGGTCGTGCCGTTCAGCGTCGTGGCGTTCCGCGAGGGTCACGACATCATCGGCGTCCACCTCCGTCTGACGTCGCCGGATGGCGAGGAGAGCCTGCACCGGCTCACTCCCCGCAAGGATGGCACCGACACCTGGTCGGTCGACATCGAGCTCGGCGCGCAGGGGCGATGGATGTATCGCTTCGAGGCGTTCGCCGATGACTATGCCACCTGGGCCCATGCCGCGGAGCTCAAAGTGGCGGCAGGAGTCGATGTGCCGGTGATGGCGGCGCTCGGCGCCGAGCTGCTCACGCGCGCTGCCGCCGAGAAGGACCGCCCGGCTGCACAGCGCAAGCGGCTCCTCGCCGACGCCGCGGCTCTGGCCCCGGGGGCAGCGGCGACGACCATCGCACTCGCGACCGACGCCGAGCTTGCTCGGATCTTCGCCGACCGCCCGGTCGTCTCCCTGCAGTCGTCCACTGCCGCCCAATCGCTGATCGTCGAACGCACGGCTGCGGGCGTCGGAGCCTGGTACGAGTTCTTCCCCCGCTCCGAAGGCGCCCGGAGGCTCAAGAACGGCACCGTCAAGAGCGGCACGTTCCGCACCGCTGCCAAGCGACTCCCCGCCGTGGCGGCGATGGGCTTCGATGTGCTGTACATCGTTCCCATCCATCCGATCGGAACCACCAACCGCAAGGGGCGCAACAACACGCTGGTGACCGAGCCCGGCGACCCCGGCTCTCCCTATGCGATCGGCGCAGCCGAGGGCGGCCACGACGCGATCCATCCCGACCTGGGCACGGCGCAGGACTTCCGCGCCTTCGTGCGCGCCGCGCAGGGCGAGGGGCTCGAAGTCGCCCTCGATCTCGCGCTCCAGGCCTCTCCGGACCACCCGTGGGTCACCGAGCATCCGGAATGGTTCACCACGCTCCCCGACGGATCGATCGCCTTCGCCGAGAATCCCCCCAAGAAGTACCAGGACATCTATCCGATCAACTTCGACAACGACCCGGCCGGAATCTACGCCGAGGTCCTGCGCATCGTGCGCCACTGGGTCGCGCAGGGCGTCAAGATCTTCCGCGTCGACAATCCGCACACCAAGCCCCTGCAGTTCTGGGAATGGTTGATCGCCACGATCAACCACGAGGACCCGGATGTGATCTTCCTCGCCGAAGCCTTCACGCGTCCTGCCGTGATGCGTGCGCTGGCCGCTGTCGGCTTCCAGCAGAGTTACAGCTACTTCACGTGGCGGAACACCAAAGCCGAGCTCGAGGAGTTCCTCACCTCGGTGTCGCACGAGACCAGCGATTACATGCGTCCGAACCTCTTCGTCAACACCCACGACATCCTCACCGAGTACCTGCAGTTCGGGGGGCGTGCGGCGTACCGCATCCGCGCGTGCATCGCCGCGACCGCGGCTCCCGTCTACGGCGTCTACGCGGGGTACGAGCTCTTCGAGAACGTCGCACGCCCGGGGTCGGAAGAGAACAACGACAACGAGAAGTACGAGTACAAGTTCCGCGACTGGGAAGGTGAGGAGGAACGCGGCGACTCCCTCGCCCCGTTGCTCCGCCGCCTCAATGAGATCCGGCAGCAGCATCCGGCTCTCCGCCAACTGCGCAACTTCTCGGCGCACTGGAGCGACGACGACCAGGTGCTCGTGTACAGCAAGCATCTCGATGCGGCATTCACCGGTTCCGGCGACGACGACACCATCATCGTCGTCGCGAACGTCGATCCGCACTCGGTGCGCGAGACGACGGTGCACCTCGACACGACCGTCTGGGGCGTGCCCCTCGGTGACACCTTCGACGTCGAGGATCTCCTGACCGGCGCTCACTGGACCTGGTCCGACCACAACTACGTACGGCTCGATGCTTTCACCGAGCCCGTGCACATCCTGAAGGTGAGGAAGCGAGCATGACCTACGTCGACGACGTGACAGCATCCGCAGACTGGGAGGCCATCGCCTCCGGCACGCACCACGACCCGCATTCCGTGCTCGGTGCACACGCCCGACAGGATGCCGCGGGGCGGACCGGCACCGTCATACGCGCGCGCCGCCCGTTGGCCTCCACCGTCGCGGCACTCTTCGGCAACGGCCAGCGCCTCGAGCTCGCACACGTGGCGCACGGCATCTGGGAGGCACAGCACGACGGCCCGCCGGTGCCGTACCGCATCGCCACCACCTACGACGACAGCCAGGCGGAAGAGGTCTCGGGCGACCCGTACCGTCACCCGCCATTGCTCGGGGACATCGACCTCCACCTCATCGCCGAAGGCCGCCATGAGCGTCTCTGGCACGTGCTCGGAGCACATCCACGCGACGTCAAGGGCGAGGCCGGAGTCGCGTTCGCCGTGTGGGCGCCCAATGCCACGGCCGTTCGGGTCGTCGGAGACCACAACGGGTGGAGCGGTGAGTCGCACAGCATGCGCTCGATGGGAGTGAGCGGCGTCTGGGAACTCTTCATCCCCGATCTCGCACCCGGAACCCGCTACAAGTACCAGATCCGTACCCGCAGCGGCGCCTGGATCCTCAAAGCGGATCCGATGGCGCAGTGGGCCGAGGTGCCGCCCGACACCGCGTCCGTCGTCACCGTGTCGTCGCACCAGTGGTCGGACGGCGCGTGGATGACCCGCCGTGCCGCGACCCACGCCGTCGCTCAGCCGCTCTCCGTGTACGAGGTGCACGTCGGTTCGTGGCGGGGCGGGCTCGGATACCGTGAGCTCGCCGATCCCCTGATCCAGCACGTCACGGAGACCGGCTTCACGCACGTCGAATTCATGCCCCTGGCGGAGCATCCGTTCGGTGGGTCATGGGGCTACCAGATCAGCGGATACTACGCACCGACCAGCCGCTTCGGAACGCCCGATGATCTGCGCTACCTGATCGATCGGCTGCACCAGGCCGGGATCGGCGTGATCATGGACTGGGTTCCCGGACACTTCCCCAAGGATGCTTTCGCTCTCGCGAGCTTCGACGGGCAGCCTCTGTACGAGCACCCCGACCCGCGCCGCGGCGAGCACCAGGACTGGGGCACGCTCATCTTCGACTACGGCCGGCCGGAGGTGCGCGGATTCCTCGTCGCGAACGCTCTGTACTGGTTCGACGAGTTCCACGTCGATGGGCTCCGCGTCGATGCCGTCGCATCCATGCTCTATCTGGACTACTCGCGCAACGCCGGGGAATGGGAACCGAACATCCACGGTGGGCGCGAGAACCTCGAGGCGATCCGGTTCCTGCAAGAGGTCAACGCGACCTCTTATCGTGTGCACCCCGGCATCATGATGATCGCCGAGGAGTCGACCAGTTTCCCCGGCGTCACCGCGCCGACGGATCACGCCGGCCTGGGGTTCGGGTTCAAGTGGAACATGGGCTGGATGAACGACTCGCTGCAATACGTCGAGCGCGACCCCATGTACCGCGCACACCACGAGGGCGAGATGACGTTCTCGTTCGTCTACGCGTTCGGCGAGAACTATCTGCTGCCCATCAGCCACGACGAGGTCGTGCACGGCAAGGGAAGCCTCGTCGGCAAGATGCCGGGCGACCACTGGCACAAGCTCGCCAATGTGCGTGCTTACCTCGGCTACATGTGGGGGCACCCCGGAAAGAAGCTGCTGTTCATGGGACAGGAGTTCGGACAGCTCGCCGAGTGGTCGGAGTCACGCGAGCTGGACTGGTGGCTGCTGGATCAGCCGTCCCACTCCCAGCTGCAGAACTTCGTCGGCGTGCTCAACAGCACCTACCGCGTACAGGCCCCCCTCTGGGAGCGCGACAGCGATGGCTCGTCCTTCAGCCGTCTGGGCGCGCCGAGCTGGAACCCGACCGTCATCGCTTTCGAGCGCCGTGACGCGCACGGAGGCCGGATCGTGGTGGTGAGCAACTTCTCCGGTGTCGAGCACGCGGGCTATCGCCTGGCACTCTCTCGCGAGGGTGTGTGGGACGAGATCCTCAACACGGATGCCGCGGACTACGGCGGGCGTGGATCCGGCAACCTGGGCATGGTCGTCGCGCATGCGGAGGGCGATGGCACAGCCGTCGCCACGATGACGCTTCCCGCGTTGTCGACGATCTGGCTGCGATTCCAGTCCGACCCGCACGTGCCGAGCGTGAGCCGCGGTTAAGACCGCGGTTCACGCCCCCGGGCGGTCAGAAAAGCAGAGACGTGAGCCGATTCCGCGCCGAGATGACGCGCGGGTCGG
Organism: Microbacterium sp. NPDC087665; assembly: GCF_044743285.1. Taxonomy (NCBI): domain Bacteria; kingdom Bacillati; phylum Actinomycetota; class Actinomycetes; order Micrococcales; family Microbacteriaceae; genus Microbacterium; species Microbacterium sp. NPDC087665. The sequence goes on along the minus strand of NZ_JBIUWD010000004.1, from coordinate 68,565 downwards.
AGACGCCGATGAGCCCGAACAGCTCCACGAGCCGCTCTCGCACGGGCGTGCGCTCATCGGTGGGGAGCTGCGCGAAGAGGTCGAGCAGTCGTCCGAACGCATCGTCGACGTGGCCGCCGGCCAGATCCAGATCGGCGACGTCGAACTGCGCCGAGATGTCGAGGGGACCCGCAGCCGCAGCGGCACGCGCGGTCTGCAGATCGAGCCCCTGCACCCGATCGAGCAGCTTCACCTGACCCAGCCCCGCGATCGCGTCTTCATCGCGCGGGTTCTCTGCGAGAGCCTTCTCGTAGGCGACGATGGCCGCCGCGTAGTCTCCCGCTTCGATGGCCGCGAACGCTTCGGCGCGCAACGGCGGGAGCTCGGGCTCCGCGGGCTCGTCTGCCGAGCCCTCTGGCGCGCCGACCGAGAGCGAGCCGGTCACACCGTTCTGGGCGGCGAGCTGCAGCAGCTGTGCGAACACCTCGCGCACCTGAGCCTCCGGCACGGCACCGGTGAACATCGGCACCGGCTGGCCGGCGATGACGGCGACGACCAACGGGATCGACTGCGCCCGGAAGCTCTGGGCGAGCTGAGGGTTCGCGTCGACGTCGACCTTCGCCAACACCACCCGACCGCCGAGCTCGCGCACGACCTTCTCGATGATCGGGCTGAGCTGCTTGCACGGGCCGCACCACTCCGCCCAGAGGTCGACGACCACGGGAACCGTGCGCGACAGCTCCAGAACCTGACCGAAGGACTCGTCCGTGGCATCGATCACGACGTCGGAGAACTCCGAGTCCTGCGGCGATGCCGCGCCCGGAGCGGCTCCACCAGCGGGCGGAGTCGGTCGATTGCGAAGGCTCGACAGGTCGACGGCGCCGCGAAGAGCAGCGGGAGACAGTTCGGTCACTTGATCACCTCTACGGAGACGAGATCCTGACGCGACGCCAGGAGTTTGATCTGCTCGGTGGAACCCTGCGCGGGAACCGAGAAGAAGAGCTGGAACTCGTACGTGGTCACGACGCCCTTGGCTGACTCCGAGACACCCGTGAGCGCCTTGGCCTGGGCGTTGTCACCGAACCGGATCACCGCATCGGCGGATGTCGGCTTCACCGATTCGGCGTCGGTGAGGGTGACCGCGACGATCGCGCCGCTGTCGAGAGTCGTCATCGATACGGCGGGTGCGTCGGTCGGCACCATGTCGAATGTCACTTCCGACGTGTCCGCAGCACCGTTGTCGATGAGGTTCTGCACCACCGTCTGGCGGCTGTCCCGGATCGATGTCGCGAGCTTCAGGGCGAGATCGTCGAAGAGGCCGTACGAGGCGCTCTGCTCGCCGGCGTCGACGACGTCGGCGAACGCGGTCGCCAGCTCTCCGGGAGGCATGCTCAGGAAGGCCGAGTCGTCGGGGACGAGCGCGGTGCCGAGCCACGCCGCCGCAACATCGGGGAACACGGCATCGGCCGACATCTCCGCGGTGTTGGTCACTTTGTAGTTCGACCAGGGGTCCTGCTGAGTCATCGTCAGGATGACCGGAGGAACGGTGTCATCCGCTGCGCTCTTCGACAGGAGCAGTACGGTTCGGGGCCAACGGTCCGTCGCCTCAGGGAGCACGACCTCCACGTCGTCCGTAGGGAGAACGGCGGGCGCCGCGGTCTCGGGGATCGCCGTGCGCAGCGCGTAGTCGGTCGTGCGCGCAGCGAGTGCCGGCCCGTCGAGACGCGTCTTCGCCAGGTCGAGGTCCAGCGCCGTGTCGGCATCGGTCAGCGTGCTGGAGATCTCCTGCAGGATGCGGGTCGCCTGCGCGTCGGTGACAGCCGGGGGCTTCTGATTCTCCGGAGCGATGACCGTCGGTGTCGGCGACGGCGTCGGTCCGGATTCGCCAAGCTGGGGCCACGAATCCGCGGAGCAACCGGCAGCGAGGAGAGCGGTCAGACCGAGCACCGGAATCACCAGCATGCGTCGGCGACGTGCGGGACGTACGGACGTCATCGAGGACTTTCCCTCCGGCTCTTTCGGGTCTTCCACGATCTCGGCATCCTCGATCTCCTCGGTACCGCTCTCCGACGGTGCCGGTGCCGGCGTCGACGACGACTCGATCGCAGCGCGCTCCGCGGGCGGGAGCGCGGCGAGGTCGATCGGTTCCGTGACCGGAAGCGGGCCGGGTCCCTTCCGACGAGGGCCGCGCCCACGTCGCTGGTGGCGGATGCCGAGCACGTACAGGATCAGACCGACGAGCAGCACCGCTCCCCCGGCGGCCATGAGCGGGCCGGCCCACGGCGTCGATGTGTCGAGCGGCCAGGACGCCGTGATGTCATCGGGAGCGTCCCGCGTGCCGTCGTAGGCGACGAGAACGCTGACGCCCTCCGGCAGCTGCATGTTGTCGGCGATGAGGGAGTCCGCCTTGGTCGTCGAGCTGAGCCAGAGATCGGAACCGGCGGGGTTGCGTCCGGCGGGCTCGCCCTCTGCGGGGTCTCCCTCGGCCGGCGCCTCTTCCGTGGTCCCCTCCGCGGGTGTCTCCTCGCTAGGAGCCTCCTCTGCGGCGACGTCTTCCGCTTCGACGAACTCGACGTCGAGACCATCGTTCTTCGCGGCCGTCACATGGTTGTAATCGGCGTCGGCGAGCCACGCCTGCATGTCAGCGGTGCGACCGTACGCCATGAAGATGTCGCCCTCGCCGCCGATGAGCAGCGTCTGCGAGCCGGGGTACGCACGAAGCACGTCTCCGTCGATCAGGACGAACGGCGCGGGTTCCTCGATCGCAACCTTCTCCTGCACGGAATCCGGACCCATGAAGACGGTGCGCTGAGCGATGCCCGCACCGATCAGGACCGCGGCCAGAACGAAGGCCACGACGGCCCATACGAAACGCACGAATAGTCTCCTCACGCATCTCGGCCCACGGCCGGAGACGCAACACTCGACATTTCAGACTAGCGAAACCACCTGTGTGTTGCCCACACGGTGGTTCTCCAGAATACGCGCGGCACGTCGGCGGGGCTTCGGGGGCGCTGATCGGTAGCCTGGCATCACCTGTCTTCGAGGAGTCGAGATGAAGATCCACAACCCCTTCCGCACCGCCCTGGTGGCGACGCTCGGCGTGGGGCTCGGCATCCTGCTCATCGGCAGCGTGCAGACACTGTCGACGGTCCTGCTGTACCTCGGCACCGCGCTGTTCCTGAGCCTCGGCCTCGACCCGGTGGTCGCCTTCCTCGAGCGGCGCAAGCTCCCGCGTTGGCTCGCGGTGCTGGTCACGATCCTCGGCGTTCTGGGCGTGTTCGCGGGGATCGTGCTGATGGTGCTCCCCATCCTGATCGACCAGATCAGTCAGCTGGTGCGGCGCATCACCTTCTTCCTGCAGAGCACGTACATCGGTGACGTCAAGGACTGGATCGTCGACGTCTTCCCTGGCCTGCAACCCTCGTTCATCGATGACTCGTTCACGCGAGCCACCGACTGGCTCATCGAGAACTGGGGATCGATCACCGAGAGCGTCATCGTCGTCGGTACATCGATCGTCACCGGCCTGTTCGGCGCCTTCATCGTGCTCATCCTCACGATCTACCTGACGGCATCGACTCCGTCGCTCAAGCGCGCCGTCTACCAACTCGCCCCGGCATCGAAGCGCGACCGTTTCGTCGACCTGGCCGACCAGATCACCGACTCCGTCGGCTACTACGTCATGGGGCAGCTCTCCCTCGGCGTGATCAACGGTGTGCTCAGCGCGATCTTCCTGAGCATCATCCAAGCTCCGTTCCCCGCGGTGCTCGCCGTGATCGCCTTCTTCTTCTCGCTCATCCCGCTGGTCGGAACCCTGACGGGCTCGACGATCATCGTGCTCATCTGCCTGATCCCCGGGCTCGGTTCTCCGCAGACCGCGATCGCCGCCGGCATCTACTACCTGATCTATATGCAGATCGAGGCGTACGTCATCTCGCCGCGCATCATGAGCCGCGCAGTGGCGGTGCCCGGCGCCGTCGTCGTGGTCGCCGCGCTGGCCGGCGGAAGCCTGCTCGGGCTGCTCGGCGCGCTCATCGCGATCCCGGTGGCGGCCAGCATCCTGATCCTGTACCGCCAGGTCGTCATCCCCCGGATGAACGAGCTCTGACGCTCAGCCTTCGCCCGACCATTCGGTGGGGAGAGGCAACGCCGCGGGGTTCACCGCCGCGACGATCTCGGTGAGGACGCGACGCGTCTGGGCCTCTCCCACCCACAGGTGCTTTCCGCCCTCGACCGCGATCAGATGTGCGTGAGGAATCGCCGCGAAACGCTCGCGGGCCTCCGCCGGACGCAGATAGTCGTCCAATTCCGGAACCAGTACGATCACCGCACGGTCGGAGTCCGCCCAGGCCTCAACCTCGGCCGGCGTGGCACGGTGCAGAGGCGGCGAAAGAAGAATGACTCCCTCGATGTCGTGCTCGCGCCCGTACTTGAGCGCGAGCTCCGTGCCGAACGACCAGCCGACGAGCCATGGACGCGGCAGACCGCGATCACGAACGAAACGCATCGCTGCCGCGACATCGAACTGCTCCGCCGCACCGCCGTCGAAGGCACCCTCGCTCGTCCCTCTCTGCGAGGAGGTTCCGCGCGTGTTGAAGCGCAGAACCGCGAGGTCGGCGAGGGCGGGGAGGCGGGCCGCTGCCTTCCTCAGGATGTGCGAATCCATGAAGCCCCCCGCCGTCGGCAACGGGTGCAGCGTGACCAGAGTCGCGACGGGCGCCGCGCTTTCCGGCACAGCGAGCTCGCCCACGAGCGTCAATCCGTCCACCGTCTCGAGCTCGATGTCTTCACGCTGAGCGGGAAGCTCCAGCGGTCCACGGATCTCAATGCTCACGCCAGCCTCCAGCAGTGTGTGTGCCAATGTCTGCGCGCCGCGAGATCTGCGGCGTCGCCGAGAACTCCGTCCGCTCGCCAGGCGACGAGATGGGCCGTCCCCACCTCGACTCCCCTGCCGCAGCCGGGGCAGACATATTCTTTCTGAGCTTGAACCGACGAGACGGGTTGCACCGTCCAGGTGGCGCCGCGCCGGACTTCCGTGCGCTTCCATCCTGCGAGAAGGCGTTCGAACGAATCCTCGGCCTCAGTGCGTGCGTGAGGCCGTCTGCGGGAGCGGGGCATCGTCCCTGCTCACCACCAGTGGTTCTTCGTCCAGAACGCGTGCGCCTGGGCCCAGCTGCCGTAGCGGCCGACGGCGTAGCCGTTCGCCCAACGGAGGTTGTCGACCGGATCGTAACCGTTTCCGGGAACCTTGCTGCACGGCAGCGCCTGCACGAGACCGCAGGCCCCGGACGACGAGTTCGTCGCATTCGGGTTCCAGGTGCTCTCCTTGCTGACGATGTAGTCGACGTAGCCCCAGTCGCTCTCGGCGATTCCCGCTGCTGCCATCCATTCGGCCGGCGCGCCACCACCCGTGTAGAAGAGAGGACCGCTCGACGCACTCGATTTCGAACTCGAAGCCGTCGTCGGCTCAGGAGTCGGAGTCGGCTTGGGAGTGACGTACACCTCGAAGGAGCCGCGCTCGATCGGAGTGATCGGTGCGCCTTCGACTGTGACCGTGAGGTTCTGCGTGTCTTCCAAGGCGACGGAATACGCGCTGTCCGGCGACTCTTGCGCGGGCGGATCTGCGAGCGCCACGGCGGTCGGAGCCACCATCGCCGCGGCGAAACCGACGACCGCGAGCGAACTGAACACGCCGACGACACCCCGACGACGCGACCAACGACGGGTTCCCCGGCGCGCAGACGTGGCCGTCGCCGCAGGAACCGGTGAGGCGTCGTGTCGATGAAGTGTCATGTCGTTTCGGGAGTTCACGATGGGTGACAGTCTACGCAAGACTGCCTGGGACAGCCATGAGAAGGTCAGCGAACGGCCAGAATCACATCGATCGTCGCATCGAGGAGCGCATCGACCTGCTCCTCGCGGTAGCCACCCCGCTGCATGCGGAACGCGGCGGAGCGCAGCTGCTCGACCGTCAAAGCTTCACCGTCGCGAAGGTACTTCACGATGCGTGCGGCGACGTGATCGACCTCGTCGACGCGGTAGCCGAAGGTCAGGACACCTGTTCGCGCGAAGCGACGCCGACGCGGACGCGCCAGATGATCGAGAATCACCTGAGCGTCGTTTCGCGCGTGATCGACCCATGCGCCGGCTCCGCTGCTGCGCACGGCACGGTCGCGCTCGCGTGCCGCGAAAGCATCTTCCACGCGGCTGAGTGCGGCATCGACGTCAGCGACAACGTACCCGCCCTTGACCAGGGGGAACGACGCAGTCCGCACGTCGACGGCACTCACCTCGCCCTCGTCCTCGAACGCCGCTCGCGCCGAAGCGAGGAACGTGTCCACCGCTGCGCGGTGGTACCCCCGAACCCGACCGCTCGTCAACGCGAATGCCGGCGGGGTCGCGACGGAGTCCTGCTCCTCGACGATCTGGTCATTCATCACAGCACCATCCAGGGAGAGAGGAGGAAGTAGAGGCACAACGCCGGAATCGTCGACGGCAGGATGCTGTCGAGCCTGTCGAGCAGACCGCCATGACCGGGGAGCCACGAGCTCATGTCCTTGATGCCCAGGTCGCGCTTGAGCATCGACTCGCCGAGATCGCCCAACGTGGCGGAGAGCAGGATGGCCGCGCCGAAGATGAGGCCGCCCCACCAGGGCAGGTCGAGCAGGAAGAGCGCGAGGAGCACGCCCACGGTGAGCGAGGCCACCACTGCACCGGCGAAGCCCTCCCAGGTCTTCTTGGGACTGATTCGCGGAGCCATCGGATGCCGCCCGAAGGCGAGACCCGCGGCGTATGCGCCCGTGTCCGCGGAGACGGCGATGGCGATGAAGCTCAACACCCACCATTGGCCGCCCTCCTGGTTCAGGAGGATGAGCGCGATGCCCGCGAGGAAGGGCACATAGATCTGCACGAAGCCACCGATGACGGCATCGGCGAGGACGTCGCCGTAGGTGCGTCCGTCTTTGGTGGCCATCTGCGCGATGAGACGCCACACGACGACGAACGCCACCGAGAGGAAGAGTACGACCCAGCACAGCCACATCTCCGCGAAGTACGCCGAGAGCACGAGCAGCGTGGCCGCGATCAGCTGGGGCACCACATCGATCCGACGACCGGATGCCCGGAGAGCTCGCGACAACTCGTACACGCCGAGCAGGGCCGCGGCCAGCGCGAAGGGCACGAACAGGGCCTTGATGAACAGCAACGACCCCAGGAGCGCGGCCCCGAACGCGAGGCCGATGAGGATCGCGAGCACCAGGTCTCGCCCCGTGCGCTCCTTGATCTTCTCGTTCGCCTGGTCGATCTGGTCGCGTGCGTAGGAGACGTGACTGCCCAATTCGTCGCGGGCCGCACGCCACTGCTCACGGATCGCGTTGTGGTCCGCCGTGCTGATCATGCCGTCATCGACCATCTCTCCCCCGACGGGAAGAGGCGGCCGCGGAGGGATGAGCCCGGAGTCGAACGTCGGGAACGCTTCGTCCGCCAACGGGACGCCAGATGTCGGGGTCGACGAATCACGCGCCTCACGGCGTGTCAGCGGCGCACCGTCCTCGGCATCTCGCGTGTCATCAGACATTCGGACTACACCTCGAGGAGTTCTGCCTCTTTGCGCTTGAGCGCATCATCGACGAGGTCGACGTGCTGGCGCGTGAGGGAGTCGAGTTCCTTCTCTGCGCGCGCGATCTCGTCTTCTCCGAGCTCGCTCTTCAGGGCGTCGAGCTCGTCCTTCGCCTTGCGGCGGATTCCGCGCACGTGGACCTTGGCGTCTTCCGCCTTCGTCTTGACGAGCTTGACGTATTCCTTGCGACGCTCGGCCGTGAGCTCGGGCATGCTGACGCGTACCAGGTTGCCGTCGTTGGTCGGGTTCGCGCCCAGGTTCGGCATGTCACGGATCGCCTGCTCGATCGCCTTCAGCGCCGACTTGTCGTACGGCGTGATGATGAGTGTGCGAGCTTCCTGATTCTGGAGGGAAGCGAGCTGCGCGAGCGGCGTGGGCGTGCCGTAGTAGTCCACGAGCACCTTCTGGAAGAGCTGCGGGTTGGCACGACCGGTGCGCACCGTGGAGAAGTCCTCCTTGGCAGCTTCGACCGCCCGAGTCATGCGGGTGGTGGTTTCAGCGAGGACGTCCGCGATCACGGTGACTCCTATCGTCGGGGTGTTCTGCAAATTCTATCGGGCGAAGACTGCTCCGCCGTGTTGCACACTCAGGTGGTGACGAGCGTACCGATGGGCTCACCGAGCAGGGCCTGGGTGACGTTGCCCGCGGGCTCCATACCGAAGACGCGCATGTTCATGTTGTTGTCCATGCACAGGCTGAAGGCGGTGGAGTCCACGACCTTCAGTCCCCGCTGCAGAGCATCGCTGTAGGTCACGCGCTCGATGCGTTCCGCATCGGCGTGCTTGTTGGGATCGGCCGTGTAGATCGCGTCGACGCCGTTCTTCGCGACGAGGACCTCCTCCGCGCCGATCTCGAGTGCGCGCTGAGCGGCGACGGTGTCGGTCGAGAAGTACGGAAGCCCCGCGCCGGCGCCGAAGATCACGACGCGGCCCTTCTCGAGGTGACGCTCGGCACGACGCGGGATGTACGGCTCGGCGACCTGCGTCATCGAGATCGCCGACTGCACGCGGGTCGCTGCTCCTGCCTGCTCGAGGAAGTCCTGCAGCGCGAGTGCGTTCATGACCGTACCGAGCATTCCCATGTAGTCCGCGCGTCCGCGGTCCATGCCGCGCTGGCTGAGCTCCGCACCGCGGAAGAAGTTGCCACCGCCGACGACGATCGCCACCTCGACACGGTCGACGGCTGCGGCGATGTCACGCGCGATCTGGCCGACGACATCCGGGTTGACGCCCAGCTGACCGGCGCCGAATGCCTCTCCGGAGAGTTTCAGAAGGACGCGGCGGCGTCCGGTGCGTTCGGTCATGGGTGTTGTCCTCTCGTCCCGATTCAAGATAGTGCCTTCTGGGCATGAAGAAGGGGTTCGGATCTCGCAGATCCGAACCCCTTCGACGTTGCTACGCGCCGACCTTGAAGCGCGCGAAGTCCGTCACGGTGATACCGGCGTCCTTCGCCACCTGGGCGACAGAGAGCTTGTTGTCCTTGGCGTAGTCCTGCTCGAGCAGTGCGACCTGCTTGATGTAAGCAGTGACACGCCCCTCGACGATCTTCGGCAGGGCTGCCTCGGGCTTGCCTTCGTTGCGCGAGATCTCGGTGACGATCTCCCGCTCCTTCTCGACAGCATCCGCCGGAACGTCCTCGCGGGACAGGTACGACGGGTTGGCGAACGAGATGTGCTGCGCGATGCTGCGAGCGGTCTCGGCGTCATCACCCGTGTAGGCGACGACGACACCGATCTGCGGCGGCAGGTCCTTGCTCGTGCGGTGCAGGTAGACCTCGACGTTGTCGCCGGAGATCGTGCGAACGCGACGCAGTTCGACCTTCTCGCCGATGATCGCTGCCTCTTCCGAGATCAGCTGGTCGACGGTCTGGTCTCCGGCGGCGGCCGCGAGTGCGGTCTCCACCGAGTCGGCCTTGACCGCAGCCACGGCGTCGGCGACCTTCTCGGCCAGCGTGATGAAGCGCTGGTTCTTCGCGACGAAGTCCGTCTCGCAGGCGAGTTCGATGAGCGTCACAGCGCCATCCTGCTCGCGAGCGACGATCAGTCCCTCACTGGTGGAACGGTCAGCGCGCTTGGCGTTTCCCTTCGCACCCTTGAGGCGGAGGATCTCGGTGGCCTTCTGGACGTCGCCGTCAGCCTCTTCGAGTGCCTTCTTGGTGTCGACCATTCCGGTACCGAGCTGTTCGCGCAGCGCCTTGAGATCAGCGATGGTGAAGTTGGCCATGTGTGGTGGCTCCTTGCTTCGTGATGTGTGTGGTGATCGAGAGGATTACTTGGAGTCGGCTGCCTCGGCTGCGGCGACCTCAGCGGTCTCCTCACCGGAAGCGGCGGCGATCGCCTCGTCGTGCGCCTCGGCGCCGGCCTCGTCCGCAGCGGTCTCGTCGGCTGCAGGCGTCTCGACGACGGCAGCCTCATCGGCAGCGGTCTCGACGGCGGCGGCGTCAGCGGACTCCTGGACCTCCTGGGCGGGAGCTTCGAGAAGCTCCTTCTCCCAGTCGGCGAGCGGCTCGGCGTCGCCCGTCTCCGGGTTGTGCTTCTGCTGCAGGCCCTCGGCCGCTGCATCCGCGATGATGCGGGTGAGCAGCGAGACCGAACGGATCGCGTCGTCGTTGCCGGGGATCGGGTACTGGAAGTCGTCCGGGTCGGCGTTCGTGTCGAGGATGCCGATCACGGGGATACCGAGCTTCTTGGCCTCGTCGATGGCGAGGTGCTCGCGCTTGGCGTCGACGACCCAGATGGCCGAAGGCGTCTTCGTGAGGTTACGGATACCACCGAGCGACTTGTGCAGCTTGTCGAGCTCGCGCTTCTTGAGAAGGAGTTCCTTCTTCGTGAAACCGCTGTTCGCGGGGGTCTCGTAGTCGAGCTCCTCGAGCTCCTTCATGCGTGCGAGACGCTTGGAGATCGTCTGGAAGTTGGTGAGGAGACCACCGAGCCAGCGCTGGTTCACGAAGGGCTGGCCGACGCGGGTGGCCTGCTCGGCGAGAATCTCCTGAGCCTGCTTCTTGGTGCCGACGAAGAGGATCGTCCCACCGTGGGCGACGGTCTCCTTGACGAAGTCGTAGGCCTTGTCGATGTAGCCGAGCGACTGCTGAAGGTCGATGATGTGGATGCCGCTGCGCTCGGTCAGGATGAAGCGCTTCACCTTCGGGTTCCACCGACGGGTCTGGTGTCCGAAGTGCACGCCGCTGTCGAGCAGCTGGCGGATGGTGACCACAGCCATGGTCGTCTCCTTGTTCTGGCGCGAAGGCGCCGTTAGGTTTTTGCCGATCAGGCGATCGGACTTCCTGGTGCCCGGCGCACACCCGCCTTCTCTGGGAGAAAGACCTCTGGGAGTGGATGCCGCGATCGAAACCGCTTTGGGCACGCGTAGTCACCCCGATTCCGAGGTGCTCGTCCAGCATACAGGACGTGGAAGCGACACTCATCCTGCACAGCGGAGGCGTTCCGCATCCTCTCCCCCGCCGCCGTGGCACGACATCACTCGATATCCTCCGGATCGATCATCTCCGGAGAATTCAGGGATGAACCCGATCCAGCGTGTGCTCGCTCCGCTCACCGTCTTGGTCCTCGCGTGCTGGATGCTCGGGACGGGGGCGATCCCGGCCGCTCGCGCGATGGAGACTTCGCCGACATCGTCCCCGGCGGCGGTGGACGAGTGGTCGTGGCCTGTCGAAGGATCTCGCACGGTGGTCGAACCGTTTCGCGCACCTGCGCACGCCTACGGCGCTGGACATCGAGGGATCGATCTCACGGCATCGCCCGCGCAGGACGTGCGCGCACCCGCTGACGGAGTGGTCGCCTTCTCTGGCACGGTCGTCGACCGTCCGCTCCTGACGATCGAGCATCCCGGAGGCTATGTCTCGACGTTCGAGCCACTGGTTTCGCCCCTCAGGCCCGGTGACGCGGTATCGCGAGGCGATGTCGTCGGAACTCCGGCGGCTGGCGGCCATGCGCCGTCGGGCGCCCTTCATCTCGGTGTTCGCCTGGACGGCATCTACATCGATCCGATGCTGCTCTTCGGTGCGGCGGAACGAGCGATCCTGCTCCCGTGCTGTGGCGCGCCGCGATGAACGACGCGGCGTCAGGCTCGCGGATGGGCGAGGCGGTAGGTCGCGGTGAGCCGTTCGGCGGAGACGTGTGTGTAGATCTGCGTGGTGCCGAGACTGGCGTGCCCGAGGATCTCCTGCACCGCTCGAAGGTCCGCGCCGCCGTCGAGCAGGTGGGTGGCCGCAGTGTGCCGAAGCGCATGGGGACCCACCGCTTCTTTGCCGACCAGGGGCCCGAGCGCTGACGCCACGAGCGTGTAGATCCCGCGCGGGCCGACGCGAGCGCCGCGGCTGCCGAGGAAGACTGCGGCCGTCGCCTTCGAGCTCCGGGCCGCAAGCGCGGGTCGGGCTCGCCGCAGGTAGGCCTCGAATGCCGCTCCCGCCGGCTGCCCGAACGGCACGACTCGCTCCTTGTCGCCCTTGCCGAGCACGCGCGCGGTGCGACGATCGAGATCGACGTCGTCGATGTCGAGTCCGCACAGCTCCGACACGCGAATACCGGATCCGTAGAGCATCTCCAGAATCGCATGATCTCGGAGAGCGATCGGGTCACCTGAGTCGGCCCGCGCGCGGTGCTCGTCGAGGAGAGCGACCATCGATTCCTGCGACGCGACGGTCGGCAGCGACCGACCGCGTTTCGGAGCGATGAGGCGCAGGCTCGGATCATGGTCGAGCAACTCCTGCTCCTTCGCCCAGCTGAAGAAGGAACGAGCTGCGGCGGCGCGTCGAGCGAGCGTGGCGCGCGCGTCGCCGCGCTGCGTCGCCTGCCAAAGCCAATCCCGCAGGGTTTCGAGGTCGACCGATTCGAGCTCGACGGCGCCGGCCGATTTCGCGAGATCCCGGAGATCGGTTCGATAGGCGCGCACTGTTGCCGCCGACAACCTGCGCACGTGGGCGAGGTGATCGACGAATGCCTCCGCAGCAGCCGCGAGTTCCATGACTTCAGCATGCCTGCCGAGCGGGCGCCGGGCTGCTCACCTCGCCGTCGAAGCGGCACTCCCGACGGCCGCACCTTCGCACGGGCGCTCCCCCGCCGAATCCGGTGCCGGATCTGATCGCCTCATGGCGAGACCGTTCTTCTCCAGCCGTTGACCGCATGCGTCACTGCCCCCTCGAGTTCCAGCAGCCCGAGAAGGGCTTGAATCCTCTGGGGAGCCAGGCCGGACCTCCGCGCGAGTTCGGAGACCTCGTTCCCCACTCGCGAACTCAGCGCATCGAGGAGTCGTATCAGATCAGGGTCGGTCGCGGGAGGGGAGCTCGTGCTCCCCGCGCCGGGCATCCACATCTCTCGGACCTCTGCGGCGGATGTCACGCAGCGCGCGTCGTACTCGCGCAGCAGGCGATGACATCCTGCAGAGGCTGCCGAGGTCACCGGTCCCGGCACCGCTCCGAGCGGTCTGCCGAGTGCCGCCGCGTGGCCGGCCGTGTTGAGCGAGCCGCTGCGCCAACCGGCCTCGATCACGACCGTCGCCTGCCCGAGAGCAGCTATCAATCTGTTGCGCGCCAAGAAGCGCCACTTCGTCGGCGCGGCCCCGCACGGCAACTCGCTGACGACCGCTCCCTGCGTCGCGATGCGCGCGAGGAGTTGATGATGGCCGGTCGGATACGCGCGATCGACGCCGCCGGCGAGCAGCGCCAGCGTTCGCCCATCCACCCCGAGAGCCGCGCGATGAGCCGCACCGTCGATGCCGTACGCCCCGCCCGAGACGATGACCGCGCCACCGGCCGCGAGGTCGCCGGCGATCTCGGCGGCGACATGATCTCCGTATCCCGTCGATGCCCGCGCTCCCACGATCGATACGCGAGGATCTGCCGTGAGCAACGGCGTGGCGCCTCGCACCCACAGGGCGTGCGGCGCGTGCTCACCGAGGTCGTCGACGCCTGCGGGCCAATCCGCGTCGCCGGGCACCAGCAGCCGAGCGCCCACCTGACTCGCTCCCCGCAGAGCCTCGGTCACAGCGCGAGGGTCAGCTCGCGGCATCCATCGCTTCCTGCCCTCGGCCAGGGCGTTCCGGGCGCGCACAGTCCCTGACACCGCCATGCCCGCCTCCGCGCCGCCGTCCATCGCGAAGCGGAGTGCTTCGACAGCGCCGAGCTCGCGGATCAGCGCACCAGCGACGCCATCGCCGGGCTCCGTGAGGACCGACCACGTCGCACGCGCGATCGCTTCGTCGACCTCGTCCCCACGCTGTCCACGAAGCGCGTGCGCCGCGGCGCGGACCGCGTCGTCGGTGAGCAGCGCGTCTTTCACAGTGCCATTCCGCGCTTGAGGTGGAGAGCGCGCCCGATGTCATCGGCCACCGGTCGGTCACGACCTGCGAGGTCCGCCATCGTCCACGCGATGCGCAGCACACGGTCGTAGCCTCGCAGGGTCAAGACGCCGCGCTCGAGGGCACGATCCAGCGGAGCCCGCACGGCGCCGTCGAGCCGGAACTCGCCTTGGCGCAACCATGTTCCGGGGACATCCGCATTGCGGCTCCAGGGAGTTCGGGACCATCGTTCTGCCGCACGACCACGAGCGACCGCCACCATCTTCCGGCCTGTCGCCGTGTCCGGTTCGGAGCGAGTGCCGGACGTCGCCCGCGAGGCGGCGACCCGGGCGACCTGCAACTCGATGTCCACCCGATCGCGCAAGGGCCCCGAGAGTCGGGTCGCATACCGACGTATAGACGCGGGCGGGCACATGCATTCGGCGCCGCGAACGCCGTAGTTGCCGCACGGACACGGGTTCATGGCCAGCACGAGTTGGAATCGTGCCGGATAGCGCGCGGTGAACCCTGCGCGGCTGACCTCGATCTGTCCGGACTCCAGCGGCTGGCGCAACGCGTCCAACGCGATCCGGGAGAATTCGGCGGCTTCGTCGAGGAAGAGGATTCCACGATGCGCCCGCACGATGGCACCAGGACGAGCGACCTTGGACCCGCCGCCCACGAGAGCTGCCACCGATGCGCTGTGGTGCGGCGTTTCAATCGGCGGTGTCGCATCGAGTGCGCTGACCGGTTCGCCCGTCAGCGATCTGATCGATGCCACCTCGAGCGCCTCCTCCTCGGTGAGCGCGGGGAGAATCCCGGGGAGGCGCCGAGCAAGCATTGTCTTCCCCGCTCCCGGTGGTCCGCTCAGGAGAAGATGGTGACCACCTGCCGCAGCGACGACCAGCGCTTCGACGGCCGACTCCTGGCCGACGACATCCGAGAGATCGAGCGGCTCTGCGGCATCCTCGTTCGCAGGCGGGTTCTCGACCGGCGTGAAGTCGGGGATCTCGATCTCCGCCCCGTGCCACACCGCCACCTCGGCGAGGGAGCCCGCCGCACGCACCTCGATCCCGGGGACCAGACGCGCCTCCGTTTCGTTCGCACGCGGAACGATCACGCGCTCGAACCCCGCGCGGGCCGCGGCGAAGACGGCGGGCAGAACTCCGGGCACCGGCCGGAGGCGCCCATCGAGCCCGAGCTCTCCGATGTGGACGGTATCGCGAATGGACCGTCGAGAGACGGCATCGCCTGCGGCCAGCGCCGCGACGGCGATCGCCACGTCGAAGCTCGAGCCGTGCTTCGGCAGGCTCGCCGGCGAGAGGTTGACTGTCAGCCGTCGTCGAGGGAGATCGAGGCCGGCGTTCTTGCAGGCGTTGTGAACACGCTGCACAGCCTCCCCCAGTGACTTGTCCGGCAGTCCGATGATCTTGAAGTCCGGTGTCTGATTCGACAGGTCGGCCTCTACTTCGACCAGATGGCCGTCGACTCCGGTGATCGCTACGGCCCAGGTCCGCGTGGTGCTCATACGAGGTCCACCAGGTGTTCCAGGGAGCCGGTCGCAGGATCCTGACCGATGATGCCTATTGCTTCGAGGCGTACGCGCCGCCCTCTGGCGCCCTCCGGATGAGCCACCGTCCAGGCGTGAGCGAGACCCCACATCCGTCGCTTCTTGCGGTCATCGATCGCTTCGAACGGATGCCCGAAACGTGCGGTCCGCCGAGTCTTGACCTCGACGAACGCGAGATGGTCGCGGCGCACCGCGACGATGTCGATCTCGCCCTGATTGCATCGCCAGTTCCGATCGATAACGGTGTACCCGGATTCGATCAGATGCCGAGCCGCACGTTCTTCGCCGGCCTTACCCAGATCATCTTTCGCTGCCATGACGACAGCATGCCGACCCTGCGATGGCCCGAGGACGAGCCGTTCACGATCGAGCCGCGGACTCCGGAGAACGCGTGTCGGAGACGAATCGTGCAGGAGGGGTCAGAACGGGCGGCTACTCACCATCGAGCGAGAGTTCCTGCGGGATCTCGAACTCGCGACGCTGGAGCTCTTCGACGTTCACGTCCTTGAACGTCAGCACCCGCACCGCCTTCACGAAGCGGTCCGCGCGATAGATGTCCCAGACCCATACGTCACTCATGGAGATCTCGAAGTAGAAGTCGTGCTCGGTGTCGCGCCGCACGACGTTGACGTCATTCGCCAGGTAGAAACGCCGTTCCGTCTCGACGACGTACTGGAACTGGGAGACGACATCGCGGTATTCGCGGAACAGTGCCAGTTCCAGCTCGCGGTCGTAGTCGTCGAAGGCTTCCTCATCCATGGTGGTTCCATCTTAGAGTCGGGACAGCCCGGATGCCGCACCCCGGGGGTTCTCAGAAGAGAGTCGGCGCATCGGTGATGGCCCAGGACGCCCGGTGGAACGGCGAGAGGCCGACGGTGCGTATCGCGTCTCGGTGCTCCTGACTCGCGTAGCCCTTGTTGCGATCCCACTGATACTGCGGGTACGTGCCGTGCAGTTCCGACATGTAGGTGTCGCGTGCCACCTTCGCGATCACGGATGCGGCGGAGACCGATGCGCAGTCCCGATCGGCCTTGATCACAGGGCGCACGCGCAGCGGCGAGGGATGCACGGCCGACAGATAGTCATGATTCCCGTCGAGGAGTACGAGCGCACCGTCGATCCCGGCCCCGAGAGCGGCGACACCCTCGACAGCTCGCGAAGCCGCCAGCCCGAGCGCTCGCATGATTCCCACCTCGTCGACCTCGGCGGCACTCGCCCAGCCGACAGCGGAAGCCTGCACCCACGCCGCCGCGCGAGCGGCCACGTCGGGACGACGACGTTCGGTCACCAGCTTGGAGTCCCGCAGCCCCTCGGGAACTCGGCGCCGCGCGCCCGCGGCATCCATCACCGCGGCGCCGACCGCGACCGGGCCCGCAAGAGCGCCGCGCCCCACCTCATCGAGCGAGATGATGAGATCGCAATCCCCGAGAAGCCTGCGCTCCAGCGTCAGCGTGGGTGCGACGACGCTCATTCGGAGTCCGGCACGCCGTTGAAGATCTCGTGGTGTCCCTCGATGGCGCCGATCCTGCTGAACGGCCACGTGGTCAGAAAGGCCTTGCCCACGACGTTGGAGACAGGAACGAATCCGCCGCCGGGCAGATCCTGATGTGCGCGGGCGTCGCGCGAACGGTCGCGGTTGTCACCGAGCAACCAGAGGGACTCGTCGGGCACGACGACGTCGAACGGCTCGTTCGACGCCGCAGTGTCGCCGTCGGGCAGGTTCAAGTAGCTGAGTTCGTCGATGGGGGCACCGTTGATCGTGATCTGTCCCAACGCGTTGCAGCAGACGACGTGGTCTCCGGGCAGCCCGATGACTCGCTTGACGAGGTGATCCTGCGAATCGGAAGCGGAGACTCCGATGAACGTCAGCACCCAGTCGACGGCCTGCACGAGTGGGGGCTGAGCCGGCGTCTGCGGCTGCGGGTCGAGCCAGCCGCCCGGATCCTGGAACACGACGACATCGCCGCGCTCGTACCCGGTCCACCGCGGTGTGAGTTCGTCCACGAGGATTCGGTCATCGATCAGAAGAGTTCGCTCCATCGACGCAGACGGGATGTAGAACGAGCGCACGATGAACGTCTTGACCACGAACGAGACGACCGCGGCGATCAGGACGATCACCAGCACATCCCTCAGGAAGACCAGAATCCCGCGGCGGCGCTTGGAGCCGGTCGCGGCAGAGGGTTCAGAAGTCATCGTTTTCCTTCGCAGTCATGCTGGCCGTCGAGCGGCAGTAACAAGGGTCGCACACCGGGGAGAAAACACAGCACCCCAGGACATCGTGTCCTGGGGTGCTGTGGAGATGCTGCGACTCAGCGGTCGCGCTTCTCCTTGATCTTCGCCTTCTTGCCACGCAGCTGGCGCAGGTAGTAGAGCTTCGCGCGACGCACGTCACCGCGGGTGACGACCTCGATGTGATCGATCGTCGGGGAGTGCACCGGGAAGGTGCGCTCGACGCCCACCTGGAAGCTGATCTTGCGGACCGTGAAGGTCTCGCGAACGCCATCGCCCGAACGGCCGATGACGACACCCTGGAAGACCTGGATACGGGAGCGGCTGCCCTCGGTGATGTTGACGTGCACCTTGACGGTGTCGCCGGGGAAGAAGTCCGGAATGTCCGAACGGAGGGAAGCCGCGTCTACGGCGTCGAGGATCTGCATGATCATCTCTCTCTGCACTCGCCACAGGTCGGATGCATGATGGAAGGAACAAGAATGGGTATGTGCTGACGGATGCAGAGCATCCGCGGGCTCCCCTGTGGCAGAACCGGGTGCGGCACAAACAATCATTCTGCCACGGATGCCCGCTCTCTCCAAAACAGGGCAGGGCGCGGGACGTCAGTCGCGCGAGTCGGTCTCACGAACGACGATGACCTCGTGCGGGCGCGGTTCCGGCGAACGCTCATCGGCGGTGGGGATCGACGACCAGGTGATCGTCTCCCGGATACGTGCGCCACTCCCCTTGGCTTCGCTCCACAGCTGCCAGAGCTGCAGCCAGATCAGGGCGACCCCGGCGATGATCGCTCCGGTCAGGAGCCACGGGAACGCGCCATCGATGAAGCATCCGACAGCGATCGTGAGGCCGTGCCACACCGTGAAGCCGGCGACGTCCCACCAGGAGACCGCTCTCTCGGCGCGAACCGACGGACGTGAACGCGTCAGCAGGGTCAGGAGGAGCTGGCCGACGAAGACCGAGGGCACGGCGATGAACAGAACCCAGAGGATCGCCCACCCGCCCCGGAAGACGCCCCACCCGATCAGGAGCCACAGCGGCAGCAGGAAAGCTGCCGGGAGAAGCCAGCGGAAGAAGGCCTGTCGCAACCACATGCTCAAATCGTATGCCGACCGATCCGGCTCCGCACCGATGTTCGCTCTCAGCACCCGAACGCCGGAGCCCGCGCCATCAGGGAGAATGGGGTGAGACGAGAGGATCTCCGATGATCGAACTGCGCACCCCCGCCGAGATCGACGAAATGCGTGCCGCCGGCCGGTTCGTCGCCGAGACACTGGCGACGCTGCGCGACGACACGAAGGTCGGCACGAATCTGCTCGCCATCGATCGTCGAGCGCACGAACTGATCCGCGCGGCCGGCGCGGAGTCCTGCTACATCGACTATCACCCGTCGTTCGGGGCCAGCCCCTTCGGCAAGGTCATCTGCACGTCGGTGAACGACGCCGTGCTGCACGGCTTGCCGCACGACTACGTGCTCCGCGACGGCGACCTCGTCTCCTTGGACTTCGCTGTCTCGGTCGACGGCTGGGTGGCCGACTCGGCGGTCTCGTTCGTGGTCGGCGCCGCGCGCGAAGAAGACCTCCGCCTCATCTCGACGGCGGAACGGGCTCTCGATGCGGCGATCGCCGCCGCCGTCGTGGGGAATCGGATCGGCGACATCTCCGCCTCCGTCGCCGACGTTGCCCACGGCGAGGGGTACTCCATCAACACGGACTTCGGTGGACACGGAGTCGGGCGCACGATGCACGGTGATCCGCACGTGCCCAATGACGGTCGACCCGGGCGCGGCTTCCCGCTTCGCGATGGCCTCGTCCTCGCGCTCGAGCCCTGGTTCCTCGCGACGACGGACGAGTTGATCACCGATCCCGACGGTTGGACGCTACGCAGTGCCGACGGTTCGCGAGGCGCGCACGCCGAGCACACCGTCGCGATCACCGCTGACGGACCGTTCGTTCTGACCGATCGCTCGTTCCTCGGCGTCGACTGACTCTCGACGCGGGCCTTCTCCCCTTGGGGAGCCCTGGGGAGAGCTAGTCGCGGGTTTCGTCGCCCGGCAGAAGGTCAGGACGACGAGCACGCGTGCGCTCGATCTGCTGGTCGTGACGCCACTCCGCGATACGCCCGTGGTTGCCGCTGAGGAGGATGTCCGGCACGGAACGGTCGCGCCACACCGCAGGCTTCGTGTACGACGGATACTCGAGCAGCCCGTCTTCGTGCGACTCTTCGACCAGGCTTTCGGGGTTGCCCACGACGCCGGGGATCAGGCGGCCGATCGCCTCGATCATCGCCATCGTCGCGACCTCTCCCCCGTTGAGGACGTAGTCGCCGAGGCTGATCAGACGTACCTCCCCCAAGAATCCGGCGTACTCGAAGACACGCTCGTCGATGCCTTCGTAGCGGCCGCACCCGAAGACGATGTGCTCGCGGGACGCGAGGTCCCGCGCCGTCGCCTGCGTGAACACCTCGCCGGCGGGCGATGGGAAGATGATCGTCGGCCGATCGGACTGAGCTGTGATCTCGTCGAGCGCGAGACCCCAGGGCTCGGGCTTCATCACCATTCCCGCGCCGCCTCCGTACGGCGTGTCATCCACCGTGCGGTGCCGGTCGGACGTCCAGTCCCGGAGGTCATGGACATTCACGTCGAGGATGCCGGCGTCACGGGCCTTGCCGAGCAAGGAGAGCGTGAGTCCATCGAAGTACGACGGGAAGATGGAAAGGACGTCGATGCGCACGATGACCCGAATCAGCGACTAGTCGGACGGGGCGTCGGCGGCGGACTCGTCGGATGCATCGTCGTCGGAGTCGGCGCGAGCCGCGTCGGGAAGCTCCTCGAACAGTCCGGCGGGCGGTGTGACGATCACGCGACCCGCAGCGACATCGACCGTGGGGACGATCGCCTCGACGAACGGCACCATGATCTCCTGCTCCCCGGTCTTGATGATGAGGAGATCCTGCGCCGGGAAGTGCTCGACCCGCATGACCCGGCCGACGACGACATCGTCGCGCACGACGTCGAGTCCGACCAGCTGATGGTCGAACCAGGCGTTGTCCTCGACCTCGTCGTTGTCCTGATCGATCCAGAGGATCGCCCGCACGAGGGTCTCGGCCGCTTCGCGGTCATCGACATCGTCGAAGAAGACGACCGGATTGCCGTTCATCACGCGGTATTCGCGAACGACGACGTTCTTGCCGTGCCACGGAGATGCCTCGGGCACCTGCAACGTGAACTCGGCTCCCTGAGTGAAACGGCGCTCGGGGTTGTCGGTGTAGAGCTCCAACTTGAGCGCGCCCTTGAGGCCATGGGCCTTGACGAGGCGACCGACGCGCAGCTGGTTCTTGCCCTGTTGTGCTTCTTCTTTCGGCACCACGTCAGTCGTCCGCGACATCGACGCGCACGCGACGCCCGTCGGCCAGAGCGGCGACGAGAGTGCGCAGTGCCTTGGCCGTGCGGCCGCCGCGCCCGATCACGCGTCCACGATCGTCGGGGTGCACACGCACCTCGAGCAGGTCGCCTCGCGGCGACGTGGAAGCAGTGATACGGACATCTTCCGGGTGATCGACGATCCCCTTGACGATGTGTTCGAGCGCGGCGGCGAGCACGACGAATTACTCTGCGTCGGCGGCGGGAGCCTCAGCGGCCTCCGCGTCGGCCTTGACGGCGGGAGCCTCCTCAGCGGGAGTCTCCACCTTCTTCTCAGCCTTGGGCTTGACGACGGACTTCTTGGATGCGTCGATCTCGAAGGGAACCTTGGGCTCCTTGACCTTGAGAGTGGACTTCGCGTCCTTGTCGCCCTTGAACTTGCCCCAGTCACCCGTGATCTTCAGGATGGCGGCGACCTGCTCGGTCGGCTGAGCGCCGACGGAGAGCCAGTACTGCGCACGCTCGGAGTTGACCTCGATGAACGAGGGCTCCTCAGTGGGGTGGTACTTGCCGATCTCCTCGATCACGCGACCATCGCGCTTGGTCTTCGAGTCGGCGACGACGATGCGGTAGTACGGCGCGCGGATCTTGCCCAGGCGCTTGAGACGAATCTTAACAGCCACGATTCTCCTGAATTGTGTGGAAGGAAGGAACTGATCGCCTGGAGCGTGGGGTGCACACCCGGCGGAAGCTCAAAAGGGAGGACGAATGCTGGATAGAGGGTCGAGCAGGTCGTCCGACCTTCTATTCTGCCAGATGCGCGCCCGAGTCGCGAAACGTGAGGACCCGCGCGTTGTCGTGTCGCTCCGTCACCGTGCCAGACTGTGCTCGTGAAGCTCGATTTCGCCCCGTCCGCCCGGTCCACCGTCGGCCTGGAATGGGAGATCATGCTCGCCGATCCGGAGAGCGGCGATCTCACCGGCCGTGCTCCCGAGCTCCTCGCCGAGTTGGAGGAGCAGAGCGCCGATGAACGTCACACCGTCACCGGCGAGCTGCTGACGAACACGATCGAGGTGACAAGCGGAGTGGGCGCGTCCGTCGCGCACGCGGTCGATGACATCGCCCGCGCGATCTCAGCGGTGAGGTCGGCGACGGATCCGATCGGAATCGAACTCCTCTCCGCGGGCAGCCATCCTTTCGCGCAGTGGTACGACCAGCGAGTCACCGACAAGACGCGGTATCACTCCCTGATCGAGCGCACCCAATGGTGGGGACGCAACATGATGATCTGGGGCATCCATGTGCACGTGGGCGTCGAGGATCATCGCAAGGTCTTCCCGATCATCAACGCCCTCACCGCCTATCTGCCTCATCTGCAGGCCCTCGCGGCCTCCAGCCCGTTCTGGGCCGGCGAGAGCACGGGATACGCCTCCAACCGAGCGCTCGTGTTCCAACAGCTCCCGACCGCAGGGCTCCCCTGGGCTCTGCAGGATTGGGCGCAGTTCGAGGCCTACATGGAGGACATGGTCCGGACCGGTGTGATGAAGGATCCGTCGGAGGTGCGCTGGGACATCCGACCCGCGCCGCGGTGGGGAACGATCGAGGTGCGGGCGTGCGACGGGATGTCGACGCTGCCCGAACTCGCCGCCGTCGCCTCTCTCGTGCAGGTGCTGGTCGAGCACTTCTCCCGGATGCTCGACGAAGGCCGGGCGCTCCCGGTGCTTCCCGCCTGGTTCCATCGGGAGAACAAGTGGCGGGCGGCTCGGTACGGACTGGAGGCTCGGGTGATCGTCGATGCGGCGGGCGATCAGCGCCCCGTGCGCGAACATCTCGCTCAGATCCTCGACGAGCTGACCCCGATCGCCGTCGACCTCGAGTGCGCCCGCGAGTTCCGGAGCATCGACACGATTCTGAGCGACGGGGCGAGCTATGCACGTCAGGTCGCTGTCGCGGAGGCATCCGGCGGCGATCTCAGGGCCGTCGTCCACCACCTGATCCGGGAGTTCCGTTCCGGTCCCGAGGCGTCGACCGACGAGTCGTGAGCGTCAGCCGTCCGCGAGCTGCCTCGCGAGCCCTTCGTCGAGAACCACATCGGTGATCAGATCGGATGCGATCGCGGCCCGCACGCTCGCCAGCTTCGGGATGCCCGACACGACGCAGACGCGACGCGGCACGCGGCGGAGCCGGTCCAGTCCGGGGCCGGTCGCACGAGCGTTCAAGCGGATGTCGCGCCAGGAACCGTCCGCCCGGAAGAACACCGTTGCGACATCGCCGATGGCGTGGTCCTCGCGAAGGCTGCGGTAGTCCTCGCGTCCGAGGTATCCGCCGACGTAGACACGGCTCGGCACCTCTGCGGCGGGCGAGCCCAGACTGAACACCGCGATGTCCATCTTCGACTGCAGATCGAGGACTCGCCGCGTGCTGCGTTCGCGCCACATCGCCTCGCGCGTGGCCGGATCGTCGAAGAACGCGGGAACGGGGAACTGCTGCACCTGCGCACCGAAGGCGCTGCCGAACCGCTGAAGGATGTCGCTCGAGTACTCGACCCCACTGGTCTGGGTGTTGCCCGCGCCGTTGAGCTGCACGAATGTCGTGTTGTGCGTCTCTTTCTGCGTCAGGCCGCGGCTCACGGCGCTGATCGTCGATCCCCAGGCCACGCCGATGATCATGTTCGAGTCCACGAACTGCGAGAGCAGTCTTCCCGCCGTGAGGGCCACCCTCTCGAGGCGCTCGACCTCGCTGACGATCTCGGGCATCGGAACGACGTGCGCCGCGATGCGGTGACGATCGCGGATCCGCTGCTCCAGCATCCCCAGGCGTTCCAGGGGTGAGTTGATGCGGATGTCGACGAGACCGCTTTCGCGCGCGTAGCTCAGAAGCCGCGACACGGAGGACCGCGATGTGCCCAGCTCTCTCGCGATCACCTCCATGGTCTTGTCCTGCATGTAGTACAGCTGTGCTGCCGTGAGCGCAGCGATCAGTTTCGCATCACGAGAATGCGCGCCGTGGTCTGCCAAAACCGCCTCCTTGTTCTCGATCCTTGCACATATGTGCACTGGGCTTGCGCGCAGCGGTCGTGGGGGTCGATGCTGGGGGCAAGCAAGGAAGAGAGTTCGAGCATGATCGAATCGACACACTCATCACCCGAGCGCGACGACGTACGTGCGCTCCGTGAATCCGGACGGACGACGGTGCTCGTCATCGGCGGCGGCATCAACGGAATATCGACATTCCGCGATCTCGCCCTCCAGGGCGTCGATGTCGTCCTGGTCGAACGCGGAGACTTCGCCTCGGGCGCGTCCTCCGCATCGAGCCACATGATCCACGGCGGCATCCGCTACCTCGAGAACGGCGAGTTCCGACTGGTCCGCGAATCGGTCGAAGAGCGCAACGGACTCCTTCGCATCGCTCCGCACTACGTCAAGCCCCTGCAGACGACGATCCCGATCTACTCGACGTTCTCGGGAATCCTCTCCGCGCCCCTCCGCTTCCTCACGCACAAGAGCGGCAAGCCGCAGGAGCGCGGTGCCTTCCTGATCAAGGTCGGCCTGACGATCTACGACACGTTCTCGCGCGACGGCGGAAGCGTGCCCCGCCACCGGTTCCTCGGCCGCAAGCGCTCGCTCGCCGAGCTTCCCGCCCTCGATCCGAACATCAAGTACACGGCCACCTATTACGACGCCTCGATGCACGACCCCGAGCGGCTCGCACTCGACGTGCTGCAGGACGGCCGCAGTGCCCACCCGGGCGCGCACGCGCTCAACTACGTCGAAGCGATCGCCCGCGACGGCGAGAAGGTCGTGCTCCGCGATCGCGAGAGCGGCACGGAGTTCACCGTGCAGGCCGATGTCGTCGTGAACTCCTCCGGCCCCTGGACCGACCTCACCAATGACGCGCTCGGCGCGGACACGCGTTTCATGGGCGGTACCAAGGGTTCCCACATCGTGCTCGATCACCCGGAGCTGCTCGATGCGACGCGCGGCCGCGAGATCTTCTTCGAGCACTCCGACGGTCGCATCGTGCTGATCTACCCGCTCAAGGGGCGCGTCCTCGTCGGCACCACCGACATCGACGCCGACCCGAGCGAAGTGGCCGTGTGCACCGAGGAAGAGGTGGACTACTTCTTCGAACTCATCCACCACGTCTTCCCGCAGATCGATGTCGACCGGAAGCAGATCGTGTACCGGTTCTCGGGCATCCGTCCGCTCCCCCGTCACGAGGACACCGCTCCCGGGTTCGTCTCCCGCGACTACCGCATCGAGGTCGACAAAGACGGTGCCGTTCCCCTGGTGAGCCTCGTCGGCGGCAAGTGGACGACGTTCCGTGCACTCGGCGAATCGCTCTCGGACGTCGTGCTCGGGCTGCTGAACCGCACGAGGACGGTCTCGACGGCAGGACGTGCCATCGGAGGCGGGCGTGACTTCCCCCGCACCGAGAAGGCGAAGCGCGCCTGGATCCAGGAGAACCTTCCCGGAGCCGGCGACCGCGCGCAGAAGCTGCTCACGCGCTACGGCACGCGAGCCGCGCAGGTGTGGGAATACGTCGAGCAGGGCACGGATGCTCCGCTCGCCGGAGGAGACCTCTCCACCCGCGAACTCGAGTGGATGGTGCAGAACGAGCTCGTCGCTCGTCTGCAGGATGTCGTGCTGCGACGCACGAGCATCGCCTTCACCGGCAACGCCGACGCCCAGGTGCTCGACGAGATCGCAGACGCACTCGCACCGCTGCTCGACTGGGACCGTGCTCGCCACGACGCCGAACTCGACCAGACCCGCCAGCTGCTCAACGAGCGGCATGGCCTCGACATCTCTTCCCGCACCCGCGGCTGACGAGAACTGACCGTCGCCCTCCTCGCGACGTACACCCAAGAAGGAGTCATGGCAGAGGGGCCATGACCCGCAAGAAAGGTCAATGAAGACATGCCTGATGTCAATCTCGGTCTCTATTTCCTGTCGGAACTGGTCGGTACCGCGATGCTCGTCCTTCTCGGATGCGGTGTCGTCGCCAACGTGGCCCTCGCCAAGAACAAGGGGTTCGGCGGCGGATTCCTGATGGTCAACTGGGGATGGGGCCTCGCGGTGTTCGCGGGTGTCATCGTCTCGGCCTACTCGGGCGCGATCCTGAACCCCGCTGTGGGTATCGGCCTCGCGATCGCCGGCAAGATCACCTTCACGATGTTCCTCGTCGCCACGGCCGCTGAGCTTCTCGGTGCGATCCTCGGTGCGATCGTCGTCTGGCTCGCGTACAAGCAGCACTTCGACGAGGAGCCGGACGCAGCCAACAAGCTCGGCGTCTTCTCGACCGGCCCCGCCATCCGCTCCTACGGCTGGAACCTCGTCACGGAGATCATCGGCACGTTCGTGCTCGTGTTCGTCATCTTCGGCTTCGCCGACTACGGCGACATCGAGGTCGGAACGCCCGGAGGCCTCGGACCGCTCACGGCCCTCCCGGTCGCTCTGCTCGTCGTCGCGATCGGCGCCTCCCTCGGTGGACCGACCGGTTACGCGATCAACCCGGCCCGTGACCTCGGCCCCCGCATCGCCCACGCGATCCTTCCGATCAAGGGCAAGGGCTCGAGCGACTGGAGCTACTCCTGGGTCCCCGTCGTCGGCCCGCTCATCGGTGGTGCGATCGCGGCTCTCGCCGCTCCGGCACTCCTCGGCCTCGCCGCCTGACGCTGACCGTCCGAATCCCACTTCAAAGGAGAAAACACAATGGCTGACTACATCCTCGCCATCGACCAGGGAACCACATCCAGCCGCGCGATCATCTTCGACAAGAAGGGGAGCATCATCGCGACGGGCCAGAAGGAGCACGAGCAGATTCTGCCGAAAGCCGGCTGGGTCGAGCACGATGCCTCCGAGATCTGGCGCAATGTGCAGGAGGTCATCGGTCTGGCATTGAGCCGCGCCGATCTGACCCGCCACGACATCGCCGCTGTGGGCATCACCAACCAGCGCGAGACCGCAGTCGTCTGGGACAAGACGACCGGCAAGCCGGCCTACAACGCCATCGTCTGGCAGGACACGCGCACGCAGGACATCGTGGATCGTCTGGCCGCAGACGGTGGCGTCGAGCGGTTCAAGCCGGTCGTCGGTCTTCCGCTCGCGACCTACTTCTCGGGCACCAAGATCGCCTGGATCCTCGAGAATGTCGAGGGTGCGCGCGAGAAGGCGGAGGCCGGTGACCTGATCTTCGGCACCACCGACAGCTGGGTTCTCTGGAACCTGACCGGCGGCGCTGACGGCGGCGTGCACGTGACCGACGTCACCAACGCGTCGCGCACGATGTTCATGGATCTCGAGACG
Source organism: Microbacterium sp. NPDC087665 (assembly GCF_044743285.1). Taxonomy (NCBI): domain Bacteria; kingdom Bacillati; phylum Actinomycetota; class Actinomycetes; order Micrococcales; family Microbacteriaceae; genus Microbacterium; species Microbacterium sp. NPDC087665. The sequence goes on along the minus strand of NZ_JBIUWD010000004.1, from coordinate 41,201 downwards.
CTCGAGTGGCGCGACGACATCCTCGAGGCGTTCGGTGTGCCGCGCTCGATGATGCCGGAGATCCGCTCCTCGTCCGAGGTCTACGGGGCAGCGGAGGACTCCTCGCTGCTGCGCGAGACGCCGATCGCCGGCATCCTGGGCGACCAGCAGGCCGCGACCTTCGGCCAGGCGGCCTTCCAGAAGGGCGAGAGCAAGAACACCTACGGAACGGGTTGCTTCCTCATCTTCAACACGGGCGAAGAGATCGTCCACTCGAAGAACGGGCTGCTCACCACCGTCGGGTACAAGCTCGGTGACGGGCCGACGCACTACGCGCTCGAGGGTTCGATCGCCGTCACGGGCTCGCTGATCCAGTGGCTGCGCGACCAGCTCGGCATCATCTCCTCGGCTCCCGAGGTCGAAGAACTCGCCGACAAGGTCGAGGACAACGGTGGCGTGTACATCGTTCCGGCGTTCTCGGGTCTGTTCGCGCCGTACTGGCGCTCCGACGCTCGCGGCGCGATCGTGGGTCTCACCCGCTACGCGAACAAGAACCACATCGCTCGCGCCGCTCTCGAGGCCGTGGCCTTCCAGACCCGCGACGTGCTGGATGCCGTGAACGCGGACGCCGGTGTGGATCTGACCGAGCTCAAGGTCGATGGCGGCATGGTCGCCAACGACGCTCTCATGCAGTTCCAGGCCGATGTGCTCGGTGTTCCGGTCGTGCGTCCCGTCGTCGCGGAGACGACAGCCCTGGGCGCCGCATACGCCGCCGGCCTCGCCGTCGGTTTCTGGGACGGTCTCGACGACCTGTCTGCCAACTGGCAGGAAGACCGTCGCTGGGAGCCCTCGATGGAAGACGGAGAGCGCGACCGCCAACTGCGTCTGTGGCGCAAGGCCGTCACCAAGTCGATGGACTGGGTCGACGAGGACGTGAAGTAGTCGTTCACCATTGAGTGGGGGCGGATCCGGAGGAACCTCCGGATCCGCCCCTTTTCATTCCGCGGATGCCGTCGCCTCGAGCACGTCGAGGAAAGCAGTAGCCACGCGACGGGGCGATTCCGCCTCCCACGCGACATACTCGATCCGTCGGGGCCCGTCGACGACGGCGACGGTCGAGATGCCGTCGCGGGCCGGATCGACGACTCCGGGCGCCAGCAGCGCTGAGGCGAGTCCCTCCGTGACCAGGTCGAGCATCAGGCTCGCGGAGTCCACCTCGAAGGCGACATCGCGCGACACCCCCACGGCGGCGAAGGCGACATCGCTTTGCGCACGCCCCGACGTCCCCCGAGGGAAGTCTGCGAACACGGCGCCTTCGAGGTCTTCCAGGCTCAGTCGCCTCCGGCCTGCGAGCGGGTGGTCCCGGTGGAGTACCGCCACCAGACGCTCCGAAGAGAGACGACGGTAGGCGACTCCTGCGGGCACGACGCCGTCGCGCAGCCCCAGGATCGCGACATCGATTCGATCCTCGGATATCGCCCGCATGAGGGTGTCGCTGTTACCCATCTCCATCTCGACGCGCACGGCGGGGTACGCGTCGCGGAAGGCGGACAGCACGCGCGGAACGCGCACGGCGGTGACCGTCGGGATCACACCGAGGCGGAGCGGGCCGACCACAGCCGCTGCCGTGGTGGCCACCGCCTCCTTCGCTCGCTCCGCGGCGGCGAGAGCGCTCCTCGCGGGCCCCAGGAAGGCTTCGCCGGCCTCTGTGAGGCGCACGCTGCGGCTCGAACGCACGAAGAGACGCTCGCCCAGCTCACGCTCCAGCGCCGCGATCTGGTGACTCAGGGCCGACTGGGTGACGAAGCACTTCTCCGCGGCGCGGGTGAAGCTCGCGTTCGCGGCGACTTCGACGACGTACCGGAGTTGCTGCAAGTCCATACATTCATGATGACCGTTCATGCTCGTGGTGACAAGAATGCGTTGGACTCATGTTCGTGCGCGGAGCACGCTGGAGGCATGAAACGTGTTCGACTCCTGCTTCTCACCGCATTGGCGCCCATCTCATGGGGGACGACGTACTTCGTGACGACGGAGCTGCTTCCGCCGGGGCATCCGCTCTTCGCAGCCCTTCTCCGGTCGCTGCCCGCAGGGCTCCTGGCGCTCGTCCTCGCGCGCCGTCTCCCCCGCGGGGCGTGGTGGGGGAAGTCTCTCGTGCTCGGCGGGCTGAACATCGGCGCATTCTTCCCGCTGCTGTTCCTGGCTGCCGAACGACTCCCCGGCGGCGCCGCAGCCGCGGTGGCCGGAGCGCAGCCTCTCATCGTGCTGGTGCTGGGCTCACTCATGCTGCACGATCGGATCCGCCCGGCTGCGGCCATCGCTGCCGTGACCGGTGCCGGAGGAGTCGCCCTGGTGGCGCTCGGCCCTGCTGCGCGACTCGATGCGCTGGGGATCGCTGCGGCCGTGGGCGGCGTGACGGCAACGGGGTTCGGGATGATCCTCACGAAGAAATGGGGGCGCCCACCGGGCGTCGGCCCCGTCGCCTACGCGGGCTGGCAGCTCACCGCAGGCGGACTCCTGCTACTCCCGGTGACTGTTCTCCTCGAAGGCGCGCCTCCCGTGATCGACGCCCCGGCGATGCTCGGATACCTGTGGCTCGCGACGGTCGGCGGCCTCATCGCCTACACCCTGTGGTTCCACGGCATTCAGCAGCTTCCGGTGGTCGCCCCCGGGCTCCTCGCGCTGCTCTCGCCGGTCGTGGCGGCCGTCCTGGGAATCGTGACGGGAGAGTCGTTCACGCTCGTTCAAACGCTCGGAATCGTCGCGGTGCTCGGGGCGCTCGTCGGCGGACAGCTCGTCTCGCGCCCTCGATCGACGACGTCGACGGACTCAGCGAGTGCTGCCGGCGTCGCATCGACGCCCCGCAGCCATGACCGCGCGACTCAGCTCTTGCCGAAGAGCTTCTGAATCTCGGCGAGGTCGGCCTCGGTCGGTGCCTTCGCCCCGCCGCCCAGGCCGAAGCCCGAACCCGTCGGCTGCGATGCCGTGGCGACGCCGGCGTTCTCGGCCGCGCGCTTCGCCGGGTTGCCGGAGCGGGATCCGCCCGACGACTTGGCCTTCTTGCCGCGCTTGGACGATGCGCCCGGGCGTCCCATGCCCGGTACCGCACCCATTCCCGGAATGTTCGGAGTGCCACCGCGAGCCACGGTCTTCATCATTTTCGCTGCCTGCTCGAAGCGGGCGACCAGCTGGTTGACGTCGGTCACCGTCATTCCGGAACCACGAGCGATGCGCAGGCGACGCGAGCCGTTGAGGACCTTCGGGTTGCGGCGCTCCCCCGGGGTCATCGAGCGGATGATCGCCTCGGTGCGGTCGATCTCCTTCTCGTCGAAGTCTTCCAGCTGCTGCTTCATCTGGCCCATACCGGGGAGCATCCCCAGCATCTTCTTCATCGAGCCCATCTTCTTCATCTGCTGAAGCTGGTCGAGGAAATCTTCGAGCGTGAACTGCTCTGTCGCGAGCTTCTCCGCCATCTTGACGGCCTCTTCCTCATCGAAGGCCTGCTGGGCCTGCTCGATGAGGGTGAGGATGTCTCCGAGGTCGAGGATGCGGCTCGCCATACGGTCGGGGTGGAAGGCCTCGAGGTCTTCGAGCCGCTCGCCCGTCGATGCGAAGATGATCGGGCGACCGGTGATCGATGCCACGGAGAGCGCGGCGCCACCGCGCGCGTCGCCGTCGAGCTTCGACAGCACGACACCGGTGAAGTCGACGCCTTCCTGGAAGGCCTTGGCCGTGTTGACGGCGTCCTGACCGATCATCGCGTCGATGACGAACAAGACCTCGTCCGGGTCGACGGCCTTGCGGATGTCGGCGGCCTGCTTCATGAGTTCGGCATCGACACCGAGGCGTCCGGCCGTGTCGATGATGACCACGTCGTGCTGCTGACGTCGTGCGTAGTCGACACCCTCACGCGAGACCTTGACCGGGTCGCCGACGCCGTTGCCGGGCTGGGGTGCGTAGACGGCTGCACCCGCCTGCTCGGCGACGACCTGCAGCTGGTTCACGGCATTCGGGCGCTGCAGGTCGGCGGCGACCAGAAGCGGCGTGTGGCCTTCGCCTTCGAGCTGCTTGGCGAGCTTTCCTGCGAACGTCGTCTTTCCGGAGCCCTGCAGGCCCGCGAGCATGATCACCGTCGGCGCGGTCTTGGCGAACTGCAGTCGGCGCTGCTCGCCGCCGAGGATCTGCACGAGCTCTTCGTTGACGATCTGCACGACCTGCTGCGCGGGGTTCAACGCCTTGTTGACCTCGTCGCCGAGCGCGCGTTCGCGCACCTTCGCCGTGAAGTCCTTGACAACGACCAGCGCGACGTCGGCGTCGAGCAGGGCACGCCGGATCTCCCGTACCGTGCCGTCGACGTCGCTTGCTGTGAGCTTTCCCTTCGTGCGCAGATTGCGGAAGGTCTCAGTGAGCCGATCGGAGAGCGTGCCAAACGTAGCCATGGTGCGTACGATTCTACGCGAGTCGCCCGCACTCCCCCGTATCGGAGGCGGAACCGCCTCAGATCGACCAGGGGAGGTCGTACACGAGTCCCAGCGCCTCGCGGAGAACGGCATCCGGCGATCCCTGCCCCGCACCCTCCTCGGCCCACACCCGCAGTGACGACAGCACGGCGGTGGCGTGCGCCGCTCCCAGGATGTCCGCTCGCACGACGTCGATCTCCGCGCCGCGCGCGGCACGCGCCACCGCCGCCGACAGACGAGCGTGTCGAACGCCCGTGTCGCGCTCCAGTTCGTCCTGCAGACCCATCGCCGCAGAATTGCGGAGTGCCAGCGCGAGCGGGTCGGGCTCGAAGTCGTGCACGATTCCGGCCAGGATGGCGCGGACGGAGGCGCCATCGGCGCGGGGCCCGAGGGCGTCCAGCGCATCGACCGCACGCGCGATGCGGGCATCGACTCCCGACCACAGGACGTCGCCCTTGGAGGAGAAGTAGTTGAAGAAGCTCGACCGACTCACTCCGGCACGCTGCGTGATGTCGGCGACGGACGTCGCGTCGTAGCCCTGCTCGAGGAAGAGTTCGCACGCGGCCTCAGCCAGCGTCTCGCGGGATGACGCCTTGGGGCGCCCTGCGCGACCGGTCGTGTTCATGGCTTCACGCTACCGCGCGGCGGCGATGCGAACGATCGTCGCGACCACGGGTATTGTTGGACGCACTCCAACAATCTCGTTGCAAGGGAGACAGGATGCTCGAAATCGTCACCGCCGGCCTCGCGCCGGACTTCGTTCCGTACCCGGCCGGGTGGCAGCTGCAGCGCGACATCCACTCCGGTGTCGTCGACGGCACCCGGCCCGACACCCTCGTGCTCCTGGAGCATGAAGCCGTCTACACGGCTGGCAAACGCACCGAGCCGCACGAGCGTCCCACCGACGGCACACCGGTGATCGACGTCGATCGCGGAGGCAAGATCACCTGGCATGGTCCCGGTCAACTCGTGGGATACCCGATCGTGCGGCTCCCGGAGCCGATCGACGTGGTTGCCCATGTGCGTCGACTGGAGCGGTTGCTCATCGAGGTGCTGCGCCCCCTCGGCGTGAACGGGTACCAGGTCGAGGGCCGCAGCGGCGTGTGGGTGCGGCGCCCCCTTTCCGAGGACAAGGTCGCCGCGATCGGCGTGCGCGTGCAGCAGGGAGTGACCATGCACGGCTTCGCGATCAACTGCGACAACACGCTCTCCGGCTTCCGCGGGATCATCCCGTGCGGCATCACCGACGCCGGAGTGACCACGGTGAGCGAGATCGTGGGGCGCGACGTCGCCCCCGCAGACGTCATCGACTCGGTCATCGATCTGTTCACCCACGAGTACGCAGGAGTTTCCGCATGACCGCCGTTCCCGAAGGACGCAAGCTGCTTCGCCTCGAGGTCCGCAACGCGGAGACCCCGATCGAGCGCAAGCCGGAGTGGATTCGTACGAAGGCCAAGATGGGCCCCGAGTACACCGCGCTCCAATCGCTGGTGAAGAGCGAAGACCTGCACACCGTCTGCCAGGAAGCGGGATGCCCCAACATCTTCGAGTGCTGGGAGGACCGTGAGGCGACCTTCCTCATCGGCGGTTCTCAGTGCACCCGCCGCTGCGACTTCTGCCAGATCGACACCGGCAAGCCGGATGACTACGACACCGATGAACCGCGTCGAGTCGCCGAGAGCGTCGCCCGGATGAACCTGCGATACGCCACTGTGACGAGCGTCGCGCGCGACGACCTTCCCGACACGGGTGCATGGCTCAACGCCGAGACCGTCCGAAAGATCCACGAACTCAATCCGAACACCGGTGTCGAGCTGCTCGCCAACGAGCACAACGCCGATCCCGCGTTCCTCGGTCAGATCTTCGATGCCCGCCCCGAGGTGTTCGCGCACAACGTCGAAACCGTTCCGCGCATCTTCAAGCGGATCCGGCCCGCGTTCCGTTACGAGCGCTCGCTCGACGTGATCACCCAGGGTCGCAGCGCCGGGCTCATCACGAAGTCCAACCTCATCCTCGGCATGGGCGAGGAGCCGGAAGAGGTGGTCCAGGCCCTTCACGACCTCCACGAGGCGGGCTGCGACATCATCACCATCACCCAGTACCTGCGACCGTCGCCGCGGCATCTTCCCGTGGCTCGGTGGGTGAAGCCCGCCGAGTTCGTCGAGTTCAAGGAAGAGGCGGAGCGCATCGGCTTCCTCGGCGTCCTCGCCGGTCCTCTCGTGCGCTCGTCCTATCGAGCCGGACGGCTGTGGGCGCAGTCGATGGTCTCGAAGGGACGGGAGATCCCGCCGCACCTCGCACACATCGCCGAGAGCGCCGACCTAGGGTTCGCCCAAGCGGTCTGAGACCGCGTCAGTCGGCGCTCATCACCGACTGAACGGTGCCATCGGATCCGAGGTTCACCAGGAGCACGTCATCGGTCGAGTCCGCGTCGAGCGCGTACTCGAGCACCGCGAACGGTTCGGATCCACCGTGCTCGTCGGCCAGGATCGTCATGCTCATCAGCCGGAGCGACCGGATGATGTCGACCGCCGGATCGCCGGAGACATCGACCAAGACCTCGACGAGCTCGTCGCCGTATGCCTCCTGCTGTTGCAGGATGTACTCCGTCACCTCACTGGTGCGATCGTCGACTTCGGCGAGCATGCCTCTGCGCGACGTGTCGTCGACGGACTCCAGGCCGGCGATGAGCGACGCGGCGATGTCGAGTGCCTCTTGGGACACATCGTCCTGGTCGGGAGCGGTGAGATCGACGGTGACACTCTGATCACCGAGTTCGACGGTCTCCGACCAGAAGATCGAGCCGTCTGGGCCGGAGGAGAGGAGCCCGAAGTAGTCGTGTTCGATCGCCATACCGCTATGAAACCAGCCTCATGCTCACGACGGTAGTCCCGTCCTCAACCGACAAGCCCCTGCACGAAGACGTGCGGGGTGAAACCTGTGAGGTCATCGATGCCCTCACCTTGGCCGAGAAGCTTGACGGGGATGCCCGTGCGCTCCTGCACGGCGAGGACGAAACCGCCCTTCGCGGAGCCGTCGAGCTTGGTCAGCACGAGCCCGGTGACCCCGGCATGCTCGAGGAAGGACTCGGCCTGCATCACGCCGTTCTGCCCGGTGGTCGCGTCGAGCACGAGCAGCACCTCGCTGATCGGCGCCTGCTTCTCGATGACTCGACGGATCTTCGACAGTTCGTCCATCAGGCCGCCCTTGGTGTGGAGGCGCCCTGCGGTGTCGATGATCGCGATCTCGATGCCCTCGCGCACTGCGTACTCCACCGTCTGGAATGCGACCGAGGCGGGGTCCTGACCCTCCTGCTGCGGGCGGACGATGGCCGCTCCCCCGCGCTGCGCCCAGGTCGCCAGCTGGTCGACGGCTGCGGCACGGAAGGTATCTGCGGCGCCCACGACCACGCTGCGCTGGAAACCACGCAGGAACTTCGTGAACTTGCCGATGGTCGTCGTCTTCCCGACGCCGTTCACGCCCACGACGAGGACGACGGCCGGACGCTCGGTCAGTTTGAGCGTGGTGTCGAACTTCGCGAAATGCTCCTCGAGCGTCTCGCGCAGCATCCGCTGAAGGTCCTGCGGATCCGTCGTGCGGAATCGCTCGACCTTCACGCGCAACTCGTCGACGATCCGCTCGCTGATGTCGGGACCGAAATCAGCGGTGATCAGAGCCGTCTCGAGGTCGTCCCACGTGGACTCATCGATCGTGGGCTTGACGAACATGCCGCGCAGCGCGCGACCGAGAGACCAGGACTTATCCGCCATGTCTCCAGCCTACGTGCACGGCAGCATCCCGACCGCGCGCCGCTCCCTGCGGGGTTCAGCTGACGGCGGAAGCGCGATCGCCGACGCGCTGACCCACGACGGCGGAGACGCCGTCCTGGCGCATGGATACACCGTAGAGGGCGTCGGCAATCTCCATCGTCCGCTTCTGGTGGGTGATCACCAGAAGCTGGGAGCTCTCTCGCAGCTGCTCGAAAACCGTCAGCAGTCGACCGAGGTTCGCATCGTCGAGCGCCGCTTCGACCTCGTCGAGGATGTAGAACGGGCTGGGGCGTGCTTTGAAGATCGCGACGAGAAGCGCGACGGCGGCGAGCGAACGCTCTCCACCCGACAGCAGCGAGAGGCGCTCGATCTTCTTGCCGACCGGACGCACCGACACCTCGATACCGGTCGTCAGCATGTTGTCGGGATCCGTCAACGAGATGCTGCCCGATCCACCCGGGAAGAGCAGTGGGAAGACTTCGCCGAACGCCTGCTTGGTGTCTTCGAACGCGCTGGCGAAGATCGTCTGCATCCGCTCGTCGAGATCGGCGATGATCGTCATCAGATCCTGACGGGTCTGCGTAAGATCGGCCAACTGCTCGGTGAGGAAGGCGTGCCTATGCTCGAGAGCGCCGAACTCCTCCAGAGCCAACGGATTGACCCGGCCGAGCTGAGCGAGCTTGCGTTCGGCCTCGGCGAGCCTGCGTTGCTGGATCCGACGGTCGAAGGGGATGGTCAGGTCGACGTCGATTTCATGGTCGGAAGCGACCTCGCCGACATCTCTCGGCACGGGCTGATCCGGCCCGTATTCCGCGACGAGAATATCTTCGTCGAGCGCCAGCTCCGAGGCGACCCGCTCCAGAAGACTTGTCAGATGCAACTTCTTCTCGTGAATCTGCAGTTCGAGCCCGTGCACGCTCTCCGTCAGGCCTGCCAGGCGCTCGCGAAGCGATGACTCCTGCAGGCGAAGCGCGGTCAGCTCTTCGTTCTGCGCCGACCGAGCCGACTCCGCCTCGGTGAGGGCGACGCGCGCCTCGACGACGGATCTGTCGAGCGAGTCGAGCACGCGTGGGAGCTCCGAGGCGACGGCTGCGGCCGCCTCGCGCTGCGCACGACGGATGACGGCACGCCGCGCTGCTTCGGCGGCGGCATCGCGCTCCTGCTCGCGCTGGCGTTCCAGGCCGGTCACGCGGGACTGGGCCGCACGGACACGCTCTCGCAGTGTCTCGATCTCGAGACGTGCGCGAACCTCTCCTTCACGAGCCGCTTCGAGAGCCTCGAGCAGGCTGTCGCGCGCCGAGGCATCGAGTACGGGGCGGGGCGCGGAGACGGCATCGTCCAGTTCCCGCTTGGTCGCCTCGGCTCGCGCTTCCGCGTCGGCGACCGCGGCCTGGGCCTGAGCAAGCCCGGTCTCCAGACGCTCGCACTCGGCGACGGATGCCTCGTGCTGGACCGTGATGCGATTCACCTGTTCAGCATGGCTCGCGAGCGCAGCATCCAACTCACGAAGTGCGCGCAGCGCCTCCTTGGATTCGCGCCGCGTCTTCTCGACGGCCTCGTTGGCGTCTTCGCGTGCCTCGCGAAGCGAGTCCACGATGACCTGCACCTCGACGAGGCGTTCCTGCGCGGCATCGCGTTCCGCCGCGAGCTCCAGGCGGGAGCGTTCGCCCCCGGAGCCGGTACGCAGCGTCTGTGCCGTGATCACCTCACCGCCGACCGTCACGATCGTCGTCGAGGTGTCCTCGATGAGATCGAGCTCCGTGCGAGCGCGTCGGGCCGCATCGAGGTCTTCGGCGATCAGCACGTGCGCCAGTATCCCGAGCACGCCGGCGGGTGCCTCGACGGCGTCGACCGCAGGCGTCACTCCCGCGAGCTCGGGAAGCACCACGGCCGCCCGCAGAGACTCTGCGGCGACGAAATCCACGACGCCCCGCCGTCGCTCGGCGGCTTCGGAGGCCAGGGCGAAAGCATCGGCGTGCGTGTCCACGAGCACGCCCTCTGCCAACGGGCCGAGGACAGCGGCCACCGCCGCTTCGAATCCCGCCTTCACCTGCACCGCATCACCGACGAGGCCGCGGATTCCCGGGCCTCCGGCCTTCACGAACTCGGCCGATCCTCCCGACAGAGCCAGAGCGCTGCCGAGCGCGGCAGCCTTCGCCGTCAGCGCGTCGACTTCGCGCTCCGCGGCATGAAGCCGCTCACGCAGGGTCTCCCGTTCGGCTTCCGCGGCCGTCGCCTGGCGCTGAGCGCTCTCGTAGGCCGCCGAGCACTCCGCCGCAGATCCATCGGGTGCCTCCGCGTCCTCGATGGACTCCAGCGCCTCCGCCGCCTCGCGCCGACGGTCGTTCGCCGCGTCGAGAGCGTTCTCCTGACGGAGGACGGCTCCCCGCACCGCTGCCAGCGTCGATGCTGCCGAATCCGCATTGCCGCGCAGCGTGCTCAGCCGCATGTCGTACTGCGAGACCAATGCGCTCTGCTCGGCGATGTCGACATCGAGGGTGTCGAGTTCGGCCCGGGCGAGGACCACCTCGCGGCTCGCCGCCACAGCTGCGTCCTGGGCATCGCCGAGGCCTGCGGAGATCTCGGTGATCTCGTCCTTCGCCTCGTCGATCGTGGATTGGGTCACGGTCACAGCCGTCACGGCGGCATCGTCGTCGTCCGAGCCGAGGAGCGCAAGTCGCTGGTTCGCGAGCGTGTAGAGACCGCGCATGCGCTCCTGCACCTGCTCGAGTCCGAACGCGACGCTGCGCGCCTCGTCAACCGCGATCGAATTCTGGTGCTGCTCGAGCCGAGCGATGCTCGCGCGGACGGTCTCCGCCTGGTCGGAGAGCACGAGGCGCTCCGTGTGCCGCTCGTGCTCGGTGCGCGTGTGATCGGCCAGGGCCGTGCGCAATGCGACGACGTCGTCCGCGAAGATCCGCGCTTTGGCGTCACGGACCACGGCCGCGATCGTCTGTGCTTCCCGGGCGATCTCGGCCTGACGACCGAGCGGCTTGAGCTGTCGGCGGATCTCTCCCGCCAGATCGCTCAGGCGCGTGAGGTTGGTCTCCATCGCATCGAGCTTGCGCACCGTCTTCTCTTTGCGACGACGGTGCTTGAGGATGCCGGCGGCTTCCTCGATGAACCCGCGACGGTCTTCCGGAGAGGCTTGCAGGACCGTGTCGAGTCGGCCCTGGCCGACGATCACGTGCATCTCCCGACCGAGGCCGGAATCGCTCAGCAGTTCCTGCACATCGAGCAGACGACAGCTGTCCCCGTTGATCGCGTACTCGCTGGCGCCACTGCGGAACAGGGTGCGACTGATCGTGACCTCGGCGTAGTCGATGGGCAGTGCGCCGTCGCTGTTGTCGATGGTGAGCTGCACTTCGGCGCGGCCGAGCGGCCCGCGCGTCGACGTGCCGGCGAAGATGACGTCTTCCATCTTTCCGCCACGCAGCGTCTTGGCACCCTGTTCGCCCATGACCCAGGCGAGGCCGTCGACCACGTTGGACTTGCCGGAACCGTTCGGGCCGACGATGCACGTGACGCCGGGTTCGAAGACGAAACTCGTCGGCTGCGCGAACGATTTGAAGCCTTTGAGGGTCAGGCTCTTCAGATGCATCGGGGCACCGATCGTTCGGGGAGATTCACGCCCACACGATACCGGAGTTCCATCGCTGCACCCCGCGCCCGCGCGGAGAATCCGCGACACGGATCACGGGCGACACGCCGCGGGAACACCAGGATGCTTGACGCCACCGGGCCTCCTTCGCTACCGTGGGCCACCGACGTCTTCTCGAAAGGAGGTTACCGATGATGTTCTTCACACACACCGCACAGGCCACTGGCCTTGTCGCGCGCGCATTTTCCGCGCTGCGCCCCGCGCATTCGGTAACCGACCTCGGCGTCCGCGACCTCACTCTGGCGTAGACCCGCGTCGTTCCAGGCTGCCTGACCTTCGGGTCGGTCACCTCGTCGCCCCTCCGCGCCCACCCCGGGTCTCTCGACTCCACGGGGTCTCTCGCCGGTCTCCGGCATCCGCGCTCCCTCCACCCGAACCACGCCGGCTCTTCTTCGCCGCGTCTCGGCCTGCGACAGCGCACTTCCTCCGCATCTCCTCCTTCGAAGGAAACCACCGTGAACACCACGTTGTCCCACACCACCACCCACCCACCGGATACCGAGGACCAACAGATCCTTCGCATCCCCGCACCCGAGGAGCTGCGCGCACTCGCGTTCGCAGACCGGCTGTCGTTCCGGATCGGGCTCTGGTTGCTCGAACGGGCTCAGCGCCCCGTTCGTCGCCGCAGCCGGAACACTGCTCCGGCACGGACGCTGTTCCTCGACGCCCAGCACCTCAGTGCACGCGAGACCAGCACGATCCTCGCGTACCACCTCCAGCGTCAGATGCATTGAGAAGGAGACAGAGATGACCATCCCCCTCCCTGCAGGCGCAACCCTGCATCCGCTCGTGGTCCCGGCCCGAGCGGATGCAGCGGACGCGGGCGAGTTCCGCGAGCTCGCCCGCGTCCGCAACACGATCTACCGCGAACTCACCGGCCGGGACGAGCAGGACCTCTCGCCCGCCGAGCTGATCCCGATCCTCCGATCCCGCACCGAACGCACGACGTACGTGTGGACGATCCGTCAGGCCGACGAGGTCGTGGGGCGCGCCGTCGTCGACGTCCCCCACGAAGAAGGATCGCGAGTGGTGATCGCGACGATCGAACTGCAGCCCCGCGTGTGGGGGCAGGGCATCGGCCGAGCGGTCCTACCGCACCTCGAGGCGATCGCCCGTCGGCACGACCGCACCGTGATCCAGAACTGGACGGAGCAGCCGGCGCAGGACGGGCCGCGGCTCGACTCCCCGACGGGATTCGGCAGCGTTCCAGACGACCATGTCGCACGGTTCCTCGCACGCAATGGCTTCACCCTCGAACAGGTCTATCGCGTTAGCGTGCTGGACCTCGATGCGACCACCTCCGCGCGCATCGCGTCGCTGTCTGCGGAGGCGCACTCCGCGGCCACGGGATATCGGCTCGTGCAGTGGACCCTCCCGACGCCCGGCGAGCATGTCGCCGGGTACGCATGGCTGAAGTCACGGATGTCGACCGACGCCCCCTCGGCCGGACTCGAAGCCGACGAGGAGCACTGGGACGACGCGCGCATCCGGGCGATGGAGAGCCGTCTGGCCGAGATGGGGCACACGCTGCTCGTCACCGCCGCCGAGCACGTCGACACCGGGGAGCTCGCCGCATTCACCGAACTGAGCATCGGCCTCGACCACACCGCGACCACCCACCAGGACGACACGCTCGTGCTGCGCGAGCATCGCGGTCACCGCCTCGGTCTCCTGGTCAAGACCGCGGCACTGGACGCCTGGTCCACGATCGCTCCGGACTCACGGCGCGTGATCACGTACAACGCCGAAGAGAACCGTCCGATGCTGTCGATCAACGAAGCCATGGGCTTCACCGCACGCGCCTACGAAGGCGCCTGGAAGAAGGAACTGACATGACCGTCGAACTGACGATCAGTCCCATCACCGTGCCCCTGTCGCTCGATGCGCCCGATGCTGCGGACTTCGTCGCTCTCGGGGACCTCGGCCGCCAGATCTGCGACGAACTGGTCGGGCTCCCCGATCTCGCCGAGACAGCGGCGCAGATGCTCGTGCCGTGGAACGACACCGAAGACACCGTGCACACCGGTTTCGTCGCCCGACGAGGCGATGACATCGTCGGGATGGTGACGATCGACTACGTGCAGGAAGAAGGCGCCCGCACCGCAGAGATCGATCTGCTCGTTCCCGAAGCCTCCTGGGGGCAGGGCGTCGAAGACGCTCTGCTCGAGCGCGCCGAAGACGAAGCGCGTCGCCGCGGACGAAGCATCCTGCAGTTGTGGAGCCTGCACCGGGCGACCGAGACGGAGCGGATGCTGACGCCGAAGACCGGGTGGGGCCGTGTGACGGCGATTGCGCTGACCGACCTCCTGGAACAGCGCGGATTCCGCCTCGAGCAGGTCGAACGCAACAGCGAGCTCGACCTGCGTGGCGACGTGGAGCCGCTGCGACGAACGCTCGAAGAGGCCCGCGCCTTCGCAGGCGACGACTACCGTCTCGTCGAGTGGAACCTGCCGACACCGCCCGCATTGCGTGACGGCTACGCGGGGGTGCTCGCGCGTCTGGTGACAGATGCTCCGAGCGGCGACATGGAGTTCGACGCCGAGGAGTGGGATGCCGCGCGCGTCGTGCGACGCGATGGGCGGCTCACGAGCGCGGGGCAGTTGCTCTCGGTGGCGGCCGTCGAACATGTTCCGTCCGCCACGATCGTGGCGTACAACGAACTCCTCATCGGCGAGGATCGCACCGGGGTGACTCACCAGTTCGGCACGCTGGTGACCCGTGAGCACCGCGGACATCGTCTGGGCATGATCGTGAAGTGCGCGAATCTTCTGCGCTGGCGCGAGCAGGCTCCGCTCTCTCCGCGAGTGTCGACGTTCAACGCCGAAGAGAACAGACCGATGCTCGACATCAACGAGGCCGTCGGGTTCGTCCCGGTGTCCTACGCGGGGGCCTGGCAGAAGAAGATCTGACCGGGCGGGGAGATCATTCGATCGGATGATCTCCCCCACCCGGAGTCATCCGCGCGGGCGATGACGCCGACGACGGCCGAGGCGAGGCTGGAAGCATGAATGCTCCCGTCATCGAAGCTCACGCTCTCACCAAGGATTTCGGCACGACCCGCGCTCTCGCCGGGATCGACCTGACGATCATGCGCGGAGAGTCCGTCGCCATCATGGGTGCGTCCGGTTCCGGCAAGACGACCCTGCTCCACGTTCTCGCCGGGATCGTGTCGCCGAGCAGCGGCGCCGTGTCGTTCCATCCCGCAGGCGAACACGCGATCGACGTCACGGGGCTGGGGGAATCAGCCCGGTCCCGTCTTCGACGCGAGCGCTTCGGATTCGTCTTCCAGCAGGGACTCCTGATCCCGGAGCTCACCGCCGTCGAGAACGTGGCACTGGCATCGATGATCAACGGCATCGCGCGCAAGGATGCCGTCGCGCACGCCGCTTCCTGGCTCGCGGCCCTCGGCCTCGCCGGCATGGAGGACCGCCGCATCGGCGAACTCTCCGGAGGGCAGGCGCAGCGCGTGGCGATCGCTCGCGCTCAGGCGACGGGTGCCGAGCTGGTGTTCGCGGATGAGCCCACGGGAGCGCTGGATTCCGGCACGTCGACCGAGGTGATGGATGCCCTGCTGTGGTCGACGACGGGACAGGGACGCACACTCGTCGTCGTCACTCACGACGCCGACGTCGCCGCGCGGTGCTCGCGCACGATCGCCGTCCGCGATGGACGCATCGTCTCGGCGGCGGTGCCCTCGTGAACGCCTCGACGATGATCTTCCTCCTGCGTCCGTCGAAGGATCAGACCGGCATCCTGGTTCTGCCGATCGTCGCGTTCGCCATGGTCACGACACTGGTGATGACCGTGATCGGAGGGGCCCAGTCCTTCTGGGGGTGGACAGATCCGGAAGCTCCGATCTACCAGATACTCGCCACCATCGCCCTGGTGCTCCTCGTCGTGCCGTTGACATCTCTCGGAGGCGCAGCCGCGCGCCTGTCGGCCCGTCGACGAGATGAACGACTCTCGACACTCCGCCTGCTCGGCGTGACGCCATCCGGGGTCGCGACCCTCACCGTGATCGAGTCCGTGCTGCTCGCGGGCACTGGTGCACTCCTCGGCGGCGTCGGCCATCTCGTGCTCAGCCCGTTGATCGGCCTCATCCCCTTCCGGGGAGGACCGCTCGGCCAGTCCGCGGTGGTTCTGTCGCCCCTGAACATCCTCATCGTCGTGGTATCCGTCCTCGTCCTCGCAGCCGTGAGCGCCGCGATCGGCCTGCGCCGAGTGTCGATCTCGCCGCTCGGCGTGAGGATGCGCACGACGGCGACGAAGGTGCACTGGA
The DNA here is from genome assembly GCF_044743285.1 of Microbacterium sp. NPDC087665. NCBI lineage: Bacteria > Bacillati > Actinomycetota > Actinomycetes > Micrococcales > Microbacteriaceae > Microbacterium > Microbacterium sp. NPDC087665. The sequence continues at coordinate 25,052 of NZ_JBIUWD010000004.1, read as the reverse complement.
TCCGTGCCGTCATCGCCGCGAGCGTTCTCGCGACCGCGTTCGCCGTCATCTCGGTGTTCCCCGGTGCCGGTGGATACGTCGCGACCGTCGTCGTCATCGCCGGCATGTTCGCCGGGGTCTTGGCCGTATTGAACCTCGTCGGCCCGTGGGTGCTCAAGGTCACCGCCACGAACCAGCTTCGCCGAGCCGAGAAGCCCGAACGACTCCTCGCGGCACGACTGGTGCTGGATTCTCCGAAGTCCGCCTGGCGACAGGTCGGCGGCGTCGCGATGTCGAGCTTCATGGCCGTCTTCGCCGGCACGGGTGTCTCCGTCATGTCCACCATGAGCGACGCCGGTGCGGCACCCGAAGACCTCGCACTCGTCACCGACATGCGCACCGGCCTGATCATCACCCTCGTTGCGTCGTTCCTCATGGTCGCCGTATCCGTGAGCATCAATCAGGCGTCCGAGGTACTCGATCAACGCCCGCTCCACCGGAGCCTGCACCACCTCGGCGTTCCGCTCGACACGGTCGATCGTGCGCGCAGACGCGCCGTCATGTCTCCGCTGCTCATCACGGCCATCGGCTCCGCGCTCTGCGCCGGCGTGCTGGTCTTCCCGCTGATGGGCCTCGCGCTGATCACGGCTCCGCTGTCCCTCGTCACCATCGCCGGCGTCGTCATGGTCGGCATCGGCGTCGTGTGGATCAGCACCCGTGCAACGCAGCCCCTGCTCGCTCGATCCTTCGCGGCAGCGTGAAGATCGGCGAACCGCGGAACAACCGGCGTTCTGAGATGGAGGATGCCCGCTCAGCTCGTCGCGGGATCCGGGCGCTCCACGTCGAGCAGCGCATCCAGACCGAGCGCATCCCGGAGCGTATCCCACCCCTCGGCGGTCGCCGCCGCGGCTTCGCGATCGGTGAGGAGGCGCAGAGTGCGGACATGGCCGACGACGTGACCGTCGTCGTTGCGCACCTCATCGAAAGCGTCTCCCCACCGCGACGGCGTCGCCATGATCGCCGAGATCGCGGTGCCGGTCAGGAACGGGGCATCGTTGCGCCATGGAGCCAGCATCGGGGGCACGCGCCTGTGGGTGGCGATGTCGTCGCAGACGATTCGCAGAGCGACGAGCGCGGCACCCTGCTGGCCGTCGACCACTTCGACCGCGAGTTCGACGCGCTCACCGGAATCGGTGACGAGCCGCGAGGCACCCGACGTCATGACCGTGATCGGACCGTCTGCCGGTCGCTTCTCCACGACCATCACCGCACCGCCGATGCGCTCCTCGTAGACGATCGGATCGACGCCCAGCGCATGGAACACATGCATCGGGAAGGAATCGTCGCTCACTGCGGAAACAGGGATGTCATCGCTCACGACGCCAGCCTAGATGCCGCGACGGCACCTCGTGATCGTCACCGCCGGCGCTGACACTTCGGGCAGAAGTGGGAGCCGCGGTTCATGAAGCTCTCGCGCACGATGGGCGTGCCGCAACGCGGGCAGGGCTTGCCCTGCTGACCGTAGGCATTGAGAGAGTGCGCGAAGTAACCCGCCTGGCCGTTCACGTTCACGTACTGCGCATCGAAGCTCGTACCGCCTTCGGCCAGCGCTTTCGCGAGCACGGAGCGGACTTCGGCCAGTATCCGCCGCACGGCTTGGGTCGACAGACCGTCGGCAGGAGTCTCCGGGTGGATGCGCGCTGCCCAGAGCGCTTCGTCGGCGTAGATGTTGCCGATGCCGCTCACGACCGTCTGATCGAGGAGCACGCGCTTGATCGCGCTCTTCTTCTTGCCCACTGCTGCACGGAAGACCAAGTCGTCGAAGAACGGATCGATCGGATCGCGCGCGATATGCAGCACCTGCGTGGGGACGATCGTCGCGCCATCGCGAACGAGCCGATCCACCGCCAGCGAACCGAAGGTGCGCTGATCGGCGAACACGACGGCGAGTTCACCGTGCACGGGATGATCGACATGGATGCGGATGCGCTCGTGTCGCTCCGAGACCGCGTCCGGCGCGCGCAGCAGCAGCTGTCCACTCATACCGAGGTGTGCGATCAGCGCCGAGTCATCGGTGGCGAGCGGCAACCAGAGGAACTTTCCCCGTCGCGACGCCGATGCGATCGTGCGGCCTTCGAGTCGAGCGACGAAGTCCGCAGCGCCCGCCCCGTGCCGTGTCAGCGCGCGCTCATCGAAGACGCTGACGCCCGTGATCGTCGAACCGGTGACCGCCGGGGCGAGCCCGGCGCGGACTACCTCGACTTCGGGCAGCTCAGGCACGCGCGTCGAGCATGCGCCACGCGCTGAGTGCGGCCGCCATCTCGGCGGTCTTCTTGCTGCTGCCGATGCCGTTCATGCTCACATCGCCGACGACGACCGTGGCGGTGAACCGACGATCGTGATCGGGCCCGCTCGCCACGACCGCATACTGCGGCGGGGTCGCGCCGATGCGCGCCGCCAACTCCTGCAGGCTCGTCTTGGGGTCCATCGCAGCGCCGTACCGCTCGGGGTCGGCGAGCAGCGGCCTCGTCAGTCGGAGCACCAGTTCGGTCGCAGCATCCGGCCCTGCAGACAGGTAGGTGGCGCCGATGACGGCCTCCATCGTGTCGGCGAGAATCGAGTCCTTATCGCGACCACCGGTCTGCTCTTCACCACGTCCCAGCAGCAGATGGCTACCGAGATCGATGCCACGAGCCACCTCGGCCAGCGCCACCGTCGAGACGACGCTCGCGCGCCGCTTCGCCAGCTGCCCTTCGTCGAGGTCGGGATGCGTCGTGAACAGCATCACCGTGACGGCCTGACCCAGCACGGAATCGCCGAGGAACTCGAGACGCTCGTTGTGCGGGATACCGCCGTGCTCGTACGCGTAGGAGCGGTGGGTGAGGGCCAACTCCAGAAGCTCCGCGTCGATATCGACGCGGAGCTTGGCTGGGAGAGGTCGCTTCCCCTCAGGGACCTCCGTCACGATGACTCGCGACTCAGACGTCAGCGACCTTGCGGCCCTTGTACTCAAGGAAGAGCTCGGTGCCCTGCGAGTCGGTGACGACCTTCGCCTGGTGCGGGCGGCTGTAGACCGTCTTGCCATTCTCGATCGTCTTGACGAGCGCGATGGGCGCCGCCTTCCACTGCGCGCGGCGCGAGCGGGTGTTCGAACGGGAAACCTTGCGCTTCGGGGGGTTACCAGCCATGACTAGCTCTCTTCTTTCTCGGCGGTCCGGCTCTGTGCCGTTCCGTCTTGGTCTGTGATTTGCTGGAGCGCACTCCACCGAGGATCGATGGGAGCGGCCTGCTCCGTGCCAGTGTTCGTGGTCAGTCTTTCGCCCGTTTCCGGGTCGAGACCCGGGCAATCCGGCTGACACACCGGCTGAAATGGAAGCGCCAGTACGGTCGCATCCCTGACAAGAGTTTCAAGATCCACGTGGTCGTCTTGAACCTCGAAGTCAGTTTCTTCCTCACCAGGATACGCGAAAAGCTCCTGGAACTCGACTTCGACAGGCTGACGGATGTCGATCAGGCATCTTCCGCAGACGCCGGAGTACGTGGCGTCAACGGTGCCGGTCACGAGAATGCCCTCATGGACCGACTCGAGACGCACGTCGAGGTCGATCTCGGATCCGGCTTCGAAGGACACGATGCCTTCGCCCCATTGCTCTTTGAGGGCGACGGAGAAGGCGTGTTCGCGCATCTCGCCCGGCCGTCGGACGATGTCGCGGGCAGGCAGGATGAAAGGGCCGTTCAATCGGGATCTCACGCGTCCCATGCTACCGGCCCCGCCTCGGAAGAGGCTCGACGGCGACGCTCGACGCTAGAGGCCTCGGGAACCCGTGTCGAGGAAAGCGGCCACAGCCGCGGGCACGTAGGGCGTGACATCGCCGCCCAGCGACGCGACCTGACGGACGAGCGAGCTCGACACCATCGCGTGCGACGGATCAGGAAGCAGGAACACCGTCTCGATGTCGGCCAGGTGCCGGTTGACGATCGCCATCGGAGCCTCGTACGCGACATCGATCTGCGAACGGATGCCCTTGACCAGCACGCCGGCGTTGACGTCGCGCGCATAGTCGACGAGCAGACCCATGCTCCAGGAGCCGATGACGATGTTTCCCGGCATCCCGTCGTCGGCGATAGACCGCTCGAGCAGAGAGAGCCGCTGAGCGATGGGAAGCATCGCCTCTTTGCCGGGGTTGTGCACGACGAGCACGTGCAGCTCGTCGAAGAGGATCGCCGCACGGCGAATCACATCGAGATGGCCCAGCGTGGGCGGATCGAACGAACCCGGGACGACGGCGATCCTGCTGCTCATACGACCCAGCCTAGGGCACACCCTCGGCGGCTCTCCCGATCGCGTGATCGCCGACTGTCAGTTCTTCACGAGCGCCGCCCGGTCTTCGTCGCTGACCCGGCGAGTGATCGCCTCTCGCAGGCCTTCATGACGCGCGAGGTCGGGATCGTCGAGGAGGATCTCCTCCCCCAGCTCACGCGCACGCACGATCAGGCCGGCATCCTTGACCACGCGCAACAGCTTGAGAGACGACCTGACGCCGGCTTGCGCGGCGCCCAGGACGTCTCCTTCCCCGCGCAGCTCGAGGTCGACCTCGGCCAGAGCGAATCCGTCGAGGGTCGCGGCCACAGCATCGACGCGCTCTCGCGCGACCGAATCCGACTCGGCCTCGGTCACCAGCAGGCAGAGTCCCGGGACTCCCCCTCGTCCGACGCGTCCGCGCAACTGATGGAGTTGGGAGACACCGAACCGATCGGCATCGAGAACGATCATGGTCGACGCATTCGGCACGTCGACGCCGACCTCGATGACCGTCGTCGCGATCAGCAGATCGATCTCGCCACGCGCGAACGCCTGCATCACGGCGTCTTTCTCATCGGACCGCATGCGTCCATGCAGGACGGCCCTGCGCAGGCCACCGAGCGTCGGGTGCGTCGACAGCGCCTCGTCGAGCTGCACGACGCCCCAGCGCGGACCGGCGGCGCCCTCCGGGGCGAGCAGGGATTGCTCGCCCGCCTCGCCCGTCTTCTTGGTCGTATCGATCGCGGCGCACACCGCGAAGACCTGGCGCCCCCGTGCGATCTCTTCGGCGGCGCGTTCCCACACCCGGTTGAACCAACCGGGGTGCTCGGCCAGAGGAGCGACGAACGTCTCGATACCCGCGCGCCCCGCCGGCATCGTGCGGATCACAGACGTGTCGAGATCGCCGAAGACGGTCATTGCCACCGTGCGCGGGATCGGAGTGGCGGTGAGCACCAGCGCGTGCGGACTCGATCCCTTGGCTCGGAGAGCCTCGCGCTGCTCGACCCCGAAACGATGCTGCTCATCGACGACGACGAGCCCCAGATCGGCGAACGTGGTCTTCTCCCCGAGCAGAGCGTGCGTCCCCACGACGATGAGCGCCTGGCCGGATGCAACCCGCAACGCCGCCTTGCGTCGCTCGGCGGCGGGCATCTGGCCGGTGAGCAGCGTCGGCATCACCAGGGGCGCCAGGTCGCGACCCAGCATCTTGGTGATCGATCGCAGATGCTGCCCTGCCAGGACCTCGGTCGGAGCGATCAATGCTGCCTGTCCACCGCTCTCGGCGACCTGCAGCATCGCACGCAGGGCGACGAGCGTCTTGCCCGAACCCACCTCGCCCTGCACGAGCCTGTTCATCGGCCACGCCCCGACGAGGTCGGCGGCGACCTGCACCCCCACCGACTGCTGGTCGGGCGTGAGCGTATAGGGCAACCCCGCGTCGAAGCGTTCGAGCAGCCCGCCGGGCTGGGAGGGGCGAGGCGTGGCGGAGAGTGACCGCACCGCGTCACGCTGCTGCAGGAGTGCCGTCTGCAGAGTGAGCGCCTCGTGCATGCGCAGGGTGCGTACGGCGGGATCGATGTCGTTGCGCGTGGCCGGCCGATGGATCTTCTCGAGTGCATCGCGCGCTGTGAGCAGCTCTTCACGCACGCGAACGGATTCCGGAAGCGGGTCAGGAGCATCGACGAGGTCGTCCAGCACCCGTCCGATGAACCGGGCGATCTGCCAGGTCTGAATGGTCGACGTCGCGGGGTAGATCGGAATCGGCACGGCAGCTCGCGCATCCGCACTGCGACGCGCCGAGTCCTCGTCGTCGAAGAGCTCGTATTCGGGATGTGCGAACTGCGTGACGCCGTTGAACTCTCCGACCTTGCCGGAGAACACTCCGCGTCGCCCGACCGCGAGATCGTTGGAGCGCCACTCCGCCTGACCGATGTTCTTGGCGAAGAACATCAGCGACATGCGACCGACACCATCGCCGATGACCACGTCGACCATGGCACCCTGCCGGTTGCGCATGCGTCGGAAGCTCGACGACAGCACCTCGGCGACGATCGTGACCGTCTCTCCGATCGGGAGCTCGCGGATCGGCGTGAGCTCACCGGGATCCGCGTAGCGGCGTGGGTAGTGCGAGAGCAGATCGCCGACCGTGCGCATGGAGAACGCGCGGCCCAGCGTCTTCGCGGTCGCCGCGCCCAGGGCGTCGTCGAGCGACGAGTCCAGGGTGAGCGGCATGGATCGAGTCTAGGGAACCCGTCCGACACTCGGAGCACGCGCGCTGTCGTATCGTGAGTGGGTGACGAGGATCATCGCCGGGACAGCCGGAGGCACCCGCCTGGAAGTGCCGGATGCCGGGACCAGACCGACGAGCGATCGCGTGCGCGAATCGCTCTTCGGGTCACTCGAGTCGGCCGGAGCGATCGATGACGCTCGCGTACTCGACCTCTACGCCGGTTCCGGTGCGCTCGGGCTGGAATCTCTCAGCAGGGGCGCCCAGAGCGCGGAGCTGGTGGAACGCGGGCGGGCCGCCGCCGCGGTCGTCCGCCGGAATGCGACCGCCGTCGCTCGCGCGGGGAACCTCCCCACCGCTCGCGTGCACGAGAGTGCGGTGCATCCGTTCCTGGTGCGCACGCAGGGCCCCTTCGATCTCGTCTTCACCGATCCCCCGTACGATCTCGATGACGACGCGATGACCGCGGACCTCGTCGCCCTCGCCCCCTCGCTGTCGTCTGACGCGCTCGTCGTCATCGAGCGCGCACGCCGGTCGACGCCGCCGGACCTCGAAGCCGCCGGACTCGAGCTCGTCCGCGAGAAGACCTACGGGGACACCACGATCTGGTGGGCGCAACCGCGCCTGCAGCCGACCGGCGCCGATCAGCCCACTGCCGAGTCCCAGTCGCGGTAAGGGTCCCATCCGGCCACGTCGACGACCCGACCGTCGCGGAGCACACCCGCCTCGCCGCGTTCCTGCACCCGACCGATGATGCGGAAGCCCGGTGCGAGAACACCGTCGGGGAACGTCGCGAGCAGGGCATGATCCTCCCCGCCCGCCAGCGCGCGCTCGGGGTTGTTCCCCAGCGCTGAGCCATCCAGGGCGAACGTGACGTCGGAGGCATCCGCCATCCGCCCTGCGTCGAGGGCGAGCCCATCGGAGATGTCCATCATGGCCGTGGCTCCCGCCACCGCGGCCATCGGGCCCAGACCGATCGGAGGAGAAGGCCGCAGTTGGGCGGCGACGGCCGCCGACTCCCCTGCGGCGAGCTTCGACACGTCGACGGGCACAGGGCGATCGTCTTCTCGGAACCGGCCGAACAGCACGGCGAGTCCGTGGGCGGCGAGACCCATCTCGCCCGCGACCGCGATCGAGTCCCCCGGACGCGCACCCGATCGCGTGACCGCCCGACGATCTTCCAGATCTCCGAGCGCGGTGACGGCAACCGTGAGGACATCGGACACAGTGAGGTCCCCGCCGACCACGGAGCATCCGGGAGCGAGCGCGGCGCAGGCTTCGCGGAAGCCGTCTGCGAGGCGCTCCACGAACGACAGACGAAGGTCTCGAGGGATCGCGAGTGCGACGAGCAGCGCCGTGGGACGAGCGCCCATCGCGGCGATGTCCGCGAGATTGACCGCAGCCGCCTTCCACCCGAGGTCGTATCCCGAGGTCCACGCCAACCGGAAGTCGGGTCCGTGCACGAGGGTGTCGGTGGTGGCGACCACGGATCCCGACGGTGCCGCGATCACGGCGGCGTCATCGCCCGGACCGAGGATGGTGTGAGTGGCCGGTGCCGTGCGGGAGAGGATCGCTCGCAGAATCTGCCCTTCGGACAGGTCTCCGAGCAGAGGATCGTCGGCTTCGGGTCGGGAGGGCATGCTCACAAAGGTAGCCTGGAAGCATGCCTCTTCCCCGTCGCCTCGTCGCTGCCGTCGCGGTTGCGGGGACTCTGGCGTTCGCCCTCGTCGGTTGCTCCACGACGATCCATCTCGACCCCGCCGACGACGCGAACAATCCTGCCTGCGCCGACGTGTCGGTGCTGCTTCCCGCCAACGTCTCCGGGTTCGACCGCGTCTGGACCGACGCGCAGGCCACGGGCGCCTGGGGAGATCCGACGATCGTGCTCCGCTGCGGCGTCGCCCCGCCGGCCCCCTCCGACCTCGTCTGCACCACCGTGGGGAGCGTCGACTGGCTCGTGCTCGAGCAGGAGGAGGAGCGCCAGCGCCTCGTCACCTACGGCCGTGATCCCGCCGTCGAGGTCATCATCCGCCGCGAGGCCCAGATCGACTTCCGCACGGTCATCGAGAAGCTGTCCGCAAGCATCCAGCCGGGCCTCTCGCCCGCGACGGCGCAGTGCACCGACCGCGTCGAACCCCCCGCCGACTGACGGGCCGCGTCTAGACTCGCGGCATGAACCGGAATCCAGCGAACCGTGTCGCGCTCGTCGCGGCCCTCATGGTCGGCGTCGGCGCTCTGCTCAGCGGATTCGTCGGATACCTCTTCGTCGTCGGTGGGGTGCCCGCAATCCCTCGGGTCTGGCTGCTCCCCGACCCGATCGGGTGGTGGGTCGGTCGCCCCGGCTCCCCCCTGGGGACGGTGGGGATGCTCGTGGCCGTCGTCCTGCTGACCGGACTGACCTGGCTCTTCGTCCGCATGGTCGCTCGAGGCGCGGCGCCCGGTCGCGGGGCGGCGGTATTCTTCGGTACCTGGGGCGCCATCGTCGTCGCGGGGTGGGCAGCCGGTGTGGCACGGACTCCGCTGGCGCTGTCCGCACTGCGCATTCCCACCGAGCAGGTCGAGATGTATCAGTCGCAGTTCTTCAGCATGAGCACGACCGGTGTCACCTGGGCGCTCTTCTGGGGATGGGTGACCGCCCTCGTCGCTGCCCTGATCCACCGCGCATCATCCGGCACCGTCTCTCCTGCACAGCCGGGCGCCGCACCGCAGAACGCATACCCGGTCGCCGGGTATGGTCACCCGGCTCCGCCGGTCGCGCCCTACCCGCCGGCTCCCGGCCCGCAGGCGCCGCCGTCGTATCCGCCGCAGCCGCCGCACGCGGGGTGAGGGCGATCAGCGGCGAAGACCTGCTTCGATGAGTTCGGAGATCAGGTCGCCGTAGCTCAGGCCCGAGGCGACCCAGCACTTCGGGAACATCGAGATCGGGGTGAACCCCGGCATGGTGTTGAGCTCGTTGACGATGAGCCCGCCGTCGGCCGTCAAGAACATGTCGACGCGCGCGAGCCCCCGGCCTTCCACCGCCTCGAAAGACCGGATGGCGGCATCCTGGATCGACGCGATCTCCGCCTCGGTGAGTTCGGCAGGGCACACGACATCGACACCGTCACCGCCCAGGTACTTGCCCTCGAAGTCGTAGAACCCGCGTGACGTCAGGACGATCTCGCCCGGGAGGGAGGCGCGCACGCCGTCGGCGCTCTCGAGCACCGCGACCTCGATCTCGCGACCACTCACGCCCGTCTCGATGAGCACCTTGTCGTCTTCGGCGAAAGCGATCGCCAGGGCCGCATCCAGTTCCGACAGCGACTCGACCTTGGACACGCCCACGCTCGAGCCGGCACGGGCCGGCTTGACGAACAACGGCAGACCGAGCTCGGAAGCCCGCGCACGCACGTGCTCCGACCCGCTGTCCCAGTCCCGGCGGCGTACCGTCACCGACGGCGCCACGGCGATACCCGCCGCCTGCAGCGCGATCTTCATGAAGTGCTTGTCCATGCACAGAGCGGAGTCGAGCACCCCACCACCGGCGTACGGCACCTCGAGCGTGTCGAAGTAGCCCTGAATCGTTCCGTCTTCGCCATGCGGGCCGTGGAGGATGGGCAGGACGATGTCGATCTCACCGAGGCCGGTGACCGTACCGTCGCTTTGGACGACACGAAGCGTGCGATCTCCGCCGGGCTCGGGCCACAGCACCCGCGTGCCGTTGTCGACGACCTCGGGCAGGTGCGCCGCATCCAACGGGAACTTCGCCGGATCGTCCTCTTCGAGCACGAACGCCCCCTCGCGCGTGATCCCGACCGGGATCACCGCGTAGCGGTCGCGATCAATCGCGCCCAGCACTCCGCCCGCCGTTGCGGAACTGATCGAATGCTCGCTGGAGCGCCCTCCGAACAGCACCACCACCGTCTGCTTGTCCATGGTTGGTCCTCTCCCCCTGCGGGGTGTCATCGTCTGTCGTCAGGTGGGGTGCGATGTCGCGCGGGTTCATCTTCCCGTCGAGCACCATCTTCACCTGTTCGACAATGGGCATGTCGACCTCGGACTCCCGCGCGAGCTGCAGTACCGGAGCCACGGACGCGAGTCCTTCGGCCGTCTGCTGCATCTGCTTCACGACGTCCTGGAAGCTGTACCCCTGGCCGAGAAGCCGACCGGCTGTGTTGTTGCGGCTCAGCGGCGACTGGCAGGTGGCGATCAGATCGCCGAGACCCGCCAGTCCCTGGAGCGTCTCCGGATGGGCGCCATGCGCCACCGCGAAGTCCGTCATCTCGACGAGACCGCGCGTGATGATCGACGCCTTGGTGTTCTCGCCGTATCCGACGCCGTCGACGATGCCGATCGCGACGGCGATCAGGTTCTTGAGCACCCCGCCGAACTCGGTTCCGATCACGTCGGTGTTCACGAACGTGCGGAAGTAGCTGTTGCGTGCCGCGCGAGCGACCACCTCGGCCGTCTCCTGGCTGCGCGAGGAGATCACGGCGGCGGTCGGCTGCTCGCGCGCTATCTCGAGTGCGAGGTTGGGCCCCGAGGCCACCGCGATGCGATCGGGATCGCACCGCATCTCCTGCTGGATCACCTGGCTCATGCGCAGCCCGGTGCCGCGCTCGACGCCCTTCATGAGGCTGACGATCTTGGCGTCGGAATCGGCGATCAGGGGTCGCAGCGCCTTGAGATTCTCGCGCAGCGACTGGCTGGGCACCGAGAGGTATACCTGATCGACGCCGTCCAGCGCCGTCGCGAGCTCGTGCGTGGCGGCCATCGTCCGCGGCAGATTGATGCCGGGAAGGTAACGCGAGTTGCGCTTGGCCTCGTCGATCTCGTGCGCGAGCTCTGCGCGGCGCGCCCACATCGTCACCTGCGCCCCGCCGTCGGCGAGGATCTTGCCGAAGGTGGTTCCCCAGCTGCCGGCGCCGATGACGGCGACACGCGGACCAGTGGGCGCTGTTCTCTTAGGAGTCAAGGCGTCCTGTCTCCTTCTGACCGTGCGACGAGGGATTCCAGCGTTCGGCCGGCGCCTTCTCGTCGCGAAGCTGTTCGAGGAGCGCGGTGATGCCCTGCATCAGACGCGATGTCGCCTCGTTGAGGGCCGCGGGTTCCGTCGCGCGTGCGCGCAGGTCGGAGACGTCGATCGGATCGCCGATGAGCACGCGAACCGGCTTGCGCAGCGGCCAGAGGCTCAGACCCTTCTGGTAGCGACCCATGATCTCCTGCGTGCCCCACTGGGCCATCGGGATCAGCGGGATGCCGTCGGCCAACGCCAGTCGCACGGCACCGGACTTTCCCCTCATCGGCCAGAGATCGGGGTCTCGCGTCAGCGTGCCTTCGGGGTAGACGATGACGCCGCGCCCGTGCTCGACCAGATCCGCCGACTGCTTCATCGTCTGCTTGGCCGAGGCCGCCGAGGAGGTGCGCGCGACGGGGATCATGCCCGTACGGTGCAGGAACCATCCCAGCACGGGGACCTTGAAGAGACTCTCCTTGGCCATGAAGCGCGGTGCACGGCCGGCTCGCCACACGGCGACGGCGACGATGAGCGGATCGAACTCCGAGTAGTGGTTCGGTGCAAGAACGTACGATCCTTCGCGTGGGAGCTTGTCGGCTCCCGTGATACGGATCTTCGCGATCAACGAGACGAGCGGCACGACCAGCCCCGCCAGGGGCCAGAAGATGCTCGGTCGCGACTTCTCGAGCGACCTCTGGGGCATCGGGGTCACCGCAGAACGTCGAAGTCGGCGCCCACCGCGTCGAGCTTGGCGAGGAACTTCTCGTATCCGCGGCTGAGGATGTCGACGCCGGAGACCTTCGACTCGCCCGACGCGGTCAGCGCGGCGATGACATGGCTGTAGCCACCTCGAAGGTCGGGGACGACGATGTCGGCGCCGTGCAGCGGCGTGGGTCCCGTGATCACAGCGGCCTGCTCGAGGTCGCGACGGGGAACGCGGCGGGGTCCTGCCTGCAGGCCCTGCGGATGCACGACGATGTCGGCACCCATCTTGACGAGCGCGTCGGTGAAGCCCATCCGGTTCTCGTACACGGTCTCGTGCACGACGGAGCGTCCGTTCGCCTGGGTCAGCGCGACGACGAGAGGCTGCTGCCAGTCGGTCATGAAGCCGGGGTGCACGTCGGTCTCGACGACGACCGGGCGCAGCTCGCCTTCGCGACGGAACAGGATGCCGTCTTCCTGGATGTCGAACCATCCGCCCGCCTTGCGGAAGACGTTGAGGAAGGTGAGCATCTCCTGCTGCTTGGCGCCGCCGACGAAGATCTCGCCGTCGGTCGCGAGCGCCGCCGAAGCCCAGGAAGCGGCCTCGTTGCGGTCGAAGATCGAGCGGTGGTCGTACCCGCGAAGGGTCTCGACTCCCTCGATGACGATGACCCGGTTGGGCTCGTAAGAGATGATGGCGCCCATCTTCTGCAGCACCGCGATGAGATCCATGATCTCGGGCTCGATGGCGGCGTTGCGAAGCTCGGTGACGCCCTCGGCGCGCACCGCGGTGAGGAGCACCTGCTCGGTGGCCCCCACGCTCGGGTAGGGCAGGTGGATGTTCGCGCCGTGCAGACGTCCGTTCGGACGCGAGAGGCGGATGCCGCTGGGCAGTTTCTCGACGACGGCGCCGAACTTGCGCAGGGCGTCCAGGTGGAAGTCGATCGGGCGGTCGCCGATACGGCAGCCGCCGAGGTCCGGGATGAATGCCTGGCCCAGACGGTGCAGCAGCGGTCCGCAGAAGAGGATCGGAATACGCGAGGCACCGGCGTGAGCGTCGATCTCCTCGAAGTGCGCCGACTCGACGTCACTCGGGTCGAAGACGAGGGAGCCGGGCTCGTCGCCCTCGCTCACCCGCACGCCGTGGACCTCGAGGAGCGAGCGCACGACGGCGACATCGCTGATCGCCGGCACGTCGCGCAGGGTGCTGACCGTCTCACCCAGGAGCGAGGCGACCATCGCCTTGGTCGCGAGGTTCTTCGCGCCCTTGACGTCGACGCGGCCGCGCAGCGGCCGTCCGCCTCGAATCGCGAGGACGTCTCCGGTGAGTGCGGGGACTCCGTCCGGAAGAGCGTCGCGCACGGGTGTCGTCATTCGGAGCCTCACTTCATTTACGAAAAGTCGGGGGCGGATGCCCCTTGGTCCACCCGCGCCTCCCCCGTTACAGAACGGGAAGGGTCCGGGGCCGCCACGACTCGCGACGGGCCTCGAACTGCGCGATCTTGTCTTCGTTGCGCAGTGTGAGCCCGATGTCATCGAGCCCTTCGAGGAGCCGCCATCTAGTGTAATCGTCGATCCCGATGTCGGCCTGGATGTCGCCGATCGACGCGGTCCGCGCCTCGAGGTCGACGGTCATCCGAGCGCCGGGATTCCGGTCGATCTCGGCCCAGATCCGCTCCAGATCTTCTTCGGAAATGGTTGCCGCGAGCAGTCCCTGCTTGCCCGAGTTGCCTCGGAAGATGTCGGCGAAGCGCGGGCTCAGGACGACGGAGAAACCGAAGTCCCGCAGCGCCCAGACCGCGTGCTCACGACTCGATCCGGTCCCGAAGTCGGGCCCGGCGACCAGCACGGATGCGCCCTGGAATGCGGGCTGGTTCAGAACGAACTCGGGATCCTGACGCCAGCCGTGGAACAGCGCGTCTTCGAAGCCGGTCTTCGTCACGCGCTTGAGGAACACCGCGGGGATGATCTGATCGGTGTCGACGTTCGAGCGCTTCAACGGTGCCGCGATGCCGGTGTGGGTGATGAACTTCTCCATGATCAGGCCTCCAGATCACTCGGGCTGGACAGGGTTCCGCGAATGGCGGTGGCAGCGGCGACGAGCGGCGACACGAGGTGCGTGCGCCCGCCCTTGCCCTGGCGTCCCTCGAAGTTGCGGTTCGATGTCGACGCGCACCGCTCGCCGGGGGCGAGCTGGTCGGGGTTCATCCCCAAGCACATCGAGCAACCGGCGAATCGCCACTCGGCTCCGAAGTCCTTGATGATCTGATCGAGGCCCTCTGCTTCCGCTTCGAGCCGCACGCGGGCGGAGCCGGGAACGACCATGACGCGCACGCCATCGGCCTTCTGCTTGCCCTGGATGATCGACGCGAATGCCCGGAGATCCTCGATGCGGCTGTTCGTGCACGACCCCATGAAGACGGCATCGACCGGCACCTCTTTGAGCGGGGTGCCCGGGGTCAGGTCCATGTACTCGAGTGCACGCTCGGCAGCCGCACGCTCGTTCGCGTCGGCGATGCCGGCGGGATCCGGCACCGAGGCCGACAACGAGCTGCCCTGTCCGGGGTTCGTTCCCCAGGTGACGAACGGCTCGAGATCGTCGGCGTCGATGAAGACCTCGGCGTCGAAGACCGCACCGTCATCGGTCGGCAGCGTGCGCCAGTAGGCGACGGCGTCATCCCAGTCCTGCCCCTTGGGGGCGTGGGCGCGTCCGTCGAGATAGGCGAAGGTGGTCTCGTCCGGGGCGACCATGCCCGCCCGAGCGCCGGCCTCGATCGACATGTTGCAGATCGTCATCCGGCCCTCCATCGAGAGCGCGCGGATCGCACTGCCGCGGAACTCGAGCACGTAGCCCTGTCCTCCGCCGGTTCCGATCTTCGCGATGACCGCAAGGATGATGTCCTTCGCCGTGACACCGGGACGCAGCGTGCCGTCGACGTTGATGGCCATCGTCTTGAAAGGCTTCAGCGGCAACGTCTGGGTCGCCATGACGTGCTCGACCTCGCTGGTGCCGATACCGAACGCCATCGCGCCGAACGCGCCGTGCGTCGACGTGTGCGAGTCTCCGCACACGACGGTGATGCCCGGCATCGTGAGTCCGAGCTGCGGCCCGACCACATGCACGATGCCCTGCTCGGCGTCGCCCAGCGAGTGCAGGCGGACGCCGAACTCGGCGGCGTTGCGACGCAGCGTCTCGATCTGCGTGCGACTGGTGAGGTCGGCGATGGGCTTGTCGATGTCCCACGTGGGCGTGTTGTGGTCTTCGGTGGCGATCGTCAGATCGAGGCGACGCAACGGACGTCCCTCGGACCGCAGCCCGTCGAAGGCCTGTGGACTCGTCACCTCGTGCACCAGGTGGAGATCGATGTAGATGAGGTCCGGTTCCCCGTTCTCACCCTTCACGACCAGGTGGTCATCCCAGACCTTCTCGGCCAGGGTTCTCGGGCGTGAGGAATCGACGTCGACTGCGGGGGTGTTCATGGCTCTTCTCCTGAAGCTGGCGGGTCGGCCCACGTTGGACTCCGCGACGAGGAGGGGCTCAGAACGAGGTCTCGTCGCGGCCGCTAAGAAGGAGCACGGTCCGCATGACGTCAGATTACCACCGCTTCGGCATGCGATGACGCGCCGTGACACTCTACTGATCACCCGAATCATCGAGAGGCATCGCATGACCGTCGACAACGCCCGCTTCGCCACTCGCGCCGTGCATGCGGCGAGGACGCGCGACACCGCGGCCGCACGCGCCACACCGATCTACCTCACCGCCGGGTTCGAGTTCGACGACTTCGATCACGCGGCCGACCATTTCGGCACGGGAGCGGGATTCGGCTACACCCGGACGGGAA
Organism: Microbacterium sp. NPDC087665; assembly: GCF_044743285.1. Taxonomy (NCBI): domain Bacteria; kingdom Bacillati; phylum Actinomycetota; class Actinomycetes; order Micrococcales; family Microbacteriaceae; genus Microbacterium; species Microbacterium sp. NPDC087665. The sequence goes on along the minus strand of NZ_JBIUWD010000004.1, from coordinate 9,000 downwards.
ATCCCACCGTGCACGCGGTCGAGCGCCAGCTCGCGGCGCTCGAATCGGGTGCGGACGCGGTGCTCGTCGCCAGCGGCCAGGCGGCGGTCGTCACCGCTCTCCTCACCGTGGCGGGCGCCGGTGACCACATCGTGTCGTCGACCCACATCTATGAGGGCAGCCGTGGCCTGTTCCTCGACAACCTCGCCCGGCTGGGCATCGAGACCACGTTCGTCGACGACATCGCGGATCCGGATGCCTGGCGCTGCGCGATCCGTCCGAACACCCGGGCGCTGTTCGCCGAATCGATCGCGAACGCCCGCAACGACATCCTCGACATCGCCACTGTGAGCGCGGTCGCCGACGAATCGGCGATTCCGCTCATCGTCGACAACACCCTCGCGACGCCGTATCTTCTGCGTCCGCTCGAGCACGGCGCGGCGATCGTCGTGCACTCGGCGTCGAAGTTCCTCGCCGGGCACGGCTCCGTCCTCGGGGGCGTGATCGTCGACAGCGGCCGATTCGATGCGGAGGCCGCCGGACACAACGCGCCCCACCTCGTGCTGCCCGGTCGCGGCGGAACGCCCAGCGTCGCCGCCCGCCACGGTGGGAAGGCCCGTATCGCCTATGCCCGCGAGTCGGTGGCTCCCCGGTTCGGAGCTTCCCCTTCTCCACTCAATGCGTTCCTGATCGGACAGGGCGTCGAGACGCTCGGACTCCGCGTCGAACGCCAGTCCCGCAACGCCCAGGCGGTGGCGGAATGGCTCGCAGCGCATCCCGATGTCGAGAGCGTCGACTACGCCGGCCTGCCCTCGCACCCCGACCACGCGACCGCCTCGAGATACCTCGAGGGAGGATTCGGCTCGATCTTCACGTTCACACTTCGCGGCGGGCTGCCTGCCGCGCGCGCGTTCGTCGAGAACGTGGGCGTGTTCATCCATATGACGCACATCGGCGACGTGCGCTCTCTCGTACTGCACCCGGCGACGACCAGCCACGCGCAGCGCACCGACGAGGAGCGGTCGGCTCTCGGCATTGATCCCGGAACACTCCGGCTGTCCATCGGCATCGAAGACATCGATGATCTGATCGGCGACCTCTCCCGCGTGCTGCAGTCCACCAGGGAGGTCGTCGCATGACACGTCCACAGCACTTCGGCTGGTTCCTCGCACGCGGCTTCGGCCCGCAGGGCTGGGGCTATCCCGCTCTCGACTGGGACTACGACTGGACCCGACCGGAGATCTACCAGGAGGCCGCGCGCACCCTCGAGCAGGCAGGATTCGATCTCGTCATCATCGAGGACGGCCCGTCGTTGGGCTCTCCCTCGACCATCGACATCCGCGTTCGGCACGCGTTCGGCGGACCCAAGCACGACCCGCTGCTGCTCGCTCCGTACCTGTTCCAGGCGACGCGTCATCTGGGCGTCGTGCCCACCGTGAACCCCGCAGCCTCTCTGCCGTTCACCTCCGCCCGGCAGTTCTCGACGCTGCAGCATCTGAGCGGACACCGCCTCGGCCTCAACGTCGTCACCGACACCGGCAGCGCCCGGCACTTCTCCGATGCCGCCCAACTCGGACACGACGAGGCGTACGACCGCGCCGAAGAGTGGCTCAGCGGCATCCGCGAGCTCTGGCGCAGCTGGGACGACGGTGCCCTCGTGCTCGACCGCGACACCGACGTGTATGCCGACGGATCCAAGTTGCGCCCGGTACGTCATCGGGGCGAGTACTACGCATTCGACGGGCCGCTCAACGCCCTCCCCTTCACCGAGGGCGAACCCACGATCGTCTCCCCCGGCGGCTCGGGACGCGGGCTCGGATTCGCGGGTGCGAACTCCGACGTGCAGCTGGCACTCGCGCCCCTGCACGAGGCATCCGTCCGCGCCTACCGTACGAAGATCCATGACGCCGCGATCTCTCGGGGCCGACGGCCCGACGACATCAAGATCCTGTTCGCGATCCAGCCGGTGATCGTCTCGTCACCGGAGGAGGCCGACCGGATCGTCGCCGCCTCCGCGCATCCCGACGAGGACGCGCTCCTGCAGATCGCCCGCAAGCAGTCGAGCGACCTCGAGACCGACCTGACGGCGCTCGACCTGGATCGCCCCCTCGATCTCTCGATCTTCGGGGCCCACGTCTCGCGCGGAAGCATCCAACGCCTCGTCGGCGACCACGGCGAAGACGCTCCTCTGCGAGCACATCTCACCGCGCTCGTGCGCGCGGGGCGCATCAAGGACCGCAGCGGATTCGTCGGCACGGCCGAGGAGTTCGCCGATCTGATCGAAGAACTCGGCGAGTGGGGCAACGACGGCGTGCTGCTCTGGGGCGACTTCCACCCCGTATCGCTGCACCGCACGCTCGATGAACTCGTGCCGATCCTGCGTCGCCGGGGAATCCTGCGACGCGAGTACGTCGACGGGGGCCTGCAGGCGAACCTGGGCGCGTTCTGACCGCGCGCAGGTCGCCCCGCATCACTCGGTGACGGCTGCTCGCTTCTCGGCGCGCTTCTCGCGGGAGGCGGCGATGAGGCTCGCGATCGTCGCGACGGTCATCGACACCACGATGACTCCGAGCGAGACCATGTTGTCGATGTCGGGAACCCATTCGACGTGCTGTCCGCCGTTGATGAACGGCAGCTCGTTCTCGTGCAGCGCGTGCAGGATCAGCTTGATGCCGATGAATCCGAGGATCACGGCGATGCCGTAGTGCAGGTACCGCAGGCGATCGAGCAGGTCTCCCAGCAGGAAGTACAGCTGGCGCAGGCCCATCAGAGCGAAGATGTTGGCCGAGAAGACGAGGAAGCCGTTCGTCGTGATCTCGAAGATCGCGGGGATCGAGTCGATCGCGAAGATGAGGTCGGTCACGCCGATGGTGATGAAGACGATGATCATCGGCGTCCACATCCGCTTGCCGTCGACGGTCGTGCGCAGCTTCGAGCCGTCGTAGCCCTCGCTGATGTCGATCCGGCGACGCAGCAGACGCACGATGAAGTTCTCGCGCTGCATCTCGCCCTCGTGATCACCCTCGGGCATCGCCTGCCGGATCGCCGTCCAGATCAGGAACGCGCCGAAGATGTAGAAGATCGGAGAGAAGTGCTCGACGATCGTGACGCCGACGAGGATGAACGCTCCTCGCAAGACCAGCGCGATGATGATTCCGACCATCAGCACCTGCTGCTGCAGGCGACGCGGCACCGCGAACTGGGCCATGATCAGCACGAAGACGAAGAGGTTGTCGATCGACAGGCTGTACTCGAGCGCCCACCCGGTGATGAAGTCGCCGGCATTGCGCCATCCGCCGACGTTGCCGAGCAGCACCGCGAACAGCAGAGCCAGTCCCACGTAGAAGACGACCCAGAGGGTGGACTCCTTGGTCGACGGGATGTGCGGGCGGAGCCGGATGAGCAGCAGGTCGCCGATGAGGATGATGGTGAGGACCACCATGGAGGTGATCTCGAACCACAGAGGGATTTCCAAGGGCGCACGGCACCTTTCGAAGGGGTTGGGAAAGAACCGAAAGTCTCTCCCCCGCACACAGGGTGCGTCGCGCGCCCGGAGCAGCGGCGCTGATGCTCGTGATGACGTTACGCGCGGGTCCGGGATACTCCCTCTCGCAGACGCAATGTTAGCGGAGCGCTGGGGAGCATGGTGAAATAGTCCGCGTGACCACGACTTCGCACCCTGACAACCCCGAGCACGGCATCGCTCCCCTCGTTGCGCCGCCTCGCAATTCCTGGGCCCGTTCGATCGGTTCCCTCATCTTCGTCAGCCGGTGGTTGCAGGCGCCGCTCTACCTCGGACTGATCGTCGCGCAGCTGGTCTACGTCGTCGTGTTCATGGTGGAACTGTGGCACCTGATCGCCGAAGACGTGTTCGGTGACATCACGCATATCGAAGAAGCCACGATCATGCTCACCGTGCTCGGTCTGATCGACGTGGTGATGATCGCGAACCTGCTGATCATGGTGATCATCGGCGGATACGAGACCTTCGTCTCGCGCATCAACACCGAGGGCCACCCCGACCAGCCCGAGTGGCTGTCACACGTCAACGCGAACGTGCTGAAGGTGAAGCTCGCGATGGCGATCATCGGCATCTCGTCGATCCACCTGCTCAAGACATTCATCGAAGTCGGCGGCATGAGTGAGTCGGGGATCAACGAAGACGGCGAGAAGTACACACCCACCGGCGTGCTGTGGCAGGTCGTCATCCACTGCGTCTTCATCTTCTCCGCTCTTGCCCTGGCATGGATCGACAAGATGTCGCAGAGCACCGCCAAAGCCGCTCACGACGCCGCCGCGCACTGATTCTGAGACGATGAGGCATCCCTCGACACTTTCCGGGTGAGAGACACCGAACGGAATCAGGATGCCTACGCAGACGAGTGATCAGAGATGGGCGGCGCAGGCCGCGGCCGGCGATGAGAACGCCTTCCGCGAGCTGTACCGGGCCCATGTGCGCCCCGTGTACTGGATCGCCCAGGGCATCCTCGCGTCCCCCGCGGACGCCGAGGATGTCACCCAGGAGACCTTCGTCGTCGCCTGGCGCAAGCTTCCTCGGCTGGAGCTGCAGGGAGAGTCGATCCTCCCGTGGCTCGCGACGATCTGCCGCTTCCAGGCGGCGAACCGTCTGCGGCAGCGTCGACGGGATCGGGCGAACACCGTCGACACGCTCGACGAGACCATTCCCGACACGGTCAGCGTCGAGGAGCAGGTGATCACCGCTGACCTGGCCGCCCGGATCGCCGATGAGGTCGGCACGCTGAGCGAGCTCGACCGCGAGGTCTTCCGGCTCTGCGCGACGGAGGGCTATGCCTACCAGACCGCCGCCGAAGAGCTGGGCGTCAGTCACGCCGTCGTTCGCAATCGTCTCTCGCGAGTGCGCACCCAGTTGCGGGGCGCTGTCAAGGAAGTGAGAGACGCATGAACGACCAGCACACACCCGACGAGCTTCCCGAGCTGTCCGACGAAGCGATCGCGCGGATCGAATCGCGGGTGTTCGCCGAGATCCGGACGGAGCCCGCTCCCCTGCATGCTGCCCCGGCGCGTGCACATTCCCGGTCGGGAGTGCGACGCCACCGCTGGTTGACCGGAGTGGGGGTCGCCGCGGCATTCGCCGCCGGCGTGCTCGTCACTCCCCCGATCCTCGGAGTGGTCGGATCGGGCTCGGTCATGAGCACGGCCGACGGCACGAGCTCCGACGGCGGCGCCGCACCGGTGTCGGGGGTCGCCATGCCGGACCAGAGCGTCGAGTCCTCGCGGAGCGGTGACGCCGACATGTCCGCCGAATCCGGAACCGCGATGAGTGCGGATGCCGTCGACAATGGTCGTGAGATCATCGCCACGGCGAATGCCACCCTGCAGGTGAAGGACATCGCCGATGCGGCCGATGCCGTCGCCGCTCTCGCCGCAGAGCATGGCGGGTACGTCGAGAGCACCGAGATCGGGAAGGCCGTCTCGGTCGATGGCACCTCCGAGCCCGCGCCGGCCGATTCGGGGTACGGCTGGGTGAGCATCCGCGTGCCGTCCGCGGACCTTCCCGCGGTGATCGCCGCGCTGGAGGACTCCGGCGAAGTGCTCTCGTCGTCGATCTCCCGTCAGGACGTCACCTCTGTCGCCGTCGACCTGCGTGCCCGTGTGGATGCCACCCGCGCGTCGGTCCAGCGGCTGACGGAGCTGATGGCGCAGTCCGGTTCGGTGTCGGAACTGATCGAAGCCGAGGTCGCCCTCACCGATCGTCAGGCCCAGCTCGAGTCCTACGAGCAGCAGCTCGCGTCGATCGAGGATCAGGTCGCCATGTCGTCGCTCCAGGTGCAGTTGACGCGCACCTCGGCTCCGACCACGGCCGATCCCGCCGGTTTCGCCGACGGACTGCTCGCCGGGTGGAACGGCCTGATCGTGTCGCTGAACGCGCTCGTGATCGCCGTCGGCTTCCTCCTCCCCTGGGCCGCCATCACGGCTGCGGCGCTCCTCGTGATCTGGCTGATCCGCCGCGCCCGGCGCGCGAACCGCAGCGCGCGGGAGGCGGCGGCCGTGGCTGACGCCGACTGATTCTTCCACCGACGAAGGGCCGCCTCGAGACACACCTCGGCGGCCCTTCGTCGCATGTCGGAATGCGCATACCTCCACGGATAGAGTCTTCGGCATGACCAGCGCCGCTACTGATTCGACGCCCCGCACCGTCCCCGCCGGGCGCGACCTCACCCTCGATCTGACGCGCGTGACCTGCGTGGTCTTCGTCGTGATCGTGCACATCCTGTTCACCGGCGTCGGCCGTGGCGAAGACGGTTCGCTGCTCATCGAGAAGACGGTCGAGGAGCAGCCCTGGTTCGTGCTGGCGACGTGGTTCGCCAACATCATGCCGCTGTTCTTCGTGGTCGGCGGGTACGCGGCTCGCGCGGGCTGGCGCTCGGCCGTCGCCCGAGGCGACTCCGCAGACACCTTCGTGCGGGTGCGTCTGGCCCGCCTCGCACAGCCCGCGTTGCCCGTGTTCGTGTTCTTCGCCATCGCCCTCGGCGCCACCCGCGCCCTCGACATCGATCCGACGCTCGTCGACACGATCGCGATCGGCGTGGGCTCGCCCCTCTGGTTCCTGGCCGCATACATGATCGTGCAGGCCGCCGCGCCCCTGATGATGCGCCTGCACGACCGCTTCGGCGGATGGGTGCTGGTCGGGCTGCTTGCTGCGGGGCTCGCGGTCGACGCGTTCCGATTCCTTTTCGTCGGCGGCGTTCTCGGCATCGACCTCGTGGCGCCCACCGGATACGGATTCGGACAGGAGCTGTTCGGCATCCCCAACATCGCCTTCATCTGGCTGTTCGCGCAGCAGATCGGTTTCTTCTTCTTCGACGGTTGGTTCTCCCGTCGATCCTGGTGGCAACTCGGTCTGCTGTTCGTCGGCGGTTACGCGGCCCTGTGGGGGCTGGTCTCGCTCGGCGGGTACTCGACGAGCATGCTCACGAATCAGTGGCCACCGACCGTTCCCCTCGCTATCCTGGCCGTGGCCCAGGCCGCCGCGTTGACGATGCTCCATCGTCCGTTGACCGCTCTGATGCGCACGCGGCCGGCCCAGGGAGTCGTGTTCGTGCTCGGATCGCGGCTGATGACCGTGTACCTCTGGCATCTTCCGGTGATCATGATCCTCATCGGCATCGAACTGCTCCTCCCCATTCCGATGCCCGCGCCCGGAAGCCCGCTCTGGTGGTGGACGCGCCCGATCTTCTTCGTCTTCGTGCTCGGCGCCGTGTGGCTGCTGTCGCTCTGGCTCGTGCGCTTCGAAAAGGCACCCCGTGCGGGAGTGCCCCGGTTCCCGTCGACCACGGCGACCGTGCTCGCGGTGCTGATCTTCGTCGCACCGGTGATCGCGATCACGATGTACGGGCTCGACTTCCCTCTCGCCGCGGCCGCTCTGGTATGCACCGGAGTCGCGCTCTGGCTCACAGGCTCCCGTCGTAGCGCGTAACCGGGGCGGGAGAATGACGAAAGCCCCCGGTCCTGTTTCCAGGATCCGGGGGCTTTCACATTGTGTGACCCCAGCGGGATTCGAACCCGCGTTACCGCCGTGAGAGGGCAGCGTACTAGGCCGCTATACGATGGGGCCGTATGTGGAACGTTTCCGTCCCGCGACAACCGTTCAAGTATGCCATGACGATTCTCACTGCGCCAAATCGAGGTGAGCCTGTTCGCGCGCCCGGGCGTGGCGCGCTCGCGAACACGGTTTGCGGAGGGAACTCGGAGGGAGTTGACTCGACCCATGCGCGTGACAAAGTTCGAACATGCCAGCCTCCGGATCGACCAGAACGGTGAGACACTGCTCATCGATCCGGGCTCGTTCACCGCTCCCCTGCATGATCTGGGCTCGCTCGTCGGTGTGGTGATCACCCACGAGCATCCTGATCACTGGACGCCGGAGCACCTCGATCGCATCCTCCGGGCAGCCCCCGGCACCCCGATCTTCGCCCCCGCGGGCGTCGCGCGAGCGGCCGAAGGATACGAAGTCACCGTCGTCGCGCCCGGCGACACCCGCACGATCGGCGAGTTCACCCTGCGCTTCTTCGGCGGCACGCACGAGGTCATCCACTCGTCGCTCCCCGTGGTCGAGAACGTCGGCGTGCTCGTCAACGATCAGCTGTACTACCCCGGCGACTCCTACGCCGTGCCGGAGGGCGTGTCGGTCGACACCCTCGCCGCTCCTCTGGGCGCCCCGTGGCTGAAAGTGGGCGAGGCGATGGACTACGTGCTGGCTGTGATGCCGCGCCGCGCCTTCGGCACGCACGACATGACGCTTTCGGTGATCGGTAAGGGCATGCACCGCCAGCGCCTGCAGTGGGCCACCGAACAGGGCGGCGGGGAATTCTCCATTCTCGAGCCCGGAGAGTCCATCGACCTGTGACGGCTCACGTCCGTCGGGTGCTTCCGGATGCGACCGAGCGACTGCGCTTCCGCGAGATGGCCCCCTCAGATCTCGACGCGATGGCGGACATGCTCGGGGATCCCGAGGTCATGACGTTCTACCCGGCTCCGGAGACGCGAGACGAGAGCGCCGGCTGGATCGAGGGGATGCAGCGGCGATACCGCGAGCACGGACACGGACTGTGGATCATCGAGACGCACGACGGCGATTTCGTCGGGGAATGCGGAATCACGTGGCAGTCGGTGAACGAGGTCGCGGTGCTCGAAGTCGGCTATCACGTGCGCCGTGCGATGCAGCGCCGCGGCTACGCGACCGAAGCGGCCCGCGCCTGCGTCGAGCTGGTGCGACGCGAGTTCGCCCCGACGCTCCTCACCGCGATCATCCACCCCGACAACACCGCGTCACGCCGCGTCGCCGAAGCACTCGGCATGAGGCATATCGACGATGATCATGCGCATCCGTGGATCGTGCGCACCGTCATGGGGATGCAGGTCGAGCCAGCAGCCTCGCGCTAGATGTACTGACCCGGATCGTTGTTGACGTAGGAGAGACCTTCGGTGTCGAGTGGGAGCTGTCTAGGTTCCTGTTCGATCACACGAAGGTCTCTCATG